>NZ_JBHSQO010000007.1:0-163472 GCF_042658445.1 Saccharothrix lopnurensis | reverse complement strand
TTTCCGCGCCGCGTCGCCCGCAGCAGGCCACGCTTGCTCTTGTCCTTGCCCCACGAGGGTTCCCCGACAGGTCGGGGCGTCCCACCGCCCCCAGCCGCGCTCCCCCAGCCGCGCTCCCCCTCCCTTCCCCTCCCTCCCTCCTCGACCCCTCGCCCTCCCCCTCCTTCCCTTCCCCTCCTTCCCTTCCCCGTCCCCTCCCTCCTTCCCCTCCCTGGGCTGAATTCGCGCTGTTCCCCTGGTGTTGCGGGTGGTCCTGCGGCCGATGCGCGAGAAAGTGCCCCAACCACTCGTTCGTGGGCATTGACACCAGGCGGTCGCCCCGCGATATGATCACCACGTCGTTCGAACACATGTTCGACAGACAGGTCGCCGGACTTCCCACGGCGGTCCGCGCACAGGGGTGCGCGCGGATCAGTGGGAGGAGAGGCGGGTGTCCAGGTCGGCAACGGCGATGCTGTCCGCGCTCGGGGTAGGCGCGGCGAGCGAGCTGACCGCGGCACCGGCCCGAGCTCTGCCAGTTCGCGGGGAACTGGCAGAGCTCCTCCCGTGGGGCGGCCTGCGGCGTGGCAGCACGGTGTCGGTGCGAGAGTCGACATCGTTGCTGTTCACGCTGGTGGCCGCGGCGACAGCAGAAGGGTGCTGGGCGGCCGTGGTCGGCCTGCCGGGGTGCGGGGTACTCGCGGCGGCCGAGTTGGGGGTGGCTGTCCACCGACTCGCTCTGGTCCCTCGCCCTGGCAGGGACCGGAGCGAGGTCGAGAAGACGGTGGCCGCCCTGCTGGACGGCTTCGACCTGGTCTCGGTGGCCACCCCGGTCACCGACGCCACGGCCCGCAAGCTCTCGGCGAGAGCCAGGCACCGCAAGGCGGTCCTGCTGCCGTTCGCCACCCCGTGGCCGGGTGCGGACGTGGAGCTGAGTGCCACCCCGGACCCGTGGACGGGCCTGTCCCAAGGCCACGGCGTGCTGACCAGCCGAACCGCCACCGTGCGCACAACAGGCCGAGGCGCAGCCGCAAAACCAAGGCAAACCCGCCTACTCCTCTCCGGCGCAACCTCCTCTGCCCCAACCTCCTCTGCCCCAACGCTCTTCACCTCAACGCTCTCCGCGCCAGCCCCTTCCGCCCCGGTCAGCTCCGCCTCAACCCCTTCCGCCCCGGTCGGCTCCGCCCGGACCGGCTCCGTTCCAGCCAGCTCTGTCCCGGCCGGCTCGACCCCGGTCATTTCCCACCCGCCTGGCTCCACTGCGCCCAGCTCCGCCTTGGCCAGCTCCAGCCCGGTCGACTCCGCCTCGCCTGACTTCGGCCCGGTCAACTCCGGCACGCCCAGCTCCAGCACGTCTGGCTCTGGCGCACCTCGCCTTGACACACCTGGCTCCCGCGTACCCGGCTCGATCACACCTGGCTCCCGCGCACCCGGCTCGATCACACCTGGCTCCCGCGCACCCGGCTCCCGCGTGACCGACCCCGGCGCAGCCGGCGACGCGACCACCCGACCCCGTTTAGCCCTGACACCAACCCGCCGCCCGGCCTTCAGCTCCGGCCTCGCCGCCGCCGCGACCTCTCCTGACCCACTCCCGCCGGTTCTGGCCCTGTCCGCCGCCTGAACTCTCTTTCCTTCCTCGCCTCCTTCTCCCCTCCTCCTTCCTCCTTCTCCCTTCATCCGTTCCTCCTCTCCATTCCTCCGGATCAACCGTCAGGGGTGAACCGCTGTACACGCTCGCCGTCTGGTGTCCTGATTGGCCGGTGGTGGCTGCCTCCGCCGAAGCCGCCCTGCTGCCGCACGTGCCCGCCGCTGTTGTGCGGTCGGGTGAGGTTGTCGCCTGTTCCGCGGTTGCCCGGGCCGCTGGGGTGCGGCGGGGGTGGCGCACGCGCGCGGCGCAGGGGCGGTGTCCCGAGCTGGTCGTCTTCGACCACGACGAGGCGCGTGACGCCCGCTTCTTCGAACCCGTCGCGGAGGCGGTGGAGGAGTTGGCGCCCGGTGTCGAGGTGGTGCGGCCGGGGCTGGTGGTCGTCGGGGCGCGGGGGCCCGTTGGTCACCACGGCTCCGCGGAGCGAGCCGCTGAGTGCGTTGTCGACCACGTGGCGGTGCGTGCCGGGGTCGAGGCGCAGGTCGGGTTCGCCGACGGGTTGTTCGCGGCGACCCTCGCGGCGCACCGCGGGGTGGTCGTCCCGCCCGGTGGGAGCCGGGAGTTCCTCGCTCCGCTCGGCGTCCAGGAACTGGACCAGCCCGCCGAGCACCGCGAGGACCGGGCGGAACTGGTGGACCTGCTGCGCCGGCTCGGGCTGCGCACGCTCGGCGCGTTCGCCTCCGTGCCCGAACGCGATGTCGCCAACCGCTTCGGTCGTCGGGCCGTGCCGGCGCACCGGTTGGCCGCCGGGCTGGTGGAACGGCCTCCGTCGCGGCGTCGGCCGCCGCCCGAGTTGTCGGTGGGCTGTGAGCTCGATCCGCCCGTTGACCGGGTCGATACGGCGGCTTTCGCGGCCAGGGGGCTCGCCGAGAGCCTGCACACCCGGTTGGCCGACCGCGGTTTGGCCTGCACGCGCCTCGGTGTCCGGGCGACCACCGAGGACGGCGAGGAGCTGCGCCGGGTGTGGCGCTGCGCCGATCCGCTCACCCCGCACGGCATCGCGGACCGGGTCCGCTGGCAGCTCGACGGCTGGCTGACCCGCAACCGGTTCGCCTCCGGTGTCCGGCTGCTCCAGCTGGACCCGGAGGAGGTCGTCGACGCCACCGCCCTGCAACTCGGCCTGTGGCCGGGCGCGGGACGTGACCAGGGTGAGGCGGCGGAACGGGCGGCGCGCGCGATGGTGCACGTCCAGGGCCTGCTCGGGCCCGGTGCCGTGCTCACGCCGGTGCTCGGCGGTGGGCGCGGGCCTGGTGAGCGGGTGCGGTTGGTGCCCTGGGGTGACGAGCGCCCGCCCGCGTCCGACCCGGACCAGCCGTGGCCGGGGCGGCTGCCCGCGCCGTCGCCGGCGACGGTGTTCGCCGAGCCCGAGCCGGTGGCGCTGCTGGACTCCTCGGGCGCGGACGTCGTGGTCACCGGCTACGCCGAGCTGGTGGTCCAGCCCCACCGGATCGTGCACGCCGGGCGGGCGCGGCAGGTGGTGGCGTGGTCGGGGCCGTGGCCGGTGGACGAGCGCTGGTGGGACGAGGCGACCGCGTTGCGCGCGGCCCGGCTCCAGGTGCTCGGCGCCGCGCCGGGCGGTGAAGAACTGGCTTTCCTGCTGATCCGCACGGGCGGGAAGTGGGCGGTGGAAGGGGTGTACGACTGATGAGCGCTGACTTTCCCGAGCCGGACGGCCGGGTGGACCCGGGGCTGGCGGACTGGCTGGCGGGTTTCGACGTGCCCGAGCAGCGCGGCGGACCGGCGTACCCGGCGAACTTCGGCTGGACGCCGCCGCGCGTGCCGCTGCGCCCGGTCCCGTGGCCCAGGTCCGGGCGGTCGTCGGCCGGGCCGGTGTTCCCGCTGGTCCCCCTGCCCCGGCGGGCGCCGGACGACCTGGTCTGATGGGGTGGAACAACCCGCCGGTCCGGTGGTCGGAGCTGGAACGCGCGTTGTCCGGCGAACCCCGACCACCGGACGGCGGTGACGGCCCCGCGTGGACGCGCCGGCGTGGGCGCTACGAGGCGCCGCCCGACTTCGCGGTCAAGGTCGACGAGCTGGGCGCGACCCGTTCGCGCGTGCCCTACGTCGAGCTGCACTGCCACTCCAACTTCAGCTTCCTCGACGGCGCGAGCCACCCGGAGGAGCTGGTGGAGGTGGCGCACCGGCTCGACCTCGACGGCCTGGCCCTGACCGACCACGACGGCGTGTACGGGGTGGTGCGCTTCGCCGAGGCCGCGGCCGAACTGGGCGTGCGCACGGTGTTCGGCACCGAGCTGGGCCTCGGGCTGTCCGCGCCGCGCAGCGGGCAGCCCGACCCGGAGGGCGAGCACCTGCTGCTCCTGGCCGCCGACCAGGACGGCTACCACGCGCTGTGCCGCACGATCACCACCGGCCAGCTCGCGGACGGCGCCGAGAAGGGCCGGCCGGTCTACGAGCCGGAGCAGGTCGTCGCTGACACCCGCGACCACTGCGTCGTGCTCACCGGCTGTCGCAAGGGCGCGGTGCGCCGGGCGTTGGCGCGGGAAGGGCCGGAGGCGGCGTTCGCGAGGCTGCGCGACCTGGCCGACCGGTACGGCGCGGACCGGGTGTTCGTCGAGCTGACCGACCACGGCTACCCCGAGGACGGCCCGCGCAACGACCTGCTGTGGGCGATGGCCCACGATCTCGGGCTGCCGACCGTGGCCACCAACGCCGTCCACTACGCCGTGCCCGCGCGCGGCCGGCTGGCCGCGGCGGTGGCGGCCGTGCGGGCGCGGCGCAGCCTGGACGAACTGGCCGGCCGCCTGCCTCCCGGCCGCACCGCGTGCCTGCGGTCGGGGGAGGAGATGGCCCGCCGGTTCGCCCGCTTCCCCGGCGCGGTGCACCGCGCGGCCGTGCTCGGCCTCCAGTGCCAGTTCGACCTGCGGCTCATCGCCCCGCGCCTGCCGCCGTTCGACGTGCCGGCCGGTCACGACGAGAACAGCTACCTGCGCGAGCTGACCTACGCGGGCGCCGCCCGCCGCTACCGGTCGATCGGCGAGAACCCCCGCGCGTACCGGCAGGTCGAGCACGAGCTGAGGATCATCGAGGAGCTGGGCTTCCCCGGTTACTTCCTCGTCGTGCACGACATCGTCGACTTCTGCCGCCGCAACGGCATCCTCTGCCAGGGCCGGGGCTCGGCCGCGAACTCCGCCGTCTGCTACGCGCTGGGCATCACCAACGTCGACGCCGTCCGCTTCGACCTCCTCTTCGAGCGCTTCCTGACCTCCGCCCGCGACGGACCGCCCGACATCGACCTCGACATCGAGTCGGACCGCCGCGAGGAGGCCATCCAGTACGTCTACCGCAGGTACGGCCGCCGGCACGCCGCCCAGGTCGCGAACGTCATCACCTACCGGGGTCGGTCGGCGATCCGCGACGTGGCGCGGGCACTCGGCCACTCGGCCGGCCGACAGGACGCGTGGAGCAGGAAGATTGACCGCCGGGGCCCGCTCCGGTCCACGGTGGAGGAAGGCGGCATCCCGCCCCCGGTGCTGGAGCTGGCCGCGCAGCTGGAGGGCTTCCCTCGCCACCTGGGCATCCACTCCGGCGGCATGGTCATCTGCGACCGGCCGGTCAGCGAGGTGTGCCCGGTCGAGCGGGGCCGGAAGGCCGACCGCACGGTGTTGCAGTGGGACAAGGACGATTGCGCCTCCATCGGGTTGGTGAAGTTCGACCTGCTCGGCCTCGGGATGCTGTCGGCCCTGCACCACGCCATCGACCTGGTGCGCGAGCACGAGGGCGTGGAGGTGGACATCGGCGCCCTGGACCTGCGGGACGAACGCGTCTACGAGATGCTGCGGCGCGCCGACTCCGTCGGCGTGTTCCAGGTGGAGAGCCGCGCCCAGATGGCCACCCTGCCCCGCCTGAAGCCCAGGGAGTTCTACGACCTGGTGGTGGAGGTCGCCCTGATCCGCCCCGGCCCCATCCAGGGCGGGTCGGTGCACCCCTACATCCGCCGCCGCAACGGGCAGGAGGACTGGGACTACGACCACCCCCTGCTGGAGGGCGCGCTCAAGAAGACCCTCGGCGTGCCGCTGTTCCAGGAACAGCTGATGCAGATCGCCGTCGACGTGGCCGACTTCAGCCCAGCCGAGGCCGACGAACTGCGGCGCGCCATGGGCGCCAAGCGCTCCACGTACCGCATGGAACGCCTCCGCGAGCGCTTCTACCGGGGTGCCGGGGCCAACGGCGTCGGCGCGGAGTCGGCCGAGCGGATCTACGCGAAGCTGTTGGCGTTCGCCAACTTCGGCTTCCCGGAGAGCCACGCGCTCAGCTTCGCGCACCTCGTGTTCGTCGGCTCCTGGTTCAAGCTCCACCACCCGGCCGCCTTCTGCGCGGCCCTGCTCCGTGCTCAGCCCATGGGCTTCTACTCCCCTCAATCACTGGTCGCCGACGCCCGCCGCCACGGCGTGCGGGTGCTCGGCCCCGACGTCAACGCGAGCCTCCCGCACGCCACCCTCGAACCGGTGGACGGTGAGCAGGCGGTGCGCCTCGGCCTCGCCGATGTCCGGACCATCGGCCGCAGGGTCGCCGAAGCCGTTGTCGCGGAACGGGGCGCGGTCCCGTTCCAGGACATGGCGGACTTCGGCGCCCGCGTCCACCTGACCACCGCCCAGGTCGAGGCCCTGGCCACCGCGGGCGCGTTCGGGTGCTTCGGCCTGGACCGGCGAGCGGCCCTGTGGGCGGCGGGAGCCGTGGCGAAGATCCGCCCCGGCCGACTGCCCGGCACCGAGGTCGGCACCGAGGCCCCGCCCCTGCCCGGCATGGACGAGGTGGAACTGGCCATCGCCGACGTCTGGGCGATGGGCCTGTCCCCGGACAGCTTCCCGACCGAGTTCGCGCGCGACCACCTGACCGGGCTCGGCGCCCTGACCACCGCCGGCCTGACCGAGGTGCCGAACGGCACCAGGGTGCTGATCGGCGGCGCCGTGACGCACCGCCAGCGCCCGGGCACCGCGGGCGGTGTCACGTTCCTCAACATCGAGGACGAGACCGGCATGGTCAACGTCGTGTGCACGCCGGGCCTGTGGGCCCGCTACCGCCGCGTCGCCCGGACGAGCCCCGCGCTGCTCGTCCGGGGTGTGGTGGAGTCGGCGGAAGGCGTCATCAGCATTCGCGCCGAACGCTTGCAGCAACTGGATTTGCGCATTCCCTCCCGTTCTCGTGACTTTCGGTGATTGGGCAGGGCCGTGGGCCGGGGACGTGGTGGCTGGTCGCCGGTGATCAGTGGTTGGTGGTTGGTGGATAAGGACTGGCGGCTGACGGCTGACGATGGTGGCCGGTAGCGGGTGGTTGGTGGTTGGTGGTTGGCCGCTGATGGTTTGTGACCGGCGGACAGGGTCGAGGCTGAAGGTTGGTGGCGGCTGGAAGCTGGGCTGGGCTGGAGCCCGGTGGCGGCTGGGAGTGGGCTGGGCCGAAGCTTGGCTGTGGCTGGGAGCCTGCCTGGGCGTGGGCTGGAGCGGTTGTCGTGTGGGTTGGTTGGAGGGCGGCGTGGCGGGTGCGTGCGGTCACGGGGTCCCGGGAAGCCCGTGAGGCGCGCGTCGGGCCGGGGTGAGTGACCGGGTCAGGCGGCCTCCTCCCTGGTGTACGTGGTGAACACGACGCCTGTGTCGAAGGTCCTCGTCGATGCCCTGGTGAAGCGGGCGGTGGGGAACTCGCCGGCGAACAGCGGGATGCCCTTGCCCAGCACGATCGGGTGGGTTTTCAGCACCAGCTCGTCGATCTCCGGCAGCAGGGTGGCGGCCAGCCTGCCGCCGCCGCACAGCCAGATGCCCAGGCCCGACTCCGACTTCAGCTCGCGGACCTTCGCCAAGGGGTCCGCCACCACCTCTACGTCGGGCGGGGTCGAGACGAGTCTGCTCGACGCCACGTACTGCCTCAGGTGTGGGTATGGGCTCGGTAGACCCCCTGGCACCTGGTAGGTGGCGCGGCCCATCAGGACCGTGTCGAAGTTCTTGTTGGGCGCGTCGATGCCCAGTGCCTCCCGGCCTTGGGCGGGCAGCGTGTCGGGGTACTCCTCGAAGAGCGCGGTCATGTGGTCGCCCTCGAACAGGAAGTCGTCGAAGCCGCCGGTCGGGTCGGCGATGAAGCCGTCGAGCGAGGTGGCGACGAAGTAGGTCAGGTTTCGCATGGTGTCCTTCTCCTTCGGTCTTCTTCGGCCAGGTGGCGGGACCACTCTGGTCGTAGTGCTCCGAATGTAGTACTTTGGGTGCAGTGGTTGTCAAGGGAGGATCATGTCGAGTAACCCGACCAGGCGAACGGCACTGGTCAACGCGGCCATCGAGGTGTTGGCGCGCGAGGGTGCGAGGGGGTTGACGTTCCGGGCGGTGGACGTCGAGGCGGGCGTCCCCAACGGCACCGCGTCGAACTACTTCGCCAACCGCGACGACTTGCTGCGGCAGGTCGGCGAGCACATCCACGTCCGGCTGACCCCGAACGCGGTCAAGCTGGCCGAGACCATGGCGGCCCCGCCGGACAAGAGCCTGGTGGTCCGCCTGCTCCAGGAGTTGCTGGGGCGGCTCCAGGTCGACCGGACCGGTTACCTGGCGCTGCTGGAGCTGAGGTTGGAGGCGACCAGGCGCCCGGAACTCCAGGCCGCGCTGACCAGGACGATCAGCGCGAACCTGGAGCGGGACGTCCAGTTCCACCTGGACGCGGGTCTGCCCGGGGACCGGACCACGGTGGTGTCGCTGTACCTGGCGATGACCGGCCTGATGGTGGAGCACCTGACCCTGCCGGAGGTGCTCCCGGAGGAGCAGTTGGCGGAGTTGATCACCGCGCTGGTCGAGCGCACCGGCGAGTGACGGCGCTGGTGCTGGTGCCGGGGCGCTGGTGCCGGACGCTGGTGGCGGGCGTGGGTGATGGGCGTGGGTGCAGGACGCGGGCGCCGAGCACGGGTTCAGGGTGCTGGTACCGGGTGTGGGCACCGAGCGCGGGTGCTGTGCGCGGGTGCCGGTGTGGGCGCCGAGCACGGGTGGCAGGCACGGGTACGGGTGCCGGGCGCGGGTGCTGGACCCGGCGGGACGTCGGTCCTCGGTGAGCCGGGGGAGGGGGTGCGGTCAGCGGTCCAGTGGTCCGCCGATGATCGTCATCGCCACCGCGATGACCGCGAAACCCAGCCCGGAGTACAGCAGCGCGTCCACGCTGCGCCCCCGGATGGCGATCAGACCGGCCTGCTCGTCGGTCACCAGCACCCGCAGCAGCGCGGCGACCAGCAGCGCGACGCCGATCAGCACCGCGCCCTGCCGCCAGTGGTACTGCACGATGCGCAGGAACCCCAACCCGGCCACACCCAGCACCAGGGCGAACGGCAGGTGCCTACCCGCCGCCGACCGCCAGCGCTGCTCCGGCAACAGCTCCACCGCTCCCGCCCCGCTTCCGCCCTAGTCCCCGGCCGTCGCGAGGTCGCGCTCGGCCGCCTCGACCGTGTTGGTCAGCAGCATCGCGATGGTCATGGGGCCCGCGCCACCCGGGATCGGCGCGAGGAACCCGGCCACCTCCGCCACGTCCGGGTGAACATCGCCCACCAGACCGGCGTCGGTGCGGGTGATGCCGACGTCCACCACGGCCGCGCCCGGCTTGACCATGTCCGCCGTGATCAGGCCCGGACTGCCCGCGCCCGCGACCACGACGTCCGCCCGCCGCACCTCGACGGCCAGGTCCTTGGTGCCGGTGTGGCACAGCGTCACGGTGGCGTTCTCGGACCGGCGGGTCAGCAGCAGGCCGATCGGCCGGCCGACCGTCACGCCGCGACCGACCACGGTCACGTTCGCGCCCGCCAGCGGCACGTCGTAGCGGCGCAGCAGCTCCACCACACCGCGCGGCGTGGCCGGCAGCGGCGCCTCGTCGCCGAGCACGAGCTTGCCCAGGTTGACCGGGTGCAGGCCGTCGCCGTCCTTGCGCGGGTCGATGCGCCCCAGGACCGCGTTCGCGTCCAGGTGCTTCGGCAGCGGCAGCTGCACGATGTACGCGGTGCACGCCGGGTCGGCGTTGAGCTCGTCGATGACCTGTTCGAGCTGTTCCTGCGTCGTGTCCGCGGGCAGGTCGCGGCGGATCGAGGTGATGCCGACCCGCTCGCACGCCTTGTGCTTGCCGCGCACGTACGAGTGCGAGCCGGGGTCGTCGCCGACCAGCACGGTGGCCAGCCCGACCGACACGCCGCGCTCGCCCAGCGCGGCGACCCGCGCGCGCAGGTCCTCGAAGATCGCGTCCCTGGTGGCCCTGCCGTTGAGGATCGTCGCAGTCACGTGCCTCATCCTCTCATCACCGCCGGCCGGGCAGCGCGGCGACCACCACCGCCAGCAGCGTCAACACCGTGCCGACCACGGTCCAGGTCGACAGCCGCTCGCCCGCGGCCGGGGCGACCACGTCCACCACCAGCGCGCCGACGAGCTGACCCGCCACCTGGCACAGCCCGACCAGCAGCACCCCCAGCCACCGCACCGCCAGCACGGCCGAGGCGATGGTGAAGATGCCCAGCGCGCCGCCCGCGTAGAACCAGGGCTCGCCGGGGGCGGCGTCGGGCAGGCCGTGCACCGCGACGTCCACCGCGCACACCACCAGCAGCACCGCGGTGCCGGTGCCGAAGTTGACCATCGTGGTCACCCGCGTGCTGCCCGCCGCCTCGCGGACCAGCCCGTTCACCGCGCTCTGCCAGCCCAGGCCGAGCCCGGCCACCGCGGGCAGCAGGGCCAGCCACAGCGCCGCCGGGTCGCCGAACTCGTCCGCCACCGCGACCGCGACCGCCACCACGGCCAACCCGGCGCCCAGCACGCGCGGCACCGTCAGCGGCACCCGACCGGCCGGGCCCAGCCCCGCCCGGTCCACGAGGAGGCTGCTCACCGCCTGGGCGGCGACCGCGGCCACGGTGAACACGGCCACGCCCAGCGCCGCGACCGTCAACCCCTGCGTGGACACGAAGAACGCGCCGGCCGCCCCGCCGACGCACTGCCACCAGCGGATGCGCCCGTCGCGCAGCGCGTCCCGCAGCCGGGCCAGCCCGGCGCGCCCGGCGGCCGTCGTCGGCACGGTCAGCAGCAGCAGCGCCAACCCGCCCCCGAACGACACCAGCGCGGCTAGGAAACCGTCCCCGAACACGTGCCCCAGCTCGCCGTTCAACCGGCCCTGCACGGCCAGGAACGCCCCGCCGACGAACGCCAGCAGCGCGCCCACCAGCCGAATCCGCTCACCCAACCGGAACAGCCCTCCGTTCCCGCACCCGGCTCGCCAGCACCGCGGCCAGCAGCGCCGCCGCGGCGCTCGTGCCCGCCGCCGCGGCCGGTCCGGAGTGGTCGAGCAGCGTCCCCGCCACCGGCAGCGCCAGCGCCGAGCCCGCGGTGGTGAACGTGGTCATCCAACCGAACGCCTCGGTCTTGCGCTCGTCCGGCGCGAGGTCGCTGATCCGCTCGTTGCCCGCCGCGATGGCCGGCGCGATCGCCATCCCGCCGACCCCCAGGACCAGGCCGATCAGCCACACCGACGACGGCTCCAGCACCGGCGGCAGCACGAGCGCCAGGGGCGCCACGCCTAGCGCCAGCAGCAGCACCCGCCGCGCGTACCGGACCCGCCCGCTCAGCCCGCCCGCGATCAGCCCACCGGCCACCGACCCGACGCCCCACACCGCGGCGAGCACCCCTGCCAGCCCCGGCGAGCCCTGGTCCCGGGCCCAGGCGATGATCACCAGGTCGATCGCCACCAGCGACGCGACCATGCACAACGCGCTGGCCAGCGCCAGCACCAGCGGGGTGTTCGCGAGCAACGTCCGACCGCTCCGCCCCGCCTGCCGCGCCACCGGCTCGTCCAGGCCCGCCCGGCGCACCGCCGCGCCGAACCCGAGCGCGCCGAGCACCGCGAACGCGCCGCACAGCCACAGCGCCGCCCGCGGGTTCCACACCGCCACCACGACCGCGGCCACCGACGGCCCCACGATGTACATGACCTCCTGCATGGACGCCTCGACGGTGAACACCGCCTGCCGCGCGCTGCCGGTGGCCAGGCGCGGGAAGGCCGCCCGGGTCATCGCCGTCACCGGCGGGTTGAACAGGCCGGTCAGGAACGCCACCGCCGCGGCCGCGGGCCACGCCGAGCCGGGCAGCACCGCGGGCAGCAGGCCGAGCAGCGCGACGCCCACGCCGTAACCGGAGGCCGTGACGAGCAGCAGGCGGCCCGCCGGACTTCGGTCTGCCGTACGTCCGCGCAGCGGCCCCGCGACGCCGACGCCGAGCGTCATCGCGCCGCCGACCACCCCCGCCAGCGTGTACGAACCGGTCCACCCGGCTATCAGGAAGGACACCGCCAGCGGCGTCGCGGTGAGGTGGAGCCGGCCCACCAGCGACCACAGCAGCAGCCACGGCAGGTGCGGGACCCCGGCGAGTTCTCGGTACGGACGCAACACGGTGACACACTCTGCCCCCTCGCACCGACAACACGGACGGGATATCCGTGGAACCCGCAGGGCTCCGTTAGCGTCTGCACCTCTGCACGCGCACACGAGGGGACAGCTGTGACCGATCCGACCGGGCGACGAGCTGAGCTGGAGGCGCGCAACGCCGCCATGCGCGAGCAGGTGGACTCCCTCTTGGGCGAGTTGCGCAAGAAGACCTCCGAGCTGCGCGAGACGCAGGAGCGGGCCATGGCCATCACCGCGACCGCGGTGTCCCAGGACGGCTCGGTGCGCGCCACGGTCGACTCGGCGGGCGCGCTGACCGAGCTGGAGTTCTCGCCCTCCGCGTTCGACCGCACCACCCCCGCCCGGCTGTCCCGGCTCGCGACCGAGACCGTGCGGCAGGCCGTCGCCAAGGCGCGGACCGAGCTGAACGAGGTGCTGGCCCCCGCGCAGGCGGGCCCCAGCATCGACCTGTCCGAGATGCTGCCCGGCGTGCCGTCGCTCTCGGACCTCATCCCCAAGCCGCCCGTCGTGCCGCAGACCCCGGGGCCGCCACGCCGCTCCGCGCCTGCCCCCGACGAGGACGACGGCAACAGCGTCATGGACAGGAGTGGCTGGTGAGCGGGTACGACGTCGACGTCCCCGGGCTGCGGCGCGGGGCCGCCCAGTTCGGTGGGGCGGGTGATGCGCTGAACGACGTGCTCAGGGCGCTGGACTCGGCGCTGCGGGCCGAGGGGCAGTGCTGGGGTGGTGACGAGTCCGGGCAGGCGTTCGCGCAGAAGTACGTGCCCAACTCGCAGGCGACGCTGGAGGCGTTCGGGGTGCTCGCGCAGGCCCTGGGCGACATCGGCACCGGCGTGGGGCAGTCCGCCGACGCTTACGAGGGTTCCGACCGGGGCAACGCGTCCGGGATCACCCGGGTCTACTGAGGGGGACTGCGGTGGGCATCGAGATACCGAGCGAGGTCACCTGGCTCTTCCCGATCGTGGTCGGGCAGAGCTGGCCGGAGGGCGACGAGGATGCGCTGAGGCGCATGGCCGATGCCTACCGAACCGCCGCGCAGGGCGTGAAGGGCGTGCTCGACGACGGCAACGGCGCCGCGTCGACCGTCTTCGCCAGCCAGACCGGCGAGGCGGTCCAGCGGTTCGAGGAGTACTGGAGGAAGTTCGCCGACGGCGACGACTCCTACCTGCCGAAGCTGGCCAAGATCTGCGACCAGCTGGCGGAGAGCTGCGACAACACCGCGCTGGAGGTGGAGTACACCAAGCTGTCGATCATCGCGTCGCTGATCGCGCTGGCGATCGAGATCGCCGCGCTGATCGCCGCGGCGTTCGGCACGTTCGGCGCGACCACCGCCGGCATCCCCATCGCGCAGCAGGCCACCCGGCTGATCGTGCAGTTCACCTTCCGGCAGCTGGTCCTGGCGATCCTGCGCGAGGTCGCGATCTCCGTCGGCATCGACGCGGCGATCCAGCTCGTGCAGGTGGCGCGCGGCGACCGGACGTCGTGGGACTGGGGCAAGACGACCGAGGCGGCCGTCTCGGGCGTGGTGTCCGGCCTGGTCGGCGGGTTGTCCGGTGGCGTGAAGCTCCAGGGCGGCGGGCTGCCCGGGCAGATCGCGGCCGGCGCCGGCCGCGGTGCGGTCGAGGGCATGGTGTCCACGATCGGCACGGCCGCCGTGCTGGGGCAGGACATCTCGGCGCGGGACGTGCTGATGGGCGCGTCCGCCGGTGCGGTGTCCGGTGGGATCGGCGGGGCGAAGGACGGACTGTCGGTCGAGCCGCCGCGGGTGAACCCCGGTGGGCCGGACGGCGGGCCGCCGAACCTGGGTCCGGTGCCTCCGCCGCCCTCCGTGGGTGGTCCGACGCCCGGTGGTCCGACGCCCGGGTCGCCGGCCGCGACGCCCGGTGGGCCCTCGGTGAGCAGGGACGGGCTGGACCGGTTGCCCGGCGGGACGACGTCGTCGTCCTCGGTGGCGGCGCCGCCCGCGCCCGGACCGGTGGTCAGCGCGCCGCCCCCGATCGGGGACTCCTCGCCCGGTGGTGGTGCTCCGGCCTCGCCCTCGGCGTTCACCGGGGCGCCCGGTGGGCGGTCCGGTGGGGCTTCGCCGCCGACCTCGCCCGGTGGGGGTGGAACTCCCTCCATCGGCAGTCGGCTCGGTGGTGGGGCGCCCGCCGGTGGTGCGGTGCCGGGTGGTGTCGCGCCCGCTCCCGGCGGGGGTGCCGGTCGGACGCCCGGTGGGGTGCCGGCCGGTGGGTCGGTGCCCGGTGGGTCGGCTTTCACGCCCGGTCAGGGTGGTACGCCCGGGGCGCGGCCTGGTGGGCCGGTGATCGGTGGTCCCGCTGCCGGTGGGACCGCGCTGGGTGGGCCTGCTCCCGCTGGGCCTGCTCCCGCTGGGCCGTCCCCTGTCGGGACGACGCCTGGTGGGGGTATGCCCGGTGGCTCCATGCCTGGTGGCTCGACGCCTGGTAGCTCTACGCCTGGCGGCTCGAACCCCGGCAGCTCTGCTCCCGGCGGCTCTACGCCTGGTAGCTCTACGCCTGGTAGCTCTACGCCTGGTAGCTCCATGCCTGGTAGCTCCATGCCTGGCGGATCGACGGCGAACGGCTCGGCCCTGAGCGGTTCTACGCCTGGTGGTTCGACGGCGAACGGCTCGACTCCCGGCGGTTCTACGCCCAGCGGCTCAACGCCGGGTGGTCCGACCGCCAATGGCTCGACTCCCGGCGGTTCTACGCCCGGTGGCCCGACTCCGGGTGGTTCGACGCCAGGCGCGGGCGGCCCTGTGCCCGGTAGCGCTGTGCCCGGTAGCGCTGTGCCCGGCAACCCTCTGCCCGGAAGCGCTGTGCCCGGCGGATCCGTGCCTGGCGGGGCTGTACCGGGTGGTCCGACGCCCGGTGGACCGACGCCCGGCGGGGTGCCCGGTGCCGGAACGCCTGCCGGGGGAGTCCCCTCCGCCGGTCCGGCGCCGACCGCCGGCCCCGTGTCCGGCGCCGTACCCGGTGCCACTCCCACCGCCGGTGTCGCTCCGGCAGCGCCCCCGGCCGGGGGCGTGGCTCCCGCGACCGGCGGACCTGCTCCCGCGCCCGCACCCGGCTCCGGCGCGCCGATGGCCGGTGGCGCCGGTGGGCTCATGCCGCCGCCCGGTGGCGCTCCCGCGGGTGGCGGCGGTGGCGGCGGGCGTGGTCCTGTCGCGCCGTCCTCCGGGTACTTCGACGATTCCACCTCCGGCGCGAGCCACGACGTCGGCGGGACCGACGCGGTCAGCGCGAGTTCGCTGACCGGCGCACCGGTCCAGCCGTTCCGGGACGTGGCACCCGCCTCCCTGCCCGAGCAGCGCGGACCGGTCCAGCCGCCGACCGCTCAGCCTCCGATCACGCCCCAACCGGGTGGTTTCGGTCCTCAACCCGGTGGCTTCGGTCCGCAACCGGGTGGTCCCGCTGCCCCGTCCCGGTTCGACGCGCCGACCACGTCACCGCGCACGGAGGGTCCCGCGCCCGCCTCCCGCGGCACCGACGCGCCGGCGGCTCCGCCGCGTGCCGACGGTCCCGCACCCCGGGGTGGGGACACCCCGGCTCCCGCGCCGACCCCGGACGGGTCCACGCCGACCGACGGCCCGACCCCCGACAGCACCGCACCCGACAGCACCGCACCCGACAGCACCGCACCCGACAGCCCGGTCCCCGACAGCACCACGCCCGACGGGCCCGCCGACCTCACCGGCACCCCCGGCGACGAGCACTCCCCGGCATCCAGCCACGAGTGGCCCGCCGACCCGAGCACGACCACCGACCCCGGTACGGGCACCACCGACCCGTTCCCCCACAAGAACACCTGGGGCCAACCGGCAGGCGTCGTCCCCGGCTTCTCCCACGACGGCCCCTACCACTCGGTCCACGACAGCACGGGCCCCCACGACCAGTCCGTCGGCACCTACGACCAGCGCGCCGCCGCCCTGGTCGAACCCGACTACCAGCCCTACGGCCCCCACGGGAACCACACCGACTTCGTCCAGGCGCACTCCAACCCGGACGGCAGCATCGCCTGGCCCGCCAACCAGGGCGCGGACGGCCCGCGCGTGGTCGTCGAGCTCCCCGCGGGCACCGTGCTCGACCGGTTCGGCCACCCCGGCGGCGACTTCCTGTCCCCGCTGCGCCCGGACGGCCAGGCGTACGGCTTCGGCGAGCGCGCGATCATGCCGGACAGCCTCGGCAAGGGCTACCACGTCTACGTCCTGGACGCCCCGCTCACCGTCGAGCTGTCCCGCGTCGCCCCGGCGTTCGACCAGGACGGCGGCGCGCGCCAGCTCCAGCCGGTCGCCACCCCGGACCTCGTCGACCCGAACACGGGCAAGATGAGCGTCCAGCGCCTGATCGACCTGGGCCTCCTGCACGAGGTGGACGTGCCACCCGCGGACGGGCGGGTGCTCGCGCCCGACTTCGGCACGTTCGGCGCCGACGGGACCGTCCTGCGGCCCGACACCGCCACGGTCGCGGACGCGCGGGACGGCGCGTTCGACGGCCACACCCCCGCGGACCCGCCGGGCGTCCTGCCCAACCCCGACCTCGGCCCGGTCGCCCACCGGGGCCCGATCCCGCTGGGTGAGGTCTCCCAGCGCGTCGACCAGGCCATCCGCAACAGCCAGGCCACCGAGGCGGGCGTCGCCCTGCACACCGAGGACCGGTTGCGCGACCTGTCCGACCGCATCCCGCGCGGCGACGACCACGTGGTGCTGGACATCCACACCGACGGCGACGGCGTCCGCGTCGGCGACACGCACTACACCCGCGCCGAACTCGTCGAGCTGATCAACAACCACCCGGACCTGGCGGGCCGGCCGCTCGTGCTCGTCGGCTGCGACGCGGGCGCGGGCGGGGAGAACAGCCTCGCCGCGCACGTCGCCCGCGAGACCGGCCAGCGCGTCATCGCGCCGGACACCCTCGCCTGGTCCGACCAGCACGGCAACCTCTACGCCAGCTCGCCCACCGAGACCGGCGGCCCGAAGATCCCGCCGGACGGCGGCTGGCACGCGTTCGAGCCCGACGGCACCTCCACCCCGGTCGGTGAGCACGGCATGCCGCCGGGCCACGAGCCCAGGGGCGACCTGGCGACCGACGACCAGGCCCACCGCGGCCGCCAGGACATCGAGCCGCAGGTCCAGCAGCCGTGGGAGGCGCCGCAGACCGCCCACGAGCGCGAGGTCCGCCTGCGCGACGACGAGTCGTACTTCCGCAGCGGCCAGGACCTGCCCCCGAACACCAGGATCACCGTCCTGGGTGAGGACGGCGCCCCGCGCACCACGATCCACGTGGACGCGAACGGCCGGGTCTACGTGGACGCCGTCGCGCCCAACACCCGCCACGGCGACAACCCCGAGGTCAAGCACCCCGCGCCGAACGCCCACTACCGCGTCGAGGTCGGCCACCGGCACGACGTGTTCGTGGCCAACCCGGACGGCACCCGGGCCACCACCCAGGACACCGTCAGGATCGGTGACCGGGTCGTCCCGATCGAGCGCACCACGCCGATCGAGCCGATCCCCGAACCCGCCAACGGCCGCCAGGTCGTCGACGCGAACCACCCGCTGTCGCCGAAGCCGGGCGAGGCGTTCACCGCCCGCACCGACCTCCCGCCGGACACCCGCCTGGAGGTCTACGACACCGACGGGGTCTACCGGGGCACGGTGCAGACCGACGCCACGGGCCTGCCCCGGTGGGTCGAGGCGCCGGACCACCTGCCCGACGACACCCGGAACCCCGAGGTCACCGACGCCGGCCGGGGCGTGAACTACAACGTCGACCGCGGCCCGCTGCACCAGGAGTTCACCACCAACGCCGACGGCCACCCGCAGACCGCCGTCGAGCGCACCGAGCCGACCACGACCAGGCAGACCCCGGTCACCGACCTCAGGCAGGGCGAGCCGTTCAGCCGGCCCGGCCAGCTGCACGACCCGAGCACCGAGTACGTCGTCTCCGACGAGCACGGCCAGCACCGCGGCCGGTTCCTCACCGACGAGTCCGGCCACGTCGTGTTCGAGGACACCCACTCCGGCCAGCGCAGCCGGGTGAACAACGAGATCACCCAGGCCCCGGCGCACGCGCAGATCACCTCCGACGGCTTCTACGGCCTGGGCAAGGCCGAGCAGCCCACCACCACCTGGCCCGCCCCGGCCAACGGCGAGGTCCGGCTCGCCGTGGAGCGCACCAAGGTCAACGGCGAGTGGCAGTACTCGGTGACGGTGGTCGGCGGTGACACCAGCGGCTGGACGCGGCAGCAGCACGACGCCGTGTCGCGCCCGTACGACAACCGGGACCCCTTCTCGGCCCGCGCCGACCTGCCGCCGAACACCCGGTTCGTGCTGGACGACCACAGGGGCCAGGGCTACGGCACCTTCCAGACCGGCGACGACGGCGCGACCTCGCACGTCCACACGTTCCGGCCGTTCAGCCCCGACCTGAACAACCCGCTGCCCAACGCGGTGCTGGTCGCCGACGACGACTCGTGGCGCGGCCGCACCAACGGCGACGGCGAGACGGTCGCCACGACCGGCAGACCGGACCTGTCCTCCGGCGGCGCGATCCGCCGCGACAGCGCCGCGCAGCTCGACGTGGGCACCCACGGCGAGGTGGACTCGAACGGCCGCAAGCTGTCCGACGGCGGCCACCACCAGGGCAACGAGACCGGCGGGCCCGGCGAGGCGGCCAACCAGTCGAGCCAGCAGCGCGACCAGAACCAGGGCAACGAGCGCCCGGCGTTCGTCACGGAGGAGACCTGGCACCGCATGGAGCGGGACCGCGCGGCGTTCCTCAAAGCCGGCGGTACGGTCGAGATCATCGACACGTTCGCACTGCGGGACCCGCTCCAGCGGCACCCCCACACGTACCAGACCCGCTGGCGCGTGACGCTCGACGACGGCACGACCGGGATCTACGTCAGGAGCTACCCGAATGAGCACAACGCAGCCCTCTGGCCGGCCGACTTCTGAGCAGCGCCACGACGAGCTGCTCCAGCACATCGGCGGCCTGCTGCTGGACGCTGCTCCGGGTGGTTTCCGGCGGATCGACGTGCTGGTGCGGATGACGGTGGCCGTGCAGGACGTGGCGATGACGGTGTACATGCCGGACCGGAGCACGCCCGAGGCGTTCCCGCCGGAGGGCCTGGCCGCGGCGTTCCAGGAGATGCGGCAGGTGCTGCACCAGCCGGGCCGGGGCACGTGGTTCTCGGCCCGGTGCGTGGTCAACGCGCCGGCCCGGATCGACATCACCTACAACTTCGACCACGACCCGCTGTTCGACCCGCCGGTCCCGGCCGCCGACTTCGCCCGGGACCTGCGGGTCTTCCCCCGCGACGACGCCTACACGCCCGACTGGCTGCGCGCCAAGCTCGTCGAGGCGAGCACCGAGGAGCAGAACGCATGACCGCCCCCCAGCTGGACGTCGAGGACCAGAACGCGATCCTCGGCTCGGTCACCACCCTGCTCGTGCAGCGCCTCCCGGGTGACTGGGAGCAGCTGTGGGTGGACTTCCGGATGGTCGGCGGCCACCTGGAGGCGGAGGTCTCCGGGCTGACCCTGTACGGCTCGTCGTTCGAGTGGGAGCTGCCCGCGGAGGCGCTGCCGTTCTTCGTGCAGCTGCGCGACGGCATGGCGCGGCCGGGGCGGGGCACGTGGTTCTCGATGAGGTTCCACCTCGTGCACCCGGACACCTACTCGGCGGAGTTCGACCGGGACCACGAGCCGGACTGGACCCGGCCGCCCTCCCGTGAGCACCACCTGGAGGAGCTGGAGACCTACCCGCGTGACGACGACGCGCTGCCCGAGTGGTTGCGGGAACGCGCGGGCCTGGTCGCGCCGGAGCAGGTGGGGGCCGCCCGGATCGACCCGGGGCTGATCTTCGCCGCGCCGGTGTTCGACGGCGCCGAGGGCCGGTTCCAGGACCGGCCGGCGGTGCACCCGCAGGAGCTGGACGACGTGCTGGCCTACCTGGAGGGCGCGCCGGTCGTGCTGGCCGCCCGGTCCTACGGCACGGACGTGTTCCGGCCGGACGCCACGCCCGCCGTGCCGCTGTCCTTCCACACCGACGGCACGTGGGTGTGGCCCGGCGCGGTGGCCTACTACCTGCGCCACCACCACGTGCCGCCGGTGCCGCAGCTCGTGCAGCACGTCCGCGACAACGGGGGTGTCGTGCCGGAGGTCTCCCCGGAGGCCGAGCGCGCCGCGACCGCGGTGGCCACCGGGCAGCGGCCGGGCGCCGAGCTGCCCGAGTACCGGCCGCGGGAGGTCTCCGAGGCCGACCGGCGGGCGTTGGAGCAGCTCAAGGCGCGGCTCGACCACTTCGGGGTGGGCGAGCAGGAGTACGGCATCGTCGAGCCGAAGCCGGACGCGCTGGTGATCGAGCCCGCGCCCGGCCGGTCCGGCTGGCAGGTGCAGTTCTGGGACGGCAGCCGCGGCCCGAGCGGCAGGCCGCGCGTGTACGAGCACGCCGTGGACGCGGCGAAGGTGCTGCTCGCGGAGCTGCTGTGGCGCCCGGACCAGGACCAGGCGCGGGCCGCCGGGCAGGCCGCCGCGGGACCGGGGGCGGTGCGGCCGGTGCCGGACATCCAGCCGCTGCCCGACGAGCCGCCGCTGTCGTTGTTCCGCGACCGCGAGCCCGTGGTGCTGCCGGTGGGCGCGGAGCTGGACCGGTTCGGCCCGGAGTCCGGCAACCTCGTCTACGCGGCGGGCACCATGTTCGGCAACCGGTCGTTGCCACCGGATTGGCTGAACCGCCGCTACCACGTGTACCGGGTGCGGAAGCCCGTGCCCGCGCTCGTGGGCGTCGCGGTGCCGTGGTTCGGTCAGGCCGGCGGCGGCACGGGGTACTTCCTCGCGGTGTCGGTGGCGGACCTGCTGGCCGACGGGAGCCTGGTCGAGGTGCCCGAGGTCACCACCCAGCCGCCGCCGCCGAGGGTCTGACGGGGCGGGAAGACGTCATTGGTCCGTTCGGCCCAGCGGGGTGCCGTGCGAGCACGGTGGGTCGCGGGGGAAGATGGTGCACGTGTCCGAGCTGAAGCCGCTGAACCCGACCGAGCAGGATGCGCTGGTCAAGCAGATCGGCCTCACGCTGATGCGGGCCGCTCCCGAGGAGTGGCGCCACGTGACGGCGGAGTACCGCGCCACCGGTCGGTACTCGGAGTTGATCGCCGAGGTCCGGTCGACCGACGGCAACCTGCGCGCGTGGTCCCCGCCCCAGGAGGTGGGCAACCTGTTCGCGCGGCTGCGCGCGGGCATGTACCGGGAGGGTCGCGGTAGCTGGTCCAACGCCCGCTACCAGCTCGACCACCCGTCCAGCTACAACCTGGACTTCGACCGCAACGAGCCCTCGTGGCAGACCGCGCCGCCGCCGCAGGCGTACGTGGACGAGATGCGGTTCTTCCCGCGCACGGACGACAACGTGCCCGACTGGCTGCGCCGCAGGCTCCAGCAGGCGCCGCCGGCGCGCGCGTTCCGCACGGCCCGCGTGTTCGACGGCGCGGGTCCCGGCGGCCGGCCGTCGGTGAACCGCCCGCCGGTGGCGGACGAGGACCGCGACCTGCTGCTGAGCTACCTGGACCGGGCGCCGGTCGCGGTGGTGGGGCGCGGGTTCGACGCGGACGTGCTGAACCCGGACGCGCCGCAGGTGGTGCCGGTGGCGTTCCAGACCGACGGGCACTGGATCTGGCCCGCGGCGGTCGGCCACTACCTGCGGGCCTACGGCGTGCCGCCGGAGCCGGAGCTGGTGGAGCGGGCCAAGGCGCAGGACTTCGTGCTGCCGGAGGTGACCGAGGAGGCGCGCGTCGCCGCCGCGGCCAACCTGGGCGCGCCGGCCGCGCCGCAGGGCACCGCGCTACCGGTGGCCGAGCCGCCGGACCCGGCCGCCGAACCCCCGGTGGAGGTGGGCGCGACGGTGGCGGCGGCGCTGCCGGAGCTGCTGGACGAGCCGGGCGGGCGGGGCGACGTCGGGGGGACGGCGAACCCGACCGGCGGCAAGCCGGAGGCGGGGTCGGGCGAGTACGAGCAGGAGGGCCCGCCGTACAGGGTGCGGTTCGAGGAGGACGGCCCGGTCATCGACGACCGGTACCGGCGCGAGTCCTACGTGGACGGCATGGACCTGTTCGCGCCCGCCGCGTACGAGCGGGAGGCCGGTGACACGCAGGCGTGGAGCCCGTTCTCGGAGGAGGAGCCGGAGCCCGCGCCGACCGAGGAGACCGCCGAGGTCGAGGCGGTGCCGGCCGAGGACCCCGTACGCGAGGAGCCCGAGCAGGTCGTCGAGGTGCCCGCCCCGGCGCCCGACGAGGTGACCGCCGAGTTCGAGGTCGACCAGGAGCTGTACGACCAGGGCCGCGCCGACGACGACGAGCCCTTCGACGCGCCGGGCGCCTCGCCCGCCGAGGGCCCGGACGACCACCGCGACCAGCACGACTTCGAGGACCGCGCCGAGGAGCCCGCCGACCGGTTCGCCGAGGCCGCGCCCGTTCCGCACGCGGACCAGGACCCGGGCCGGTTCGCCGCCGAGGAGCCCGACCGGTTCGCCGACCGGGACCACTTCGCGGCGGCGGCGCAGGAGCCGGACCGGTTCGCCGACCAGGGCCGGGACCGCTTCGACGACGAGCCGGACCGCTTCGCCGCGCAGGAGCCGACCCGGTTCATGGAGCAGGCGCCGCCGTTCGCGGACCGGGACCAGCCGGACCAGTTCGCCGCGCAGGAGCCGGACCGCTTCGCGGCGCAGGCCCCGGACCAGTTCGGTACTCAGACGTCGGACCAGTTCGGCACTCAGGCCCCGGACCAGTTCAGCACTCAGGCACCGGACCAGTTCACCGCCCAGCTGTCGGACCAGTTCGCCACGCCGAAGTCGGACCAGTTCGCCGTGCCGACGCCGGACCAGTTCGGTCCTCAGGCACCGGATCAGTTCGGTGCGCAGGCGCCGGGCCAGTTCGGTGCGCAGGCGTCGGACCAGTTCGCCGTGCCGGTGCCCGACCGCTTCACCGAGGCCGCCCCTGCCCAGCCCCAGCCGTTCCGCGAGGCCGCGCCCACCCCGCCGCCCCCGCCCCCGGTGGTGGTCGAGCCCCGCCAGGTCACGCCGGAGGAGGAGCGGGAGCTCGCCGGCATCCGGCGCGCGCTGGACGAGCTGGACATGCCCCCGGCCGCCTACCGGTTCGGCGGCGAGCCCACCGACCGCACGTGGCTGCTGCGCACCGAGGGCCAGCACTGGGAGGTGTCGTGGTTCGACCACGGCCCCACCAACCCGGTCCGCTTCGACCGCGTCGAGGACGCCGCCGCCTACCTGGTCGGCAAGCTGGTCCTCACCCACCGCCGCGCCCCGCGCCCGAACCCGCTGCCCCCGCCGCCACCGATGCCGCCCCAGCAGCGCCCGCGCCCGCCGATGAACAACGGGTTCCGGGAGGAGCCGCCGCGTCGTCCCGGGCCACCCGGTCCGCGCCCGCCGGTCGAGCCGCCGGTCCAGCCCTCCGCCCCGCAGGCGGAGGCCAAGCCGACGCGCTCGTGGCCGATCAGCCCGATGAACGGCGAACCGCCGCTCACCCTGTTCCGGCAGAAGAAGATGGTCGAGCTGCCCGCGGGCGTCGAGGTCGACCGCTTCGGCGACGGTTCGGGCAACCTGGTCTACGTGGCCGGCACCCCGTTCCCGCAGCGCTCGCTCGTGCCGTCGTGGGTGAACCGCCCGTACCGGGTGTACCGGCTGCGCCGCCCGGTCGAGGTGCTGACCGGCGTGGCCGTGCCGTGGTTCGAGCAGCCGGGCGGCGGCACCGCCTACCTCCTGCCCAAGACGGTCGACGAGATGGTGGCCGACGGCGTCCTGGTCGAGGTGGCCAACCAGGAGGCCCCCCTCCACTGACCCGAACGCTCAACTCGGGGGTCCCGAACGTACGACTCGCCCGGCCTGAACGTACGACTCGCGAGGTCTGGGTGTTCGACTCGCGCGCGAGTCGTACGTTCGGGACCACCGTGTCGTACGTTCAGGACGGGTGAGTTCAACGTTCGCGTCAGGTCAGCTGGAGGCCGTGGGCGGCGGCGAAGGCCAGGGCCGTGTCCACGTCCACCCGCGCACCGCGCAGCGAAGCCTGGACCAGTCCGTCGGCGTCCAGGCGCGCCCCGCGCAGGTCGGCGCCCTCCAGGCGGCAGTTCCGCAGGCGCGCGCCGGTCAGGTCGGCGTCGCGCAGGTCCGCCTCGCGCAGGTCGGCGTCCTCCAGGTTGGCCTCGCGCAGCCGCAGACCGCGCAGCGAGACCTCGCGCAGCACGGCGCCGGTCAGGCCGGCCAGGGTGAGATCCGTCTCCTCCAGGGTGATCGGCCGCAGCCCGCAGTCGATGAACACCGAGCCCAGCCACGTGCACGAGGCGAACGCCGCCGACGCCAGCACGGTCCGCCGGAACCGGCACGAGCGGAACGCCGAGGCCCGGTGCGACGACTCGCCCAGGTCGGTGCGGTCGAACGTGCACTCGGTGAAGGTGCAGCCGGAGGTCACCAGGCCCCGCATGTCCGCCTCGGTGAAATCGCACCGGACGAACGCCCGGCCCTCCCACCGCTGCCCGTACAGGACCGCGTCCGAGTAGTCCTCGCCGATGATGTCCACTGTCACACCTTGTCATCGTTCGCCAGTTGGTAACCTCCGACCTGCCGGGCAACCCGCCCGGCGCCGCGGTCCCGGTGTAGAGACCGCCGCTGACAGGTCAGCCTGCCTAGTGGTCATGCCCGAGGACTCCAAGCCACGACATCCGGGAAGGCTCATGACCCGCACGCCCGTGAACGTGACCGTCACCGGTGCGGCCGGCCAGATCGGCTACGCACTGCTGTTCCGCATCGCCTCCGGCCAGCTGCTGGGCGCCGACGTACCGGTGCGCCTGCGCCTGCTGGAGATCCCCCAGGCCGTCAAGGCCGCCGAGGGCACCGCGATGGAGCTGGACGACTGCGCGTTCCCGCTGCTGTCCGGCATCGACATCACCGACGACGCCAAGACCGCCTTCGACGGGGTGAACGTGGCGCTGCTCGTCGGCGCCCGCCCGCGCGCGAAGGGCATGGAGCGCGGCGACCTGCTGGAGGCCAACGGCGGCATCTTCAAGCCGCAGGGCGAGGCGATCAACGCCGGCGCGGCGGACGACGTGCGCGTGCTGGTGGTCGGCAACCCGGCCAACACCAACGCCCTGATCGCCCAGCGCCACGCGCCCGACGTGCCGGCCGAGCGGTTCACCGCGATGACCCGCCTCGACCACAACCGCGCCCTGTCGCAGCTGGCCAAGAAGCTCGGCGTGTCGGTGACCGAGATCAAGAAGATGACGATCTGGGGCAACCACTCGGCGACCCAGTACCCCGACCTGTTCCGCGCCGAGGTCAACGGCAGGGTCGCCGCCGAGGCGGTGGACGACCAGCAGTGGCTGGAGAACGACTTCATCCCGACCGTCGCCAAGCGCGGCGCGGCGATCATCGAGGCGCGCGGCGCGTCCTCGGCGGCGTCGGCGGCCAACGCGGCGATCGACCACGTCTACGACTGGGTGAACGGAACCGCCGAGGGTGACTGGGTGTCGATGGCCGTGCCGTCCGACGGCTCCTACGGCGTGCCGGAGGGCCTGATCTCCTCCTTCCCGGTGACGGTGAAGGACGGCAGGTACTCGATCGTGCAGGGCCTGGAGCTCGACGACTTCTCCCGCGGCCGCATCGACGCCTCCGTGGCCGAGCTGGTCGAGGAGCGCGACGCGGTGCAGGCCCTGGGCCTCATCTAGGAGCGGCGCCACACGGGAGGGCCACCCGCGGGTGGCCCTCCCGTGGCATGTTGAGGGCATGAACACCTGGCCCGTCCCCGCGCCCGACCTGCCCGCCGACGTCCACCCGGCGCTCGCCGCGACCGCCCGCGCCGCCGCCCGCGCCTACGGCGGCGCCCGCGGGGAGTTCACCCGGGCGCAGCTGCGCGAGGAGATCGCCGACGGCGCGGACGGGACGCCGACCATGCGCGTGGACGCGATCGTGGAGGACGCCATCGCGGAGGCGGCGAGGGGCGCGGGCGCGAACCTGCTGTCCGAGGAGGCCGGGTTCCTCGACCACGGCTCCGCCGTCACCCTGGTGATCGACCCGGTGGACGGGTCCGCCAACGCCGCCACGGGCGTGCCGCTGTCGTGCTTCGCGGGCGCCCTCGTGGTGGACGACCAGCCGGTGGAGGCGCTGACGGTGTGGTTCGACACCGGCCGCGCCTGGCACGCCAGGGTGGGCGAGCCCACGCCGTTCCGCACCACCGGCCGCAAGGCGCTCAAGGGCGCGAACGTGTGCCTGCTGCGCCCCAAGCGCGGCACCGAGGAAGCCTGGCTGCGGGTGTCGAACCAGGCCGACCGGGTCCGCGTGCTGTGCACGACGTGCCTGGAGACCATGCTGGTCGCGGAGGGCGCCGTGGACGCGTTCGCCGACCCCGGCTCGGACACCCACCGGCTGATGGACCTGATCGCGGCCCTGGTGACGGTGCCCGCGGCCGGCGGTGTGCTGCTGGACCTGCACGGCCGGCCGCTGACCTTCGACCTGGACCTGACCCGCCGGTGGTCGGGCATCGCCGCCGCGTCGCCCGAGCTGGCCGACGAGCTGGTGGCCACCATCCTCGGCTAGGCCGGGTCGCGGGCGGCTCCGGGGGCGCCTGGTCCCAGGGCGGGCTGGGAGCGTTCCCAGGTGGTGGGTGAACCCCGGCCGGCCCGACCCGAACTCCACACGAACGAGCGACAGCGCGCGGGCCTGGATTCAGCTGATCGGGCGCGTGCCTTTCGGGGAGGAGCACCGGGCGGGGCCACCGCGGCGGGGCCGTCGGGTCCACTTCGGACAGCCGACCCCGGGCGCGGGCGGGTTCGCGCGGTGGGGGTCGTGCCCCGCCGTGCCGCCCCGGCGCCGCCTACCGCGCCGGGGTCGCGTCCTCAAGCCTGGGCGATTCGGGGACCCGCGGCTCCACCAGGCTCTCCGGGCCGGGGTAGACCAGCCCTTCGTGCCCGTCGGAGAAGCGGATCAGGTACGGCGGCGCACCCCGGGAACCGCGCACTTCCAGGATCTCGCCGATCGTCTCGTCGAGGCCCACCGCGCGGCTGTGGACGTGCAACCGGTCACCTACGGTCGCGTACATCTGCAACACCTCCGGTGCGTCACAGCGTAGGACTGTTCCGAAGGTACCGACAGGGTGGTTCTTCCGCTCAGGCGCAGGCGGTGGACAGCTTCGCCACCTGGTCCAGCTTCTGCTGCGACCAGGTCGCGATGTTCGCGGGGCTCAGGTCCTCCAGGGTCACCTGGTTCATGGTGCCCGCCACGCCGTCGATGGCGTCCTTGAGCGTGGCGTCACCCGCCTTGGCGGCGAGGTCGTTCAGCTCCTGGGCCTTCTGCTGGGTCTCCTCCAGGGCCTTCTGCGGGTCGGTCGCGTCGGGGGTGAAACCGGCCAGCTTGAGGGCGTCGATGCACAGCTGCGCCTTGTCGGCGGCCTGGCCGACCTGGTTGGCCGTGTCCTGTGCGCTCTGCACGGCTTCGCACCCGGAGACCGCGCCGGCGAGGCCCAGCGCCAGCACGAGGGTGGCGATCGGACGACCTGCGCGCATGAGTGGCTCCCGTTCTTCGGCGGTGACCGTCTTGGGCGGTGACCGTTTCGCCCGACTCTACCGATGTGGGCGAGACCCCCTCTACCGGCGCGCGTACAGGCGCCGCACCACGTCGTCGATCTCCGGCTCCTCCACGGAGATGTCGTGCACCTCGGTGCGCGCCGCGACGGCCGCGATGAGCGCCGCCGCGGTGGTCTCCGCCCGGCGGAACACCAGGTGGTGGCGCATCCCGTTCAGCTCGGCCCTGGTCGAGGTCACGCCCGGCAGCCCGGTCAGCTCGGCCACCGGCCGCTCCAGGTCCACCACGAGCACCCGTTCGGGTGCCACCTCGGCGCGCAGCGCCGCCAGCGGCCCGTCGGCCAGCACGGTGCCCCGGTCGATGACGACCAGCCGCGGGCACAGCCGCTCGATGTCGTCCAGGTCGTGCGTGGTGAGCAGCAGGGTGGTGCCGCGCCGGGTGTTGAGCTCGGCCAGGAACTCGCGCAGGCGCTCCTTGGACTCCAGGTCGAGCCCGATCGTCGGCTCGTCCAGCACCAGCAGCTCGGGACCGTGCAGCAGGGCGGCGGTGACCTCGCCGCGCATCCGCTGGCCGAGGGACAGCTGGCGGACCGGGGTGTCCAGGAACGGGTCGAGGTCGAGCAGGTCCGCGCACTCCCGCAGCCGCCGCGCGTGGTCGGGCCCCGGCACCCGGTAGACGGCCCGCAGCAGGTCGAAGCTGTCCCGCAGGGGCAGGTCCCACCAGAGCTGGCTGCGCTGGCCGAACACCACGCCGAGGCGCCGGGCCAGCTCGCGGCGCGACCGCGACGGGTCCACACCGGACACCCGGACGTGCCCGGAGGTCGGCACCAGGATGCCGGTGAGCACCTTGATGGTGGTCGACTTGCCCGCCCCGTTGGGGCCGACGTAGCCGACCGCCTCGCCCGCGGCGACGTCGAAGCTCACCGCGTCGACCGCGCGCACCACGCGCTTCTCCCGCCGGAACCGGCCGGTCCTGGTGGTGAGCGTGAACTCGCGGCGCAGGTCCCGCACCTCGATCATGATCCAGTCCCTCGGTAGTGCCGGACGGCGAACCGCCACACCAGGCCCGCCACGACCGCGGTGACCGCCGCCACCAGCGGTGACGCCCAGCCGAGCAGCGCGGGGCCGCCGAGCGGGTCCGGTCGGTCGAGCAGGGCCAGCGCGGGGTAGTAGGCGACGAACGCGCCGGGCACGACGAACGCGAAGAAGCGCCGCAGCCACGGGCCGTAGACGGTGGCGGGGTAGGAGGTGAACGCGCTGCTGCCGTAGGTCACGGAGTTGGCCAGCTCCTGGCCGTCGATCAGCCAGAAGCAGATCGAGCCGGCGATCACCCAGACGGCGGAGAAGATGACCGCGCCGCTGATCGGCGCGACCAGGACGAGCGGCGCGGTGAGCGGCGACCACGCGATGTCGTTGTGGACCAGCGCGTAGACCAGCACGACCGCGCTCGCCAGGGTGCGGCCGATCTTCCGCAGGTGCAGGTCGGAGGCCATGACCTGGGCCAGCGTGCTCAGCGGGCGCAGCAGCAGGACGTCGAACGTGCCGGTGCGGAGGTGGGTGGGCAGCTCGTCCAACTGGCCCGCGACCAGGTCGGCGAGGCCGAACGCGACACCGGCCAGCGCGTACACCAGGACGACCTCGTCGACGGAGAACCCGCCCAGCGCGTCGACCCGGTTGAACAGGACCAGGATGACCGCCAGCTCCACCAACTGGCTCAGCGCGGAGGCGACGCACAGGAGGGCGAACGAGGCCCGGTAGGACGCCTGGCCGCGCAGCCGCGCGGCGATCAGCCTCGGGTAGACGCGCTCAGCCACCCTGCACCACCACCCGGCGCACGGCGCGTTGCAGCACCAGGTGGCCCGCCGCCATCACGGTGACCGCCCAGAACGCCTGGTGCGCCAGCGTGGTCCACAGTGGAGCGGCGGACAGGAAGACGTCGATCGGGGCCTGGAGCACGGCCGGGAAGGGCGTGAACCACAGCGCGGTGCGCGCCCAGTCCGGGAAGAACGCCAGGGGCACGGCCAGGCCGCACAGCAGCCAGGTGCCCAGCGTGTAGAGGCCGTGCAGGCCGCGGTTGTCCAGCAGCCAGAACGTGGTGGCGTTGAGCAGGAACCGCAGGCCGAAGCTGGTGGTCAGGGCCAGCACCAGGCTGACCGCGAACGCGGGGACCGCGGCGGGCTCGGGCCAGCGGAAGGGGAAGAGCAGGGCGCCGAAGGCGACCGGCGGGGCGAACCGCACCACCAGCGCGTACGCGCCCCGGCCGACGTCCTCGGCGAACAGGGCCAGTTGGAGGTGCCAGGGCCGGTAGAGGTCGACCACGACGTCACCGGTGCGGATGCGCTCGGAGAGCTGCCTGTCGCCCCCCAGCACGACGAACGCCATCAGGCCCTGGCCCAGCCAGGTGTAGGTGGAGGCGGCGGCGAGGTCGTAGCCGGCGATCGGGCCCGAGGAGACCGCCGCCGCCAGCACGGCCAGCCTGAGCATGCCGAAGACGACGTTGGTCGCCATGCCGGCGAACATCGCCTGTCGGTAGGTGGAGTACCTGCGGAATCCGGCCAGCGCTAGGAGGGCGTAGGCGCGCACGTCTGTCAACCCTAGGAAGCGGGGCAAGTGGTTTATCGCTCGTTCGGGTGAGAGGCCCTCATCGCCGCGCGGCCGGATGCGGCCACGGTACGAGGTTCGTCGAACTTCGACGGATGTCGTAGTGCGGTGCTGGTCGAGTTGCTCAGGGGCCGAAGGCGCTCGTGGTCACCTGACCGGCCCCGGGTTCGGAGGCCAGGCAGTGGAAGTGGGAGCGGTCGCCCTCGGTGAAGCCCACCGCGGTGATCTCCCAGGTGGAGGTGTCCACGGTCGGCCGGGTGTTGGCCTTCATCGCCGCGGGCGTGCACACGTTCGCGACCTCGGGCGCCCGCGCCAGGTCGTCGCTGGTCACCGCGGGCACCGACCCGGACAGCCAACCGCCCGCGAACGCCTCCCAGAAGTGCTCGACCGAGCAGTCGGCGGCGCGGCGGGCGGTGGCGGGTTGGCCGCCGAAGTTGTTGATGCCGTGGTAGCAGGTGGGTTCGGCGACGCAGAAGCCCGTGTCGCACCCGGTGAGGAACGGGGGCGGCGGGTCGGCGGCGGCCGGTGTGACGTCGGTGGTGCTGCTCGCGGCGGTTCCGCCGGTGTCCCTGGTCGTCCACCACCACGTGCCGAGCGCGACCGCCGCGGCCAGCGCCGCCGCGCCGAGGACGAGCGGCCAGGGCTGCCGGGTGGTCGGCGGGGGTGAGGTCGGGAACGCCGGCGCGATGTACTGCGGGGCCTGTGGCGGCCCGCTTCGCGGGTGTGGCGGCCCGCTCGGGATGCCTCGCGGTGTGTTCGGGCCGGCCTGGGGTGTGTTCGGGCCGGCGTACGGCGGCGTGTGCGACGCAGCCCGCCCGCTGAGTTCCTGCCGCAGGCGGGCGGCGCTGGGCGTCCGGTGCGCGGTGTCGGGTTCCAGCGCCCGCACCAGCGCCTCGTGCAGGTCGCGCGGCACGCCCGGCACCGGCGGCACGGGGGAGCGCAGCACCTCCCCGAGGTGGTCGAACGACTCGATGGGCCACGGCACCGGCCGCGGCGGCTTGCCCGCGAGCAGGTCGTACAGGGTGGCGGCGAGCGAGTACACGTCCGCGGCGGGCGTCGGGTGGGCCATCGCGAACGCCTCGGGCGGGGCGTAGCTGGGGCTCAGCGAGTCGCGGGTGACGGTGCTGGAGCCCTCGGCGTCCAGCAGGGCGGCCAGGCCGAAGTCCGCGAGCTTCGCGGTGCCGTACCGGTCGAGCAGGATGTTGCCGGGCTTGATGTCGCGGTGCAGCACGCCTTCCGCGTGGGCGACCGCCAGGGCGTCCGCGAGCTGGGTGCCGAGCCGCCGCACCCGTTCCGGTGCTTGCGGCCCCTCACGCTTCACCAGATCGGCCAACGACCCACCGGCGCACAGCTCCATGACCAGGTAGGGGGTGCCGTCGGGGGTGAAGGCGGCGTCGTGCACCGAGACCACGTGCGGGTGACCGGAGAGGCGGGCGGCGGCGTGGGCCTCGCGCAGGAAGCGCCGTCGGTCGCGCTCGGTCCGCAGCACCCGGTTGTCGATCTTGACCGCCACCTCGCGGTTCAGCTGCACCTGGCGGGCGCGGTAGACGGTGGCGAACCCGCCCTGGCCCAGCGGGGTGAGGTCGGAGAGTCCCGGCAGCTGCACGCCGGGACTCTAACCGGCCGCGATCAGCCCGTGGACACGTTGCCGCCTTCGGGGCCGGGCAGCTGGAGGTTGCCGGGGCGGTGGCGGGAGCCAGGCCGGTGACCAGCAGGGGGACGGCCAGGGTGACGAAGAACTTTCAGATTTCCGCCGGGTGTACCGAGCACGGCGCTGCCGTGCTCCTGCCATCAGCTGGGTCGACCATGTTGTTGAACTGGGCGAACTTGCGGTTGCCCGCCCCTGCGTTCAAGATTGACACATGTTCAGCGAAAATGAACATGTAGGAATTTTGAACGAGCGCGCCTCGTCGGCCGAGCTGCGGGAGCGGCTGCACCTGCTCGGCCTCGAGGTCGACGTGCGGGTGGGTCGGCGCGCCGCGGACGAGGAGGCGGACGAGGAGGCTGACGTGGTGGCCCGCGTCAGTCGGGCGTCGGGTGCGGCTCGGACGTACGCCGTCGTGGTCACGCGGGCTGTGCCGGCCGAGCTCGCGACGGCCCTCCACCCACACGCTTCGCTGCCCACGCTGGTCGTCGCCCGCTCGATCACCGAGCAGGCCGCGGACCTGCTGCGCAAGCGGGGCATCGATTACGTCGACGAGGCGGGCAACGCCCACATCGCCTGGGGTGACGTGCTCATCGACGTCCGGGGGCGCCGCAGAGCGGGCGGGCGCACCGGCGGTTCCCCGTCGCGCGGGAGCAAGGCGTTCGGCCGTGCGGGTCTACAGGTCGGGTTCGTCCTGCTGAGCTGGCCGTCGATGGTCGGAAAGCCGCTGCGGGGGCTTGCGAGCGCCAGCGGGGTCTCGCTCGGCACGGCCCAGGCGGTCGTCGACGATCTCGCCAAGGCGGGCTACCTGTACGAGGTGATGGGAGAACGCAGGTTGGCAAGGGCGGGAGAACTGCTCAACCGGTGGTCGGAGGCGTATTCGACAAGACTCTCACCAGCGCTGTTCCTCGGTGACTTCGAGGCCCCGGACATCTCGTGGTGGCGGGGTTCGGAAGATGAGTTGACGCGGTTCAACGTCCAGGTGGGAGGGGAAGCCGGTGCGAGCGTCCTCGACCCGCACCTGATCCCGGCCACCCTCACCCTCTACGCCGACGAGCGGCCGCGCTCGCTGATCGGCAAGCGTCGATTGGTGCGCGCCGAACAACAAGCGGGCAACATCCACGTGCGACGACGGTTCTGGACCGTGGAAGGGCAGCCGTGGATCGTGCCGTCCACGTTGATCTACGCTGATCTCCTCGCCTCCGGCGACCCTCGCCAGCGTGAACACGCGGACAGGATCAGGATCAGTGACGATCGACTTGCGGGCCTCGACCGACTGTGAGGTCCTGCGGGCCGCCAAGGTGCTGGCGCGAATCGATGAAGCGGCGCGCGAAGCGCGGGTGCACTACCTGGTCGTGGGGGCGACCGCCCGCTCGCTCATCTCGTTCGACCTGCTGGGCGGGAGTCCCCAGCGCCAGACCCGGGACATCGACATCGCGGCCGAGGTCGGCTCCTGGGATGAATTCGGCAGCCTGGTGCGGAAACTCGACCGGTGCGGCAACAGCGCGCACAAGTTCATCGTCGAGGGCACCGAGGTCGATGTGGTGCCCTACGGCGGCATAGAACAGGAGGACCGGACGATCACGTGGCCCGACGACCACGCGATGAACGTCCTCGGTTTCCGCGAAGCGGTGGGTACCGCGCAGACGGTGCTCCTGCCGGACGGGGTCACGGTCAGGATCCCGTCGATCCCGGCGCTCGCGCTTCTGAAGATCTTCGCTTGGCGAGATCGCCATCGCGACGACACCCGTGACGCGCTCGACTTGGCGACGATGATCGAGTGGTATTCGTCCGGGAAGTACGAGGATCGGCTCTACGGCGAGGACTACGACGCGTTCGAGAAGTTCGACTACGACCTCTCACCAGCAGGAGCGTGGCTCCTGGGGTCGCACATACCGGTTCTGCTCGACGGCAAGGGCATCACCGAGTTGCTTCGCATCCTGGACGACCCGGAGCTGATGGGTCGGTTGGCGAAAGACATGGGATCACCCCGTTCCGAACTCGTGCTGCAGGCCATGGGCCGAGGTGTTCGCGATGCCGTCGACGAGACCGAGCAGGCGCAGTTCGAGTGATGGGCACGGGCAGCGGAGTCGGCGGGACTTCCGTGTGTGCCACCCGCTCACCGGTCGAACTCCGGGATCAGGTCGCCGACCAGCCGCAGGCTCTGCATGACGTCCTCGTGCTTCAACCCGCCGACCTGGTGGAAGGTCATCAGGCGATCGATGCCGAGATCCGCGTAGACCTTCATCTTCTTCCGGCACGTCTCCGGGCTGCCGACGATCAGCGAGTCCTGCTCGTTCAGCGCCTCGAAGATCTCCTCCGGCGTCACGTCCTCGCCCCGCAGCACCCGGCCGATGACCAGTTGCGCCTGCGTCGGCCCGGTCGCGGCGGCGGCTTCCGAACGCAGGAAGTCCCCGGTCAGGCCGCCGCCCTCGGGGGAGTTCAGCAGCTCCTCCTGGTGGCGCATGTTCTCCGCGAACGCGTCGGCCGCCTCGAAGAACGTCAGCGCCTTGACGGTGTACCAGGCGGCGGCGGCCACGGCGCCGTTGCGGATCGCCTGCTCGTCGGTCTCGGCGCAGTGCACGAAGGTGAAGAAGGCGACCTGGTCGTTGACGCGGGCGCCGACCGGCGAGGTGCACGCGGCGGCGGCCGAGCGGTAGAGGTCGACCATCCGGCGCACCCGCTCGACCGACTCCCAGATGGTCGTGCCCAGCACACCGACGCCGCGGCGGCCCGCCTCCTCGAACGACGCGGGGTTGGCGGCGGCCTGCCACAGCGGCGGGTGGGGCTGTTGGAGCGGCTTGGGCACGATGGGGACGTCGTTGATCTCGAAGTCCTCGCTGGAGTGCGAGAAGCGCTCCGACGTCCACATCCGGGGGATCATCTCGAACGCCTGCTGCGCCTGCCGCCGCACGTCGTCGGGGTCGATGTTGAACAGGCGCCACTCCGGGGCGGTGGACCTGGTCAGCCCGAGCTCCAGCCGCCCGCCGCTGAGGTGGTCGAGGGTCGCGGCCCGCTCGGCCACCCGGATCGGGTGGTTGAAGCGGGCCGGGGCGAGGACCGCGGCGTGGCCCAGGCGCATCCGGGACGTGTGCTGCGAGATCGCGGCCAGCAGCAGCTCCGGCGCGGACGACAGGCTGAACTCCTCGGCGCCGTGGTGCTCGACCTGCCACCAGCAGCCGTAGCCGAGGGCGTCGGCCAGGCGCGCCTGCTCCAGGGCCTCGGCGAACCGCGCGCCCTGGTGGCCGTCCCGCCACGGGCGCGGGTCCTGGATCTCGTTGAAGACGTCGATCTTCATCCCGCTCCTCACGCCCGCCGGTCCGCCGAAACCTAACGGTCCGGGAGGCAAAAGGACATGGGCCGAACGGTTGACTGCTTAACCGGTTAATCGCTACGGTCCGAAGACCGTCGCCGTTCCTCCGAAGGCCGCCACCTCGAGGAAGGTAGGAAGCAGTGCGCACAGCCCTGTTGCTGGCAGTCCTGCTGCTGGTCACGATCACGCCGCCGGTTTCGGCGGCACCACCGCCCGTTCCCGTCGTGGACTACCTGAAGCGCATCAGCGGCACCCGCACGGTGACCGGTATGCACAACAAGGAGCCCAACTCCGACCCCGCCCGCCACACCGCCAAGGTGCACGCGATCACCGGCGTCTACCCCGGCCTGTGGGGCGGCGACCTCCTGTTCGCGCAGGACGACGTGAACAACCGCCAGCGCATGGTCGACCAGGCCAAGACCGAGTGGCGCAACGGCTCCCTGGTCACCCTGACCTGGCACGTCTGCCCGCCCACGCGCGGCGTCAGCTGCGGCTGGGACGCGGGCGTGCGGGACCGGCTCACCGACGCCCAGTGGACGCAGCTGGTCACCGGCGGCACGGCGCTCAACAACGCCTGGAAGGCCCGCCTCGACGAGTCCGTGCCGTTCCTGCGGCAGCTGCTGGACGCGGGCGTGCAACCGCTGTTCCGGCCGCTGCACGAGATGAACGACCCGTGGGCGTGGTGGGGCGGCCGGCCGGGCGCGAACGGCAGCCGCAAGCTCTACCAGATCACCTACGACCACCTGGTCCGCACGCGCGGGCTGACCGGCATGGCCTGGGTCTGGAACGTCAAGGACCTCGACCCCGCCCGCATCGCCGACTACTACCCCGGCGCGAACTACGTGGACGTCGTGTCGCTCGACGCGTGGAACGACTTCTGGCCCTCCACCACCTACTACGACACCCTCAGGACCATCGCGAACGGCAAGCCGCTGGCCCTGGCCGAGGTCGGCCGGGTGCCGTCGCCGCAGGAGCTCGCGTCCCAGCCCGACTGGACCTACTTCATGGCCTGGCCCGAGTTCTTCGACGACAAGGCGCTCAACCCCGACAGCGCCGTCCGCGCCACCTACGCCTCGCCCCGCGTGGTCAACCAGGGGCAACTCGCCCCGAACCCGGGCGCCAACCTGGCTCTGGGCCGTCCCGCCCACTCGACGGCCACCGAGAGCGCCGCGCACCCGGCCGCCCACGCGGTCGACGGCAACCCCGCCACGCGCTGGAGCAGCGCCCACACCGACCAGCACTCGCTGTGGGTCGACCTCGGCTCGGCTCGGGCGATCAGCCGGATCAGGCTCGACTGGGAGGCCGCGCACGCGCGCCAGTACCAGCTCCAGACCTCCCTCGACGGCACCACGTGGACCACGGTCCACGAGGACTACGCGGCCGACGGCGGCACCGACGAGGTGGCGGTCCGCGCCACCGCCCGGTACGTGAAGCTGTACGCGTTCCAGCGCGCCACGCCCTACGGCTACTCGCTGTGGGAGATGGGCGTCTACTGAGGGCCCGCTAGGCGCGGGTGATCGGCACGACCTGGTCGAGGAGCAGGCGCAACGCCTCCCGGTCCACCGCGGCCGGGTCCTCGGCCAGCCAGTCGCCGATCTCCTCGACGAACTGGGCGGGCGTCATCGGCGGGACGACGGCGTCCGCCGGCTGCTCCGCGGTCACCGCGCCCGCCCGGCTCGGGTGCACCAGCAGGGCGCAGCGGATGTCCAGCCACGGCAGCAGCTTCCGGTACACCGCCAGGCTGCGCGGCAACCGCGTGCCACCGCCCCGGAACGGGTGGCCGTTGCGCCACAGCGCGCCGTCGTCCTCGGCCTCGTAGTGGCCGGGCAGCCACGACTTCGACTCGATCAGCACCAGCCGCCGCCCGCACAGCACGGCGTGGTCGACGTCGGCGAACACCGACCCCGGCCACGCCAGGCCGTGGAAGACGCGGGCGCCCGGCAGGCGGGTCAGGTAGCGGTTGAGCAGGTCGGCGGTGAGGCGTTCGCAGACCCGGTCGTCGGTGGTCCCGTGCACCACGGCGGTGTCGTGCTCGCGCGCGAACGCCTGGTCCTCGCGCACCGCCCGCAGGTACCGCCGGGCCAGCCGGAACACCGCGGTCGCCGCGGCGGCCACCACGAGCAGCCACGCGCCCAGCGCCAGCGGCGAGAAGTCGACCACGACCACCGGCAGCAGCAGGAGGACCCAGCCGCACACGGCGGCCAGCGCGGGCGCGTGCCCGGGACCCGCGATCGGCGCGTACCGCACGCGCTGCCCCACGTCGACCAGGTGCCACCACGCGATGCCGCCGAGGTCCACCACGGGCTTCGGAGGTACGAAGTCGGGGTCGTCGCCGAGGTTGCGCGCCCGCCCGGTCCGCGCCGAGCGCGGCGGCCGGGTCGGCGAGGTCGGTCGGGCGCCCGGCCGGGTGTGGGTCCAGCCGCGGTCGTAGTCGCGCCTGCGGGCCGGGTCACGCAGGGTGTCATATGCCTCTTGCAGCATGCGGAAGGTGCCGGAGGACCCGCCCGCGTCCGGGTGCATGACCTTGGCCAGGGAGCGGTAGGCGGACCTGATCTCCGCTTCGGACGCGTTGCGACCGATACCGAGGAGCTCGTAGTAGTCGACCCCGCGCACGCGGCAGACCTTAGCGGCACTGTCTGAAAAGCGGTCCGAATGGTTAGGGTTGTCGCCTTGAGCCCGGTAGCGCAGTGGTCGTCGCGCCCTCCTGCTCGGAGGGAGTACGCCGGTTCGACTCCGGCCCGGCTCGGGACCAGGTAGCGCAGTGGTTGACGCGCCCTCCTCCGGGAGGGAGTACGCCGGTTCGAGTCCGGCCTGGTCCGCGGGGTCCGAGCCGCCGGTGGTCGAGCCGCCGGTGGTCGAGCCGGCCGGCGCCGGCCGGGTTCGGGTCGCCGGGTCACCCGGGGTGTCGCACCCCTGCGCCCACGGCGACTCGCGACGTGTGCGGCGACGACTACCGGATGGCCTTCAAGGGCACCGCGGGCGCCCACCCGGGCTGACGGCGTGCCGGTCGACCCCCGTCACCGGGCCTGGAGCACCAGTCGGCCGTTGGCGAAGAACGGCTGGAGGTCGCCGCGGGCGTCGACGCTCTTGATGCCGTGCGGCAGGACCTCCTCGATCGCGCTGAACGCGATGATGTCCGACACCCCGTAGCGACCGCGCAGCGTGCGCTGGCCCGGGAACCGCAGCGCCCGGCCCTCCCGCCGGTCGCGGTGGGCCAGGGCGGCCCGCAGGGCGCCGCGCGTCAGCCCGGTCGGGCCCGTCAGGCGTTGCAGGTCACCGTTGTGCACGGCGACCCCGTAGCCGCGCTCGACCAGCGTCGAGAGCGTGTTCTCCGACGGCTGCTCGGCCAGCCGGAACGACAGCGCGTGGTGGTCCTCCACCGCGTGCACGCACACCACGTGCGCGTGGAACAGCAGCGTCTCGTACAGCGACACCGCCACGGCGTCCGCCGTGGCCGGGTCGCCGTGACCGGCGTCCAGGCCGAGCCAGGTGGTCATCCGGCGACCTGGACAACGTTGTCGCACTGGTATTCGGGCACAGGGTCTCCTCGACGCGGGTCAACGCGGGACGGGGTGCGAGGAGGCTACTCCGATCGGGTGACGTGGTGGTAGCCGCCGAATGGCCGTTGTCCGGACCTTTCCCGAGCACCCCTCGGTGACCCCGTCCGGCCCACGCTCACCCCGGGAGCAGGTCGAAGGAGTCCAGGAACGGCAGCGCGCCGATCCGCTGGAGCGCCGCGGCCGACAGCCAGATGCTCAGGCCGGTGATCACCGGGGCGACCACGGCCAGCTCGACCTTGCCGCCGGTCTGCATCCGCATGACCTTCGGCGGCGCCACCGGGAACCACGTCTTGCCGCCGAGCGGGATCGGCCACAGGATCGGGCAGCCCTGCTCGGTGATCGCGTCGCCCAGGAAGTGCGCCACGCACCCGATGCCCACGGCCAGCCCGCACGCCGCCGCGCTGGCCGGGGTCTGCGCGGTCCACGCCAGGCAGAGGATCGTGATGCCGGCCGACACCCCCGTGATGAGCAGGGCGTCCTTCTTCGGGCACCAGTCGTTCATGATGCCGCGCACGGCCAGGCCGGCGAACACGAACATCAGCGCGGGCAGCGCCCACTTCTGCGACTGCTGCACCACCGCCGTGGTGAACACGGCGGCGGCGAAGGCGAACACCAGGGTGTGGGTGAGGCCGCGGTGGCCGCCGTCGCGCTTGGAGTCCTTGCGGGTGCGCGTGGTGCGGTAGACGAACGCGCTGGTGGTGTTGATCAGGGCCGACGCGGCCTGGCTGATCGGCCCGAACGTCCGCGAGATGCTCGACGACGGGTGGTCGAGGTCGGGCAGCAGGGCGGCGCCGGTGGCCAGCACCGCGCCGACCGCCCAGCTCTGCGGGGTGAGCTGCCCGACGGGGTGCTCGTCGGCGAGCGCGGTCACCGCCGCCCAGGCCAGCAGACCACTCATGGCATGGGTCGGACCCATCGACAAGGCTGCCCCCTCGATCCCGCGACTTGATCACTCGACCGGGTCGAGGTTAGCGGCCCGGACGCCCGGCGCGCCGCTGATCGACGAACGCGTGTTCGAGTGTCGCCCCGGGGCGCGGCCCGGCCGCCGGGCTGGTTGTATTGGCACCGGAACCACACCGGCCACCCGGCCCGGAGGTGTGACGCCGTTCCCTTTTCGGCCCCAGGTGGACGCAAGCAGCCCGACATAGCAGTACGCTTGTCTTGCTTGCACTGTTGCGAGAGGAGCGCCCGGAGTATGGGCAAGATCAAGGTTCAGGGGACCGTCGTCGAACTCGACGGCGACGAGATGACCCGAATCATCTGGCAGTTCATCAAGGACAAGCTGATCCACCCGTACCTGGACGTCAACCTCGAGTACTACGACCTGGGCATCGAGCACCGGGACGCGACCGAGGACCAGGTCACCGTCGACGCCGCGAACGCCATCAAGCAGCACGGCGTGGGTGTGAAGTGCGCCACCATCACCCCGGACGAGGCGCGGGTCGAGGAGTTCGGCCTGAAGAAGATGTGGGTCTCGCCGAACGGCACGATCCGCAACATCCTCGGCGGCGTGGTGTTCCGCGAGCCGATCATCATCAACAACATCCCGCGGCTCGTGCCGGGCTGGACCAAGCCGATCATCATCGGCCGCCACGCCCACGGCGACCAGTACAAGGCGCAGAACTTCAAGGTCCCCGGCGCCGGTCAGCTGACCATCACCTTCACGCCCGAGGACGGCGGCGAGCCGATCCAGCACGTGGTGGCCAACTACGGCCCCGACGGCGGCGTGGCGCTGGGCATGTACAACTTCAACAAGTCCATCGAGGACTTCGCGCGCGCCTCGTTCTCCTACGGGTTGCAGCGCGACTACCCGGTGTACATGTCCACCAAGAACACCATCCTCAAGGCGTACGACGGCGCCTTCAAGGACATCTTCCAGCGGGTGTTCGAGGAGGAGTTCAAGGCCGAGTTCGACGCCAAGGGCCTGACCTACGAGCACCGCCTGATCGACGACATGGTCGCCGCGGCCATGAAGTGGGAGGGCGGCTACGTCTGGGCGTGCAAGAACTACGACGGTGACGTGCAGTCCGACACGGTCGCGCAGGGCTTCGGCTCGCTCGGCCTGATGACGTCGGTGCTGATGACGCCGGACGGCAAGACCGTCGAGGCCGAGGCGGCCCACGGCACGGTGACCCGGCACTACCGCCAGCACCAGGCCGGCAAGCCGACCTCCACCAACCCGATCGCGTCGATCTACGCGTGGACGGGTGGCCTGAAGCACCGCGGCAAGCTGGACGGCACCCCCGAGGTCACCGGCTTCGCCGAGACCCTGGAGCAGGTCATCATCTCCACCGTCGAGAGCGGCCGGATGACGAAGGACCTGGCCCTGCTCGTCGGGCCGGACCAGGAGTGGCTGACCACCGAGGACTTCCTCGGCACCCTGGACGAGAACCTCCAGAAGAAGATGGCCGGCTGAGCTCTTCCGCGGTTCTTCCGGCTCCCGGGGGCCCGGTCGCGTTCGCGCGGCCGGGCCCTCCGGCTTCGCGGCGGGTGGACCGGCCGCGCGTGGCCGGTCTGCCGTGAATCGCCGCTGCCGCGGCTGTCTCTTCTGTGATCGTCGGTCGGCGGTGTCACCTGGTCGGTTCGCCTCCGGGGTGGATTTGGCCCGCCGGCCGTTCTTCAGGCCCTCCCGGCGCTATATCTGCACTTCAGATGAGGTGCCTGGAGGCGTGATGTTGGGTGTTCCCGTGCGGGGGATGGTCGTGCTCGGCGTGCTGGCCGCGGCCGGGTTGATGTACGTCGCCAACGGTGGCGAGAAGCTGGGCGCGGAGGGGGCGGGCACGGGGGAGTGCCGGGTGACCGTGGTCGCCGACATCCTCAACGTGCGGTCGGGGCCCGCCGACACGCAGCCGATCGTGTCGACCATGCGCCGCGACTTCGTGGTGGCGGCCGAGCGGCGGGTGGAGAACGGGTTCCGGATGCTGTCCGAGGGGCGGTGGGCGAAGGAGGAGTTCGTCGTGCCGACCAGGGACAGCGACTGCTCGTGAGGTCGTGGGCGGCGTGCGGGACCGCCCCACCCGCGCGGGTGGGCGGTCGCGGAGCGTGGTTAGGCTGCGGGACGTGCTGACTGTCTCGACCGTCAACGTCAACGGGCTGCGCGCGGCCGCCAAGAAGGGCTACCGCGAGTGGCTCGCGGCCACGTCGGCGGACGTGGTGTGCCTCCAGGAGGTGCGCGCCGAGCCGGGGCAGCTGGCCGAGGAGGACCGGGCGCCCGAGGGGTGGCACGTGGCGCACGCGCACTCCGAGGTGAAGGGGCGCAACGGGGTCGCGGTGCTGACCCGGGTGGCGCCCGAGGCGGTCCGGATCGGGTTCGGGGCGCCGGAGTTCGAGCACTCCGGGCGGTACGTGGAGGTCGAGCTGCCGGACGTCGTGGTGGCGTCGCTCTACCTGCCCAGCGGTGACGTCGGCACGCCCCGGCAGGACGAGAAGGAGCGGTTCATGGCCGCGTTCCTGCCGTACCTGGTGGAGCTGCGGGACAAGGCCGCCGCCGGTGGGCGGGAGGTGCTGGTGTGCGGGGACTGGAACATCGCGCACCGGCCCGAGGACCTGAAGTCGTGGAAGACCAACCAGAAGTCGGCCGGGTTCCTGCCCGAGGAGCGGGCCTGGCTGGGCCGGGTGTTCGGCGAGGCCCGGTACGTGGACGTGGTGCGGTCCCTGCACCCGGACGCGGTGGGGCCGTACACGTGGTGGTCCTACCGGGGCAAGGCGTTCGACAACGACTCGGGCTGGCGGATCGACTACCAGGTGGCGACGGAGGGGTTGGCGGCTCGGGCGGCGTCGGCGGTGGTGGAGCGGGCGGCGACCTACGGGGAGCGGTGGTCGGACCACGCGCCGGTGACCGTGGTGTACGGCTGAGGTCGACCTTCGCGGAACGGCGTCGGGTGGGGTGGGGCCGTGGATACCGTGGTCGTACGTCGTTGCCGAGAGTCGGAGGTCGCCCGCGGTGGACATCTTCGGGTTGCTGGAGAAGTTGACGGACCTGACCTGGCCCGGTACCGGGGGGACGTCCTCGGCGCGGAAGCCGAAGCGGGGGAAGCCGGAGTCGGGGAGCCCGGCGCAGGAGGCTGACGACGCCGGGTCGGGTCGGGTGGGGCGGGGAGCGGGGAGCCCGCGGGGCTCGGCTGACGTCCGCGACCGGTCCTCTGGGCGACCGCGTGGTGCGGAACGGGCCCCGCGCGGAACCGATCCACCCGACGAACGCCTTCGCTCGTTCGGCCGCACTTCACGCGGTGTTGGTGACCCACCCACGGAATCGTGAGAAGTTTTCACGACAACCGAGACGTGGGGAGCGGTCGATGGGGATCAGCCGGCGGCGGTTCTTGCAGGCGACGGGCGCGGCGGGGGCGACCCTGCTGTGGGGCGGGCCCGCCTGGGCCGCCACCACCGGCACGACCCTCGACGTGGCGGCGCTGCCGCTGGGCGGCCAGGGCTACCGCAGGTTGCAGGCCGGACCGGGGTGGCCCGTGGTGGTGCGGTCCGACCTGGCGCCGCCCGGGGCGGGGCGGGCCGACCGGCGCGTGCCGCTCGCCTGCTTCGTGCAGTTCACCGACATGCACATGGTGGACACCCAGAGCCCCGCGCGGTTCGAGTACACCCACCCGCTGCTCGGCGCCGGGGCGTTCCGGGCCCACGAGACCCTCGCCCAGCACACCTCCGCCGCGCTGGTGCGCAAGGTGGACGAGCTGCGCGCGGGGCCGTTCACCGGGCGCCCGATCGACCTCGTGGTGACCACCGGCGACAACACCGACAACCACGAGCTGGTCGAGCTGGACTGGTTCCTCACCGTGCTCAACGGCGGCCGGATCACCGCCAACACCGGCGACCCGACCCGCTACGAGGGTGTGCAGGACTCCGGCGTCGCCGCCTACTGGAACCCGCACTCCGCGCTGGTCGACGACTACAAGGCCAGGGGCTTCCCGGTCGTGCCCGGCCTGCTCGACGCCGCCATCCGGCCGTTCGACAGCCCGGGGCTGCGCGTCCCCTGGTACTGCACCTTCGGCAACCACGACGACAGCGTGGTCGGCACGCTCCCGGACGGCATCCCGTTCATCGACGCCCTCTACACCTCCGACCGCAAGGTGGTGGGCGTCGACGCGACCACGGCCACCCGCGTGGCCAGGGCGTTCACCGACCCGGCGGCGATCCCCGACGCGCTGGCCGCGCTGGTGTCGTCGGCGGGCGGCGGCGGCGTGGTCCGCCGGGTCACGCCGGACGCGCGCCGCAGGCCGTTCACCACGGCGGAGTTCGTCCAGGCCCACCTCGACCCGCGCCACACCGGGCCCGGACCGCACGGGCACGGGTTCACCCAGGACAACGCGGACGGCGTGGACGTCTTCTACACCTTCCGCATCGCGCCCGGCGTGACCGGCGTCAGCCTCGACACCACGACCACGGGGGGCTTCTCCGAGGGCTCCATCGGCCTGCACCAGTACCTGTGGCTGGAGCGGGTCCTCAAGCGCAACAGCTCCCGCTACTACGACGTCCTCGGGCTCCGGCGCCGGCAGGACGTGACCGACGAGCTGTTCGTCCTGTTCAGCCACCACAGCAGCTGGACCATGGACAACCTGCTGCCGGACCGCCGCCGCCCGCTCGACCCGCGCCTGGGCGGTGACGCGCTGGTCGACCTGCTCGGGCGCTTCCCCAACGTGGTGGCGTGGGTCAACGGCCACACCCACGAGAACCGGATCGTCCCGCACGGCACCGGCGAGCGCGCGTTCTGGGAGATCAACACCGCCGCCCACGTCGACCACCCGCAGCACGCGCGGGTCATCGAGCTGGTGGACAACGCCGACGGCACGTTGTCGCTGTTCACGACCCTGGTGGAGGGGGACGCGCCCTACGCGGCGGACTACGGTGACCGGTCGCCGCGCGGGTTGGCCTCGCTGGCGCGGGAGTTCGCGTTCAACGACCTGCACGCCGATCCGGCGGCGGTGGGGGCGGTGGTCGACCGCAACACCGAGTTGGTGGTCGCGGGGCGGAGCCCGGTGCGGTGAGCGCTGGGTGGGGGTGTGCTGGGCGGTGACGCTGGGGCGCCGGGCGGAGGCCGGGTGCGCTGGGCCGGGGGCGCTGGGGGCTGGGCGAGGGGCGCTGGGGTGGTGCGGCGAGCGGTGCGGAGCCCAGTGCCGTGATCGGGCGGGGTGGGTCGGTCGGTTCTGTCGGGTGAACCCGCCCGGGTTCACGTGCCGAGCGGTGGTGCCGGAGGTCACTCCGGGGTCGATCGGGAATTCTCGGCACCTAAGGTCGTTGTCGTGGCCGTGGACATCTCGATCACCCCGCCCGAACCGACGCCCAGCCCGGCGGCGATGCGCCGCGCGCTGCGCCGCGCCGCCGACGGGGCGGTCCTCGACGTCACCGAGGCCGCCGTGCTGCTGCACGCCCGCGGCGGGGACCTGGACGCCCTGTTCGACGCCGCGGGCCGGGTGCGCGACGCCCACCTGCTGGCCGAGGGGCGGTCGGGGGTGGTCACCTACAGCCGCAACGCGTTCATCCCGTTGACGCGCCTGTGCCGGGACCGCTGCCACTACTGCACGTTCGCCACCGTCCCGCACCGGCTGCCCGCCGCGTTCCTGGAGCGCGACGAGGTGCTGGACATCGCCCGGCGGGCGGCGGCGCAGGGGTGCAAGGAAGCCCTGTTCACGCTGGGCGACCGGCCCGAGGACCGCTGGCCCCAGGCGCGGGAGTGGCTGGAGGCGCGCGGCTACTCGTCCACCCTCGACTACGTCCGGGCCTGCGCCATCGCGGTGCTGGAGGAGACCGGGCTGCTGCCCCACCTCAACCCCGGCGTGCTGAGCTGGGAGGAGCTCCAGCGGCTGCGACCGGTCGCGGCGAGCATGGGGATGATGCTGGAGACCACCGCCGAGCGGCTGTGGCGGGACAAGGGCGGTCCCCACCACGGCAGCCCCGACAAGGAGCCCGCGGTGCGGCTGCGGGTCCTCACGGACGCGGGCCGGGTCAACGTCCCGTTCACCACCGGCATCCTGATCGGCATCGGCGAGACGATCACCGAGCGCGCCGAGTCGCTGCTGGCCATGCGGGGCGTGGCGCGGCAGTACGGGCACGTGCAGGAGGTGATCATCCAGAACTTCCGGGCCAAGCCGGACACCGCGATGCGCGGGATGCCGGACGCCGACCTGCGCGAGCTGGCCGCCACGATCGCGGTGGCGAGGCTGGTCATGCCGTCGTCGACGAGCGTGCAGGCGCCACCGAACCTGGTCGGCGGGGAGTTCGGGCTCATGCTGCGCGCGGGTATCGACGACTGGGGCGGCGTGTCGCCGGTGACGCCCGACCACGTCAACCCGGAGCGGCCGTGGCCGCAGGTGGAGGCGCTCGTCGAGCGCACGCGTGAGGCCGGGTTCGAGCTGCGGGAGCGGTTGGCCGTCTACCCGCGCTACGTCACCGCGCCCGCCGGGCAGTGGATCGACACCCGGCTGGCCGGGCACGTCGCCGCGCTCGCCGGACCCGGGGGGCTGGCCGACGCCGACGCCCCGGTGGTCGGCCGCGAGTGGCAGGAGCCGGACGGCGGGCTCGACACCTACGGGCGGGCCGACCTGAACACCGCGATCGACACCGAGGGGCGGGCGGCGGACCGGCGCGGGGACTTCGACAGCGTCTACGGCGACTGGGCCTCGTTGCGCGTGCCGGGGAGCGGTGACGGGGGCGCGGTGGCGCGGCTGCCCGAGGACGCCAAGCGGGCGCTGTCGATCGCCGCGGACGACCCGGCCCGGCTGCTGGAGGACACCGACGCGGCGCTGGCGCTGCTGACCGCGGAGGGCGAGGTCCTGGAGACCGCGGCCCGGCTCGCCGACGAGCTGCGCGCCTCGGTGGTCGGCGACGACGTCACCTACGTGGTCAACCGCAACATCAACTTCTCCAACGTCTGCTACGTCGGCTGCCGGTTCTGCGCCTTCGCGCAGCGCGAGCGGGACGCCGACGCGTTCCGGCTCTCGGTGGAGGAGGTCGTGCAGCGGGCGCGGGAGGCGTGGGACGCGGGCGCCACCGAGGTGTGCATGCAGGGCGGCATCGACCCGAAGCTGCCCGTCACCTACTACGCCGACGTGGTGCGGGCGATCAAGGCGGCCCTGCCGGGGATGCACGTCCACGCGTTCAGCCCGATGGAGGTCGTCAGCGCGGCGGCCAAGGCGGGCGTGGGCGTGCGGGAGTGGCTGACCGAGCTGCGCGACGCCGGCCTGGACTCCATCCCGGGCACCGCCGCCGAGATCCTGGACGACGACGTGCGCTGGGTGCTGACCAAGGGCAAGCTGCCCGCCGCGACCTGGCTGGACGTGGTCGCCACCGCGCACGAGGTGGGCCTCAGGTCGTCCAGCACGATGATGTACGGGCACGTCGACCACCCCGGGCACTGGCTCGGGCACTTCCGGGTGCTGGCCGGCCTCCAGGACCGGACCGGTGGGCTGACCGAGTTCGTGGGGCTGCCGTTCGTGCACCGCAACGCGCCCATCTACCTGGCGGGCGTGGCGCGGCCCGGCCCCTCCCGGCGGGACAACCGCGCGGTCCACGCGTTCGCCCGGCTCGCGCTGCACGGGCGGGTGGACAACATCCAGTGCTCGTGGGTGAAGCTCGGGGACGAGGGGACCGCGGAGGTGCTGCGGGGCGGGGCCAATGACCTGGGCGGGACGCTGATGGAGGAGACCATCAGCCGCATGGCCGGGTCGGAGCACGGGTCGGCGCGGACGGTGCGGCAGCTGGAGGCGACGGCGGCGCTGGCCGGGCGGCCGGCTCGGCAGCGGACCACCACGTACGGCCGGGTGGAGGGCGTGCGGTAGGCCGGGGTGCGGTGGACCGGTTGCGGGGTGTGCGGTGGACCGGGTGGGGGTGTGCGGTGGCCGGGTTGCGGTGGACCGGGCGAGGGCGCGCGTTTGACCAGGTGGAGGGCTCTCGGCGGTGGTCCCGCACCCCCCTGTGGTGCGGCGGGAGATCCGCTGTGGATACCCTGCTTCGGCCGATCCGAACCAACAAGTGTCACAGCTTCGGTAGGTTCTCGGCCGTCCGTCAACAGAGGTTTCACCCCTTGGTGGGTGGCGTGGTGCTGGTGAGGAGCTGGGCAGTGCGCGGTCGCGGTGCGGTCTTGGGGACGGTCCTGGGCGCGGCGTCTTCACTGGTCGTCGGAGGTGTCGCGGTGGCCGCCGACGGTGCCGTGGCGGCCGGTGACGTGATCACGGCGCCCCCGATCTCCCTGGACGCCCCGGTCGGGATCGTGGCTGTGGGCTTCGGTGTGGTGGGGCTGGTGGCCGGGCTGCTGCGGCGGCGCAAGGCCGCGCTGGTGACCGCGGCGTCGGTGGTGGTGGTGGTGGTGGAGGAGAGCGAGCCCCGGGCCGCCACCGGGGTCTGAGGCTGACCGGCCTGGGTTGGTGGGCCGGCTGGGTTAGTCGGTCGGGTTGGCCGGGTTGGCCGGGCCGGGCCGGCTGAGCCGGCCGGTCGGGTTGGCCGGGTTGGGTCGGGCGGGGTTGGCCGGAGGATTGGGCGGCCCGCCACCGGTGGCGGTTGGTCGGCCTGGGAGGATCGTTCCCGTGGCCCCTGAGATCCCCGCTGACAACGCCGGCGAGACCGCCGCCGCTCCGGTGAGCCGGCCCCGCGTCCTGTCCGGCATCCAGCCGACCGCCGGTTCGTTCCACCTCGGCAACTACCTCGGCGCGCTGCGGCAGTGGGTGGCCCTCCAGGAGACGCACGAGGCGTTCTACGCCGTGGTCGACCTGCACGCGATCACCGTCGAGCAGGACCCCAAGGTGCTCCGGCACAACACGCTGCTGTCCGCCGCGCAGCTGCTGGCGCTGGGCATCGACCCGGACCGCTCGGCGCTGTTCGTGCAGTCCCACGTGCCCGAGCACGCCCAGCTCGGTTGGGTCCTCCAGTGCCTGACCGGGTTCGGCGAGGCCAGCCGCATGACCCAGTTCAAGGACAAGTCCGCGCGGCAGGAGGCGGGGGTCGGCGTCGGCCTGTTCACCTACCCGATCCTCCAGGCCGCGGACATCCTGCTCTACCAGGCGCACCACGTGCCGGTCGGCGAGGACCAGCGGCAGCACCTGGAGCTGACCCGCGACCTGGCGCAGCGGTTCAACAGCCGGTACGGCAAGACGTTCCGGGTGCCCGAGCCCCACATCGTCAAGGCCACCGCCAAGATCTACGACCTCCAGGACCCGACGTCGAAGATGTCGAAGTCCGTGCCGGCGGGCGTGGTGGAGCTGCTGGAGGACCCGAAGCGGTCCGCCAAGAAGATCCGGTCCGCGGTGACCGACACCGGGCGCGACATCGTCTACGACCCCGAGCACAAGGCCGGCGTGAGCAACCTGCTGGTGATCTACTCGGCGTTGACCGGCGAGTCGGTCGAGTCGCTGGTGGCGAGGTACGAGGGCAAGGGCTACGGGGACCTCAAGAAGGACCTCGGCGAGGTGCTGGTGGAGTTCGTGACGCCGGTGCAGGCGCGGGTCGCGGAGTACCTGGCGGACCGGGCCGAGCTGGACAAGGTCCTGGCCCGGGGTGCGGAGCGGGCCCGGTCGGTGGCGTCCAGGACGCTGGCCCGGACCTACGAGCGGATCGGGTTCCTGGCCGGGGCGTGAGCCGTGCCGGTCGATCCGTGACCGTGCCGGTCGATTCGTGATCCTCCCTGAGTGGCGTGGGGTCGTGGCGCGCCTTAACTTCTCCCTGTGGCGGACAGCGCTGGGGGCGAGTCGAAGATCGACCGGTTGCGCCGGGAGAAGCCGTGGCTGGACCACGTGTTCCGTGCCGTTCAGCGGTACCAGGAGCAGTACGGGGCGCACTACGCGGCGGCCGTGACCTACTTCAGCGTGCTGTCGCTGGTGCCGATGCTGATGATCGGGTTCGCGGTCGCCGGTTTCGTGCTCGCCTCGCAGCCCGGCCTGCTGGACGAGATGAAGGTGAGCATCGCGGAAGCGGTGCCCGGCGCGCTGGGCGCCACGATCAACGACGTGGTCGAGCAGGCCGTCGCGTCCAAGGGGACCGTGGGCGTGCTGGGCCTGCTGACCGCGGCGTACTCGGGCCTGGGGTGGATGAGCAACCTGCGGGACGCGCTGACGGCCCAGTGGGGCCACGCCAAGGAGGACCGGCCGTTCTTCAAGACGACGCTGAAGGACCTGCTGTCGCTGGTCAGCCTCGGCCTGGCGCTGGTGGTGTCGTTCGGGTTGACGGCGCTGGGCAGCGGGTTCGCGGAGCTGGTGCTGCGCTGGATCGGCCTGGAGGGCGTGGGCTGGGCCCAGGCGCTGCTGAAGATCGGCACCATCCTGCTGGCGCTGGTGGCGAACTGGCTGGTGTTCCTGTGGGTGCTGGCGAAGCTGCCGCGCAAGCCCGTGGGGTGGCGGAGCGCGCTGAAGGGCGCGCTGGCGGCCGCGGTCGGGTTCGAGGTGCTCAAGCAGGCCGGGACGCTGTACCTGAGCAGCGTCACCGCCTCACCGGCGGGTGCGGCGTTCGGGCCGGTGATCGGCGTGCTGTTCTTCGCGAACCTGGTCGCGCAGTTCCTGCTGTTCATCACGGCCTGGACGGCGACGGCCCCGGAGAACCTGTTGAAGGACCCGCCCGTGCCGCCGCCGCCGGCGGTGATCCGGCCGGTGGTCGAGGTGCGGTCCGGGCCCGGACCCCGCGCCGCTGCCGGGTTGGTGGGCGCGGGGGTGCTGCTGGGGGCCCTGTTCCGCCGGCGGTGACCGGTCGGTGCTCGGCTGGTGGTGACCGGTTGGTGCTGGTCGGCCGGTGGTGGTCGGCCGGTGGTCAGGTCCAGAAGACCGCGATGCCGACGTTGAGGACGACCAGGCCGGCCAGGGTCGGGGTGAGCCAGGTGGCGGGCCTCGGCTTGGTCACGTTCACCGCGACCAGGGCCGCGATCAGGACCACCACCACGCCCTTGATGCCGATCTTGACGTGGTCGTAGTCCTGGTCGGTGAGCGGGGCGAGGCCCACCAGGGCGACGCCGGTGAGCAGCTGGAGCGCGCTGCCGTGCAGCCAGCCCTTGTTCAGCGGGGCGTCGGCGCCCGCCCGGCGCTGGACGAAGAACATCGCGATGAGCATGCCCATGCCGAGCAGGTGCAGGAACACCAGCAGTAGGCGCACGAACTCCACGGCGGAGCCTCCAGGGGTGGTGGGTTTCGGTTCGGGGAGTGCCTCATCACCCGCGGCTCGCCCTGAGGCCGCGCAGGCCCAGGACGCCGATGACCGTGCCGAACGTGAGCGACGCGACGACGAGCAGCAGGTGGACGGTGAAGAACCCGGTCGGCCCGTCGTCCCACGAGCGGGGGTCCTTCCAGATGTTGCGCAGGAAGGTCGGCCAGATCACCCAGGACCACACCCCGAAGGCAAGCAGGAAGACGGACGTGCCGCGGGAGAGCTTCACCTGGGCAGTATCCGACGTGGCGGGTGCAGGTCACTCATCCGGGGTGGTTAGCCTGGACGGGTGCGACCCTCCGCGTTCCGACGGTCCGTTGCCCCGGTGTTGGCCGCCTGCACGGCTGCCTGTGCGCTGACGGCCACCGCGGTGCTCGCTGCCGCGCCGGCCCTCGCGTCGGCTGCTGCGCCGGTTCCCGCGCAGGTCGGCGGGCTGGGCACCGTGTTGCCGGGTGAGTCCGTGCCTGTGCTGCGGGGTGAGCCCGTGCCTGTGCGGGCCCGTGGGCTCCAAGCTCAGCCCAGCTGTGAGAACAAGGTGTCACCGCCCCCCGCGGTGGACACCTCCGAGCAGGTGCCGCCCGGTGAGCAGCCTCCCCGTCCGCTGGAGGTGCCGGAGAACCCGGTCGGCGGCGACCGGCTCGGTGAGTGCGGCCTGGTGCTGCCGCCGAACTCGCCCGTCCTGCCGGACGGCATCTCGGCCAGCAACTGGTTGGTGGCCGACCTCGACAGCGGGGCGGTGCTGGCCGGGCTGGACCCGCACGGGCGGCAGCGGCCCGCCTCGGTGATCAAGGTGCTGCTGGCGACGGTGGCCGCCAAGGAGCTGTCCCCGGACGCGACGGTGGTCGCGACGGCCGAGGACGTCGCGCAGGAGTGCACGTGCGTCGGGCTGCGCGCCGGGGCGTCCTACACGGTGGAGCAGCTGCTCCAGGCGTTGGTGATGGCCTCCGGGAACGACGTGGCCCACGCGCTGGCGCGCAGGTTGGGCGGTATCCCGTCGGCGATCCGGAAGATGAACGCCCTGGCGGCCGAGCTGGGTGCGCTGGACACGCGGGCCGTGACGCCCTCCGGGTTGGACGGGCCGGGCACCTCGACCTCGGCGTACGACGTGGCGCTGATCTTCCGGGAGGCGATGAAGCACCCGGACTTCGTCAAGGCCGTGCGGACGCAGCGGATCGACTTCCCGGCGCCCGGTGGCGCGGGGACCGTGCCGGTCGTCAACGACAACCGGATGCTCACGACGTACCAGGGCGCGCTGGGTGGGAAGTCCGGGTTCACGGACGACGCGCAGCACACGTACGTCGGGGCGGCGGAGCGGAACGGGAAGCGGCTGGTCGTGGTGCTGCTGCGCGGGCAGCAGTCGCCGGTGCGGATGATCGACCAGGCGGCGCGGTTGCTGGACTACGGGTTCGAGCTGCCGCCCTCGGCGTCGGCCGATCCGGTCGGGCGGTTGGTGGAGGGTGCGCCGCAGGCGCGGAAGAAGACCACGGAGCCGCGGCCCACCAGCACGTCCACGGCGGTGGGTCAGGTCGCGAACACGACCGACGACACGCAGAGCTCGGCTATGCGGAAGGCGTTCGGGAATGTGGGTGGGCCCATCACGGCGGTGGCCGGGGTGGGGTTGTTGTTGGCTTTGGCGATGTATTTGCGTAGTCGGCGGGCCAAGGCGGCGGCGCGTGCTCGTCGTGCTGCGGCGGCTGCTGCGGCGGGGGCGGGGGTCGGGGGCAGTCAGCCTTCCTGATCGGGGTGTTCACGGGCTTGGGGTGTTCACGGGCTGTCGCTCGCCGCTGGGCTGGCCGCCGGGGGAGGGGCTCGGCTCGTGGTCTCCCGTATGGCCTGCCTGAGGCAACCACCCTTGTCCAGGGGGTGTCGCGAAGGGCGTGCGACACCCCCTGGACAAGCGCGGTAGGGCTGCGCCCAGGCCATACGGGGGACCACGAGCACCCCACAGTGTTCAACTGCGCGCCCCGGTCTCGTCGCACACCCGGTCTCGTCGGCGCCTCGCCCGTGAAGGCGTGCGCGAGTCGAACGTTCGGGACCGTCGTGTCGAACGTTCGGGACGGGTGAGTTCTACGTTCGGGTCGCGCGAGTCGTACGTTCGGACCTCGCGTGTCGTACGTTCAGGTCGGGCGTGTCGTACGTTCGGGACCGGTGAGTTCAGCGTTCGGGACGGTGGGTGCGTCAAGGCCCTCCGGGCCGGGGCTCGGAGGGCCTTGTGCGGTGTGCGGGGGTCAGACGCGCTTGAAGAGCAGGGCGCGCTTGACCTCTTGGATCGCCTTCGTCACCTGGATGCCCCGGGGGCACGCGTCGGTGCAGTTGAAGGTGGTGCGGCAGCGCCAGACGCCGTCCACGTCGTTCAGGATGTCGAGGCGTTCTTCCGAGCCCTCGTCGCGGCTGTCGAAGATGAAGCGGTGCGCGTTGACGATGGCGGCGGGGCCGAAGTAGCTGCCCTCGGTCCAGTACACCGGGCACGAGGTGGTGCAGGCGGCGCACAGGATGCACTTCGTGGTGTCGTCGAAGCGTTCCCGGTCGGCGATGGACTGCACGCGTTCGCGGGTGGGCTCGTTGCCGTACGTGATGAGGTACGGCTTGACCGCCCGGTACGCCTCGAAGAACGGCTCCATGTCCACCAAGAGGTCCTTGTGGACGGGGAGGCCCTTGATCGGCTCGACGGTGATGGTGGTCTGCTTGCCGCCCCCGGCCAGGAGGTCCTTGAGCAGGACCTTGCACGCCAGGCGGTTGACGCCGTTGATGCGCATGGCGTCCGAGCCGCAGATGCCGTGCGCGCACGAGCGGCGGAACGTCAGGGTGCCGTCCAGGTACCACTTGACGTAGTGGAGGAGGTTCAGGACCCGGTCCGAGGGGAGTGCCGGGATCTCGAAGTCGTCCCAGCGGGGCTCGTCGTCGAACTCCGGGTTGAAACGCCTGATCCTGAGGGTGATGGTGATCGCGCCGTCCGGTACCGGGGGCTGGTTGCCGCGGGAGCCGGTCCGTGCTTCAGCGGTAGCGGTCATCAGTACTTGCGCTCCATCGGCTGGTACCGGGTGAACGTCACGGGCTTGTAGTCCAGGCGGATGTCGTCATCCTGCTTGTAGTACATGCTGTGGCGCATGAAGTTCGTGTCGTCGCGGTTGGGGTAGTCCTCGCGGGCGTGGCCGCCGCGCGATTCCTTCCTCGCCAGGGCGCCGACGACCAGGACCTCCGCCAGTTCGAGGAGGAAGCCCAGCTCCACCGCTTCGAGGAGGTCGGTGTTGAACCGCTTGCCCTTGTCCTGGACGGTGATCCGGCCGTAGCGCTCCCTGAGGGCCTGCACGTCGTGCAGGGCCTGCTTGAGGGTGTCCTCGGTGCGGTAGACCGACGCGTTGGCGTCCATGGTGGCCTGGAGCTCGGTGCGGATGTCCGCGACCCGCTCGTGGCCGTGCTCGGACAGGATCAGCGCGAGCTGCTCCTCGACGACGGTGGCGGGGGTCTCCGGCAGGTCGAGGTGCTCGTGGTTGTTGGCGTACTCGGCGGCGGCGATGCCCGCCCGGCGGCCGAAGACGTTGATGTCGAGCAGGCTGTTGGTGCCCAGGCGGTTGGCGCCGTGGACGGAGACGCAGGCGCACTCGCCGGCGGCGTAGAGGCCCGGGACGATGTTGTCGTTGTCCCGCAGCACCTCGCCGTGCACGTTGGTGGGGATGCCGCCCATCGCGTAGTGCGCGGTGGGGTAGACCGGCACCGGCTCCTCGACCGGGTCGACCGCGAGGTAGGTGCGGGCGAACTCGGTGATGTCCGGGAGCTTCGACTCCAGGACCTCGGCGCCCAGGTGCGTGCAGTCGAGCAGGACGTAGTCCTTGTTCGGGCCGGCGCCCCGTCCTTCGAGGACCTCCAGCGCCATGGAGCGGGCCACGATGTCGCGTGGCGCCAGGTCCTTGATGGTGGGGGCGTAGCGCTCCATGAACCGCTCGCCGGAGCCGTTGCGGAGGATCGCGCCCTCGCCCCGGGCGCCCTCGGTGAGGAGGATGCCGAGGCCGGCCAGGCCGGTCGGGTGGAACTGGTAGAACTCCATGTCCTCCAGCGGCAGGCCCTTGCGGAAGACGATGCCCATGCCGTCGCCGGTGAGGGTGTGCGCGTTGGACGTGGTCTTGAAGACCTTGCCGAAGCCGCCGGTGGCGAAGACCACCGACTTGGCCTGGAAGACGTGGATCTCGCCGGTGGCGAGCTCGTACGCGACCGCGCCCGTGCAGACCGGGCCGTTGTCGGTCTCGGTCAGGCAGATGTCGAGGACGTAGAACTCGTTGAAGAACTCGATCCCGTGCTTGACGCAGTTCTGGTACAGCGTCTGGAGGATCATGTGACCGGTGCGGTCGGCCGCGTAGCACGCCCGGCGCACGGCGGCTTCACCGTGGTTGCGGGTGTGGCCGCCGAACCGGCGCTGGTCGATCTTGCCCTCGGGCGTGCGGTTGAACGGCAGGCCCATCTTCTCCAGGTCCAGGACCGCGTCGATGGCCTCCTTCGCCATGATCTCGGCGGCGTCCTGGTCGACCAGGTAGTCGCCGCCCTTGATCGTGTCGAAGGTGTGCCACTCCCAGTTGTCCTCCTCCACGTTCGCCAGCGCGGCGCACATGCCGCCCTGCGCGGCGCCCGTGTGGGACCGGGTGGGGTAGAGCTTGGTGAGGACCGCCGTGCGGGCGCGCTGACCCGCCTCGATCGCCGCGCGCATACCGGCGCCGCCGGCGCCGATGATGACGACGTCGTACTTGTGGTACTGCATGTGCTCTCCGCGGCGGGTCAGTCGGTGATGTTCGGGTCGAAGGTGAAGATCACGTACGTGCCCAGGCTGATGACCAGCACCATCGACACGTACAGCAGCACCTTGAGCCAGAACCGGGTCGCGTCCTTGCGGGCGTAGTCGTTGATCACGGTGCGCAGGCCGTTGCCGCCGTGGATCTGGGCCAGCCACAGCATCGCCAGGTCCCAGAGCTGCCAGAACGGGGACGCCCAGCGCCCCGCGACGAAGCCGAAGTTGATGCGGTGCACACCGCCGTCGAGGATGTTCATGATGAACAGGTGGCCGAGCACGAGGACCACCAGCGCCACGCCCGAGATGCGCATGAACAGCCAGCTGTAGAGCTCGAAGTTGTTGCGGCGGGCGGCCGGGCGGCGCGGGGAGCGCGGCTTGTCGAGGGCCAGGGACTCGCTCATGATCAGTGACCCCCACCGAACAGGTCGGACACCGTGCGGACCATCATGTAGTAGGTGCCGGGGATCATCACCAGCACCCAGACGCCGAGCACCGCCCACAGCATCTGCTTCTGGTAGCGCGCGCCCTTCTCCCAGAAGTCGACCAGCATCACCCGGATGCCGTTGAGCGCGTGGTAGAGCACCGCGCCGACCAGGCCGACCTCGAACAGGTTGACGACCGGGTTCTTGTAGGTCTCGATGACCTTGTCGTAGGCGTCCGGGGAGACCCGGACCAGGGCGGTGTCCAGGACGTGCGCGAACAGGAAGAAGAACGTCAGCACACCGGTGATGCGGTGGGCGACCCAGGACCACATGCCCAGGTCACCGCGGTAGAGCGTGCCGCCCCCTTTGGAGCTGCCGCCCGCCCGCTCGGGTGCGGTGGTGCCGGCCATGCGCAACGGCCTCCAGCGTCAGTGGTGGACTGGTCTGTACTAGGACCTCGACCCGGATGCTAGTCCCGCGCGCGCCACCCGACCCAACGGCCCGACCCGTCTGTGAGCGACGAGACAGCACCTCGGGTTCTTGATTGATTCACCTCACGGTTGCGCTGGTCCCGCTGTGCGGTGCTCATCACACGAAGGGGTGATGAGCACCGTCCACTGCGGACCTCAGACCGGTTGGTAGGCCACCACGCCGTTCGCCAGGACCTCCCGCACGGTGACCGTCTGCTCGGCGGCCAGGCCGAACGGGACCAGCACGACGGGCTGCGGCGAGTGCGGCGTCACGATGGCCAGGTTCACCCTCAGGTGGGTCGCGATCAGCCGCCCGGACAGGTCCCGGGCGTTGGTCGCCATGGCCTCCTCGGGACCCGCCTGCGGCGACCGGTTGCCCGGCTCCACCAGGGCGCGGTGGAAGTGGCCGTGGCGCATCGGGTGCCGGAGCAGGAACTCGGCCACGTGCTTCGGGTCGGCCCCGGTGACCACGGCCGAGCGCAGCACCCGCGGCGGGGTGCCGGTGGCCAGGCCCACCGCGTGGTACAGCCCGTTCGCTGCGGGCGGGGCCGGGGTGAACGGGGCCGTGCCGGGCGGCGCGTCGCCGTCCAGGTGCGGCAGCACGTCGTGCTCCAGGAACCGCAGCTGCCGCTTCGCCTCGCTGACCGGGTCGGAGGCCACCAGCTCGTGCGCGGCCACCACCTTGTGCTCCTGCGGCACGCCGACCTCCACGGCCGGCCGCACCACGTCGCCCGCGGCGTCGACGACCTCCCCGAACGGCGCCGGGGCGGGGGTGGAGATCGCCGGGTTGAACGGGTTGCGGTCGGCCGGCTCGCCGTACTCCGCGCGCGTCGCGGCGTCCGGGTCCCAGGTGGCCGCGCCCCGCCCGTCCGGCGGCAGCCGGAGCGGCTCGCCGAGCTCGTACGGGTCCTCGCCGACGCCCCGGCGGCGGTCGGCCAGCTTCATCCCGGTCTTGGCGTTGCGGCCGTCGACGAACCGCTCCATGACGTTCGGCAGCTGCGCGTGCGTCTGCGGCACCTTGGTCTTGCGCACCACGCCGTAGGCGATGCGGGACAGGTCGGTGCCGGTGGCGCCGTCGACGAAGTCGACCGCGAACGACACGCCGCGCACCGGGTGCCGGTTGTTCTGCGCGTCCGCCTTGAGGCGCTCGCGGGCGTCGTCCGGCGACACCTCACCGGCGGCCACGGCCGCCGCGTGCAGGGCGCTCAGCTCGGCGGCGTTGACCTCGTTCATCTTCTGCGCGAGGCGGCCGAACTCGGCGCCGCCCGGCCCGAACCGCACCTCCGGGTCGGCCAGCGCGACCAGCCCGTCGAAGAACAGGTTCGGCTCCGGCGTGTAGGGCAGCAGCGGGTGGATGCCGGCCTGGTTGCGCCGGGAGTGCATGTCGGCCGCGATGGACTGCTCGAAGCGGGCGAGGAAGCCCGGGTCGTCGAGCTTCGCCCGGTAGGCCCGCTTCTGCGCCGGGGTCGTGTCCGGGTCGGTGTCGATGCGGTGCCGCGTGTCGGCCACCAGCTGCCGCGGATCGGGGACCCGGTAGCCGCCGCCGACGACCAGGGGACGCGACGGCTGCGGGTCGTCGAGGCCGGTCGTGTCGCTGAGCAGGGCCGTGACGTGCTCGAACACGTGCGGGCCTGCCGCGGTGGTGCGGTCGCTCGGGTCGAAGTCCATCACCGCCACGTACGGGTGCCTGCCGTTGTGGGCCATGGCGAGCACGGCGAACTCGGTGGCGTTGTGCTCCAGCGTGGCGTTGCGGGTGGGGCCGAACCTGAAGTCGCCGCCGTGCGGGGGCAGCGCGGCCAGCGCCACCGGCTCCCGCCGCGCCGCGACGACCGGCGCCGCGGCGGCCACGGCGGCGTCGATGTCCTGCTGCCGCGCGGCGTTGACGCCGAAGACGAACGCGACGCGGTCGCGCAGCTCCGCCGGCACGTTCGCCATCACGCCGTCGACGACGTCGTCCAGGTCGCCCAGCTCGCCCGCCCGGACGATGGCGTTGACCACGAACGCGGGCGGCTGGTCGGCCTCGATGCCGCGGCGGGTCAGCTCCAGGTAGTCGTCCCCGGTCACCGGGTGCAGGGTGCGCCCGTTGGCCAGGTCCGCGAACGCGGCGTTGTGCGTCCCGCCCCGGTTGGTGAGGGTGACGGGGGCGGTCGTTCCCGCGTCGGCCATCTCGACGTCGTCGTCCGGGGCGTCCGACAGCTCGCTGTCGCTGTCGCCGTCGCCGTCGGCCAGGCCGAGGTCGTGGAACCGCTTGGTGGGCGGCTGGGACGGACCGGGGCCGAGGTCGGCCCCGCTGCGGGTGCGCTTGACCGCGTTCGGCGGCTGGGCGGAGGGGTCGACCTCGACGGGCAGGTCCGAGGCCAGGGCCCGCATCCGGTTCTCGACGAGCCACAGGTCGCGCGGCTTGAGGCTCACGTCGGCCTCGTCGATGCCCGCGGTCATGGGCGCGTTGTCGCCGACCACGCGGCCCCTGCCGTCCTGGTGCTGGAACACCGGCCGGGGTCCCGCGGTCTCCAGGTACTCGTCCTGGAGACCGAGGAAGTGGCCGATCTCGTGCGCGAGGCGGCGCGGGTCGGTGTCGACGGGCCAGTTCAGCTGGTTGGCGCGGCCGTCCGGGTCGCCGGCGGTGACGGTGGCGTGGGCGTCGGCGGGGTCGTCGGTGAACTCGACCGTGACGTGGAACTGCTCGCCGCCGGGGAGCCGGTTGCCCCGGTTGAACAGGGCTTCGACGCCCTCGTGGGTGCGGGTCTTCAGGTCCAGGAGCTCGGCCGGGTTCGCGGTGCCCGGGTCCAGGTGCAGCCTGACGGTGAAGTCGCGGACCGGGGTGCCGCCGATGTCCAGGACGCGCGTGTCGTAGGCGATGGGGCCGCGCCACGCCTTCATCCGGATGCCGTCCGGGCCGATGGTGGTGGTGTCGAGCACGCCGCCGTCCTCGCCCCGGACCCGGCCGGTGACCGGGGTGGTGGCGCGGGCCGCCGCGATGTCCTCGCCGGGCACGGCGCGGTCGTCGGCGAACCAGTCGGCGGTGGGCGCGGTGCTGTGCCGCCAGGACGGGTCGTCGAGGACCGGGTGGGGGCCCGCCGGTTCCGGTGACGTGATGGTCGTGCCGGTGACCCGCGCGCTTCGCGGGGTGGGGGGCGGGGTCCAGGTCTCGGCCCGCCTGAGGTCCCAGTCCACGTGGACGTCGGTGGTCGGGTCGGCGCCGGCGCGGACGGTGGCCTCGACGCCCCTGGCGGCCAGGTGGTCCCTGAGCAGGGGGGCGTTCGGGCCGGAGACCTCGACGGCGGGGCGCAGGTAGCCCTTGCGGTCGCGCAGGGCGTTCTGCTCGGCGATGTCGTGCGCGAGGGCGTCGAGCCGGGCGCGGTCGGGCCCGGTGAGGTCGGTGCCGCCCGGTGGGAGGTCGAGGGTCAGCTCCGGCTTGGGGCCGCGTTCGGCCCGGGTGGTGGTCGGGCCGGTGGGGTCGGCGGCCCGGGTGGTGGTCGGCGGGGTCGGCGGGGCGGTCCGCGGTGCGGCGGGGGTCTGCGGTGCCGGGGTCGAACCGGGGACGGGCGGGGGTGCGACCGAGGGGCTTCCGGTGGACGTGCCCGTGGTGGACGTGCCTGCCGTGGCGGTGGCCGCGGTGGTCCCGGCGGGAGGCGGCGTGCCGTTGGCCGCGGGGGGCGGGGTGGCGTTGTAGGCGCTCACCTGGCCGTCCACCACGCGCTTGGCGCCCCACCAGGCCAACTGCTCGCCGTCGGCCCTGGCGCGGGCGTCGTTCAGCGCGACCTCGGCCGCGGTGATCAGGGCCTCCCGCGCCTCCCGCGCGCGGACCAGGGCGTCGTGGGCGGCCCTCGCCCGGTCGCGGGCCTCCCGCGCCTCGCGGGCGGCGCGCTGCTGCTCGCGCAGGTCCTCCTTGGCCGTGTCGACGGCGGCCCGCGCGGTCTCCAGGTCGGTTTCCGCCCCGGTCAGCGCCTCCCGCGTCCTGGTCAGCTCGGCGTGGGCCTCGGTGGCGGTCAGCTCGGCGAGCTGCCGCGCCCGCTCGTCCGCGTCGAGCCGCTCCCGCGCCCCGGTCAGCTCCCGGGTCAGCCCCTCGACCTCGTCCCGCACGCCGTCGCGGGCGGCGCGGGCCGCGTCTGCGGCGGGCGGCTCGGCGGTCCGCAACGCCTCCTCGGCCCGCGCCAGGCGCTCGGCGGCGTCGTCGAGGCGGGTCTCCAGGCCCTTGACCGAGGCGCCGCTCTCCGCCGCGTCGTGGGTCGCGTCGTCGAGGGCCTCGTCCGCGTTCTGGGCGGCGAAGTCCAGCCCGGTGACCCGGGTCTTGAGGTCGGTGACGACCTGCCGGAGCCCGGTCACCTCGCCGCGGGCGTCGTCGAGGGCGGTCTCCAGGTCGGCGACCCCGGCCGATTCCCCCAGGTCGGTGTCGATGCCGGTGTTCAGCCCGATCGCCAGCACGGTCAGCGCGTCGTCGGTCCTGGCCAGCTCGGCGGCGACCTCGTTGACGGTGCGCTGGGCGGCGTGGCGGGCCCGGTCGACCTCCACCTCCGCGTCGCGCCACGCCTTCGCCGCCGCCTTGACGTCGTCCTGGGCCCGGTCCAGCTCGGCGGGGAAGGCGCCCAGCAGGGCCTCGACCTCGGGCGCGGGCATCCGCGCGGCCGCGGACGCGGGCACCGCCAGGTCCACCACCCCGAGCCGGCCGCCGACCCGGGCGACCACCCGGTACTCGACGTCGAACTCCACCAGACCGGTGCGGCCCTGCGGCTTGAGGTTGGTCGTCCGGTTGTCGGTCGCGCCGCCGGACACGGCCTGCGAGTCCTCGGACCCGTGCCGCAGCTCGACGCCGCCGGTGGTGAAGTTGACCGTGTCCTCGGGCTGCGGCCCCTGCTTCACCGCCGCGTTGCCGGTGGCGAAGCCCACCGACACGTCCGGCGTCTCGCTGACCTTCGCCTCGCCGCTGGTGGTGCTCACGACGGACGTGGGGTTCTCCAGCTTCACCCCGTCGCTCAGCGCGCCGAGCCGGGGGTTCACCAGCCGCGCGTAGACCCGGACGTCGGCGTCCTGGCCGAACAGCAGCGCCGCCTCGTGCAGGCCGGGCACGACCAGCGACCCGTCGGTCATGCCGGGCAGGTTCGGCTGGAGGTTCTCCTGGCTGATCGTGGACAGCACGGTGTTGAGCGGTCCGGTGCCCTTGCCGACGAGGCCCTGGTTCGCGCCCGCCGCGACGAGCGCCCGCACGGCCGCGTCCCGCAGGTCGCCGACGCCGCGCAGGTTCTCGATCGACGCCGACACCGGCAGCTGGGTGGCCCCGGGCGCCTGCTGCCACGCCCGGACCTCGGCCCGCCCGCCGAACTCGGCGCCGCGCTTGACGGCCGCCGCCAGGTAGGGCAGGCCCGGGGTGGCCGCGGGGTCGTCGACCTTGAGGTTGTCCGCGTGCAGCCGGACGCCGATCTCCCGGGGGCCGCCGGCCGCCCTGGCGATCTCCTGGTCGCCCTTCTCCACCACCAGCTCGAACTCGATCGGCACGGTGTACCGCGCGGCCGGGCCGCCGCCCGCGCGCAGGTGGCCGAACTGCCGGGTGGTGGCGTCGGTGACCGCGGTCGACCGCGCGTGGTTGAGGTTGGCCGACGCGATCACGCCCGCCGTGCCGGTGACGTTCGGGTTCGCGCTGCCCGGCTGCGCCAGGCCCGGCGCCTTGAGCCCGATGCCCCAGCCCGTGCCCCGGCCCCGGCTGTCGGACAGCTTGTCGGCGGCGGCGATCGTGTGCTCGACGTCGACGCCGTCGTTGACCACCCGGTCGAACCTCGGCGTGCCGGCCTTCGCGCGCAGCGTGACCTGGAACGAGTCCTTGCCGAAGGTGCCCGGCTGGTGCACCAGCAGCGGCACGCCGCCGTCCAGCGCGCTGTCGATCATCGCCTTGACCGAGGTCCGGGAGCTGAAGTCGACCAACCGCTGGAGGTTGTTCATCGAGTCCTCCAGCACCGAGTCCGGCACCAGCGGCTCGCCGAACCTCCTGGCGGTCTTGCCGTTGACCTCGGTCACCAGCTCGTCGACCAGGTCGGACAGGTCCGGCACGTCGTCCACGGCGGACAGCCCGAGCGAGCCGGGCTCGCCGGGGGCGACGGTGCGCGGCGGCGCCAGGGCGGGGAACACCGCGGGCACGTTCGGCGTCACGTTCGGCAGCACGCCCAGCTCGCGCGCCACGTCCTCGGTGACCCGCGCGAACACCGCCTTGGGCAGCGTCACGACGGCGCCCTCGGCGCGCGGCGTGCCGCCGTGCCACACGTTGCCCGCGCGGCTCTCGGCGGTGATCGTCACGTCCGCGTCGAGCTGGATCAGCACGGTCCGCCCGTCGGCCGGGGTGACCACGTTGCGGTCCACGGTGCCGCTGACCTCGCGGGCCCGGGACGTCGTGTCCGACCACGGCGTGACCTTGCCCGCCACCGCGACACCGCCCGCGCCGCTCGCCGGGACCGGCTCGCCGGCCGCCGGCGGGGTGGCGTTCGGCCGGATGGGCACGTTGACGCCGCCGGTGATGTCGACGGAACGGTTGGTCGTGGTGCTGTCGCCCGCCTTGTAGCCGCCGGTGACCGCGTTCTCGGTGCCGGTGGTGTCGGAGATCGAGACCAGCCGGGGCTTGCTCAGCGCCACGGACATGCCGACGGAGCCGGTGCGGTCGGTGATCCGCCGGTCGTACTTGAGGCCCTGCTCCTGCATCCCGGTCTCGACCAGCCTGCGCAGGTTGGCCTTGATGTTCTCCGGGCTGAACATCCGGTCGACCTGGTGGCGCGACTCCGTGCCGGGCACGGTCAGCGCCGGGTCGCCGCCGGCGGCCCTGGTGATCACGTCGATCGCCGCCCGGTGCAGCGCGGTGGTGTTGGCCACCGCCTCGACGTGCAGGAACTCGGGCGAGTGCGTCGCGGGACGGGTGGTGAGCAGCTCCTTGACGGTCGGCGCGCCGGTCAGCTGCCGCACCCGCGGCTCGCCCGGCCGGAAGCCCGCCGGGTCGGCGGTCATCGCGGAGCCGTCCGACACCCACAGGTTCGCCGTGCCGTGGACCAGGGGCAGGATCTCGGGGTTGTCCGGGTCGGCGGGGTCGAGCGCCGGGCCGCCGACGGTGCGGGCCACCACGCGCGGGGTCGGGGCCTCGGGCTTCCAGCTGAACGAGGGCGTCACCCGCTGGACCCAGGAGCGCGGCCGGGTGAACGTGGTGATCTCGACCTCGAACTCCACGTCGCCCTGGAACACCTGGGCGTCGGCGCTGCCCACGTTCAACGAGGTGGCGTTGACCGTCGGGCCGCCGGTGTTCCTCGTGGTCCACGAGTGGTTGTACTTCACGCCGACCTGAGGGGTCGGCCGCAGCGCGGCGGCCGCGGTCACGGCCGGGACCACCACCCTGCCCTCGACGCCGCCGCTCCAGCCCTTGGTGGTGGCCGTGGCGCTGTCCAGCCTGGGGCCGCTGGACGCGGAGGCGCGCACGTTGCGCCCGTCGGCCTGGCCCAGGTGGGTCGTGTTCTTCAGCTTCGCCTTGACGGTGACGTTGACGTAGGTGTTGGTGGTGGCGCCGGGGTGCTTGAGCTGGACCTGCACGCCGGGCCCCAGCAGGCTGTCCACGTTGGACCGCAGGGCGGCCGGGGTCAGCAGGGTGAGCTTGCGCTGGTTGGCCAGCCGCGCGCCCACGTCGGCGAAGTCCTTGCCCTTGCCGCTGCGCGGGTTCGAGCTCCGGTCGTTCCAGGTGGGCAGCAGCCCCTCCAGGCCCTTGACGTTGCGCAGCGCGCCCTCCACCTGGGGGAGCACCCGGTTCGCCGGCTCGAAGTCGCCGACCCGCGCGTTGCCCGCGGCGAACGCGCCGGCCAGGTACGGCGGGGCCCAGCGCGGGGTGTCGGTCCGCTCCGCCACGCCCCTGCGGGTGTGCTCCGGCACGGGCAGGTCGAGCGCCGCGGCCTCCGGCAGGCCCAGCCGCACGTAGGTGGTGACGGGCACGGTGACGTTGTCGCCGCTGGGGGTGCGCACCTCCAGCTCGGCGGTCACCCGGTACAGGCCGGTGCCGCCCTTGACCTGGATGCCGGTGCGGTTGGTGGTGGCGGTGCCCGCGCTGGAGCTGTCCGCCGTGCGGGCGGAGTAGCCGAGGGTGGCGCCGACCTGGCCGTTGACCGCGGTGGGCACGCCGATGTTGCCGCCGAGCCCGCCGGTGAGGTCGAACCCGGACTTGGACGTCGCGGTGACGCCCGTGCCGAACGCGGTGCTCTCGTGCACGCGCAGCTGGGCGTCGGAGTGCACGCCGACCAGCTCGGCGGACCGCAGGTGGGCCCGCACCTGCACGGCGGCGCCCTTGCTGCCGTGGGGGCTGACGAGGTCGGGCGAGGTGACCCAGCCGCCGAGCATGGCGCCCAGGTTGTCGCGCACGGTGGTCCCGCTCAGGAACGTCCGCAGGGCGGTGCGGCCCGGCGCGCCGAGCTTGGTGATCGACGGGTGCAGCCTGGCCGCCACGTCGGTGAACAGGGCCTTCCCGTCGAGGTCGACGACCGCCTCGGGGACCAGGTGCTCGACCCGCGCGCCCCAGTCGGCGGCCGGCGGGTTCGGGTTCGGCGCGGTGGTCGGCCTGGAGTCGACGATGGTGGTCAGGTCGTCGGGGACCTGGAGGGTGACGCCCACCGGGCCGCCCGCGTCGGTGAGCACCGGCGTGGACTGCCGGACCCGGCCGGCCGCGTCGGTGAGCGTGACCTGGAAGGCGACCGGGACGTCGGCCCGGGTGGAGCCCTCGCCGGAGCGGATGATCCGCTGGTCGGTGGTCGACGTCGAGGTGGTGGTGCTGCTCGCCGGGGCGGCGAACTGGGCCTTGCCGGCCAGCGAGCCGTACGGGCCCATGGGGGTGCCGGCGGTGGCGGCCAGGCCGAGGTCGCGGGCGCCGGCCAGGGTGCCGGTGCTGGACGAGCTGGTGCCGCTCTGCACGGCCAGGTCCACCTTGGTGGGGGTGGTGGGGGTGGTGAGGGCCGCGTCCTGGTCGGCCGGCGGGAGCGGGGTGGCCCGGACGTTGGCCTCGAACCACTGGTTGCCGATCCTGACCTGGAAGTCGCGGCCCTGGCCCAGGAACGACTCGAACTCGCCCTCGACGGCCTCGCGGATGCGGGTCGCGTCGGCCTCGGCGAGGCCGTCGACGGCGGCGGCGACCCTGGCCGCGCCCCGCACCTCGACCGCGGCGATCGTGCCCAGGGCCTGGCCGGTCTGGAAGAACTCCGGGAGGTTGCGGGTGGTGATGACCGGCGTCCGGGGGGACGGGGTGAGCGTGGCCAGGGGGATCGGCGCGGTGGGGGCGGGGCGGTGCGAGCGGCTCGGGGCGTTCGGGAGCTGCACGTCCGCGTCGGTGTCGGGGGCGCTGGTGGCGCGGGTGTCGGTGGGCGGCGTGTGGGCGGTGTCGGTGCCCGGCGTGCCGGTGGCGCGGGTGTCGGCGGACGGGGTGTCGGCGGACGGGGTGGCGGGGGTCGGGGTGCTCGGGACCGCCGGCGGGGCGGAGCGGGTGCTCGGGACCTCGGCGGCCGGTTCGGGCTTGGGCGGCGCGCCCCTGGTCTGCGGCACGGGCGGGGTGTAGCGGCTGTAGGTCGTCCGGCCGCCGGGGTTCGGGTTCGCCTGGACGTGGATCGCCGGGGGCAGCCGCCTCGGCACCTTGCCCAGCGGGGTGTACGTCGTCGGGGCCCGGCCCGGCTCGTGCACCGTGATCGGGGTCTTGAGCTGCGTCGCGATCGCCTGGGCGGCGAGCTTGTCGGCGTTGGCGGCGCTCTCGGCGCGGTCCCGCGCGTCGGTCTCGGCCTCGGCCCGCGCCTCCGCCTCGAACTCGGCCCGGGTCTCGGCGTCGAACTCCGCCGCCGGGCCTCCGTTCGGCGCGGTGTCCGGGTTGTCGTTGACCCACAGGTCGAGCCCGGGGATCTCCGTCGCCACGGCGGACAGGTCCGGCGCGGCGGGCGGCGTCGGCTGCACGAAGGCCATCCACACGTCGCCGGGCGCGGCCGGGTTGTCCAGCGTGAAGTCCGCGATGGCCTTGGCCACGCGCTTGTTCTCGGCGCCCGGCAGGCCGCGGTCGGCGACGGACTTCACCACGTCCGCGCGGAGCCGGGCGGGGTCGGTGCCGGGCTTGCCGGCGGCCACCGCCCGGAACAGGCCGTCGGGGGCCGGCGGCGGGGCCTGCGGGGAGGCGAGGAAGTCGCCGATCGCGGCGAACCTGCGCTGCACCAGCCCCTCCGGGGTGGACATCGCGGCGTTGACGCCGGTGATCCGCTTCTCGGTGAGGTCGGCCTGGTCGATGCCCGCGACCACGCCCCGGCCGGGCACCTCCGCGTGGAGCGCCCGGTCGAGGTTGTGGTCCACCTCCCGGCTCTTGCCCGCCTTGCTGGTCTCGGTGGTCCTGCCGACGCCCAGGTCCTTGTCGACCGCGGCCGACGCGGCCGGGTCGGTCGGGTGCCACCCGGAGGCGGCCGACGGCGTGCCCACCGGGACGGGACCGGTCGCGAACACCACCCGCAGCGGCTCGCGGTTGGCGGGGTCGTTCTTGGCGAAGGTGTCGCGGAAGTTCGCGAGGCTCGTGCCGCTCTTCTCGCCCTGGGAGGCGAAGTAGCGGTCCGCGACGTTCGCCAGGGCGGCGTGGGTCTGCGGCACCTGGCCCTTGACGGCGTAGCCGAGGGCCAGCCGCGACAGGTCCGTCTCGACCGCCGCGCCCTGGAAGTCCGTGGTGAAGGCGGTGACGCGCACCGGGTGCCGGTAGGTCTTGGCGTCGACCTCCAGGTTGGACAGCTTCGCCTCGTACTCGCGCGCCGCCGCCTCGGGGTCGAGGCCGGACCGACCGATGTCGGCGATCTCCCGGTTGTAGACGGCGCCGAGCTCCTCGGCGTAGAACCGGTTCAGCGACCGGCCGAGCGCGGAGAACTCCGCGCCGCCGTCGCCGAACCGCACGGCCGGGTCGACCACCGGCGGGATGGCGTCGATGAACAGGTTCGGCTCGGGCGTGTAGGGCAGCAGCGGGCTGGTCTTCGCCTGCTCCACGCGCGAGGCCATGTCGTGCTGGACCTGCCGGGTGAAGTCGGCGATGAAGGCCGGGGTGAGCTTCGCCTCCGCCTTGACCAGCTTGTCGATCTTCTTCTGGAGGTCGGGGTCCACCTCGCCGTCGGTGTCCAACTGGCTGTCCCTGGTCGCGTTGAGCTTGGCCAGCTCCCGCGCCAGGCGCGCTTGCGTCTCCGCGAGGAGCGCGGCCTGGTCGCCCACCCGGTAGCCGCCGCTGACCATCAGCGGGCGGGTCGTCGCCGAGCCCTCGAACTTCGAGCCGATGTCCATGCCCTCGGCGACGTGCCGGAAGACGTGCTTGCCGGACGGCACGTCGCGGGAGCCCTCGTCGAAGTCCTGCACCGCGAGGTAGGGGTGGTTGCCGTTGGCGGCCAGGGCGCCGACGGCGAACCTGTTGGCCTCGCCGGTCATGGTCTCGTTGCGGACCGTGCCGTACGGGAAGTTGCCCTTCTCGTCCAGCTCGAACGTGATCCCGGTCAGCGCGATCGGGTGCTCCAGGTCCTGGATCACGCCGTCCAGCTCGGCGAGCTTCGCGCTCAGCTCCGCTTCCCGGCCCACCCTCGCGTTGACGCCGATGACGAACGCGACCCGGCCGTCCAGGCCCTCGGCGTTGGTCATGATGCTGTCGACGACGTCCTTCAGGGACCCGGCGTCGTCGATGCCGACGATCGCGTTGACCACGAACGCGACGGGCCTGCCCTCCCCGACGCTGCGCCTCAGGTCGGCCAGGTAGGTCTGCCTGGTCGGCAGCGACACGTCCCGGCCGTTGGCGAGGCCGGCGAACGCGGGGTTGTACCTCGTGTTGGCGCTCAGCGACAGGCCGGCGAGGTCGTTGGCCAGGGCGTTCGCGTCGGCCTGGGTGTCGGGGTCGGTCATGGCGGCGTCGCCGTCGGTGGCGATCGAGCTGACGTCGTGGTCCCAGGTGACGTTCGAGATCGGGTCCTGGTCGAGGTCCAGGTCCTCGTCGACGTCCATGCCGGTGGCGGTGCCGGTGCTCGTGCCGGGGGTCGACGGGCCGGGCTCGGTGAACCCGGGCAGGTCGTTGCCGCGGGTGCGCTTCGGCACGCTCGGCGCGTCGGTCGTGGTGTTCGGGACGGGCGCGGCGGGGCCGTCGGCGGGTTCCTCGCGCTTGCGCTTGCCGTCGATCGGGGCCGAGCGGGTGCTGCCGGTCGGTGGTGTCGCGGTCGGGGAGGTCGCGATCGGGGAGGTCGCGGTCGGCGGTCGGAGGGCGGGCGCGATCGTGGGGCCGGTGTCGCTCAGGCGGGTGTCGGGCACCATGACCTGGCTGTTCGCCGCGCGCTCGACCAGCCACAGGTGGCGGGGGCGCAGGCCGGGGTCCGTGGTGTGGACGTCCGTGCCCATCATGCCGCCGTCGCCGGTGACGACCGCCGAGTGCGTGCCGTCGTCCGGCTTGCTCAGGAAGATCCGCGCCGGGTCCCGGTACTCGTCGGGCACCCCGAGGTAGTGCAGGGTCTCGTGGGCCAGGACCTCGGGGCTCGCGTCCGGGTTCCAGTGCAGCTGGTCGGTGTCCTGGTCGCCCACCTCGATCGTGGTGTGCGCCTCGGCCGGGTCGTCGGTGAACTCCAGGGTGACGTGGAACTGGTCGCCGCCCGGCAGGTGGTTGCCCCGGTTGAGCAGCTTGTCCACGCCCTGGGCGGCGTTGTCGCGGACCCGGGCGACCGTCTCCGGGTCGACGCCCTCGCCGGGGGTGAGGTGCACCTTGACCGTGAAGTCCTTGACCCACGCGCCGTTGTCGGCCTCGATGCGGCGCAGGTCGTACCTGATCAGGCCCTGCTCGGACCTGAGGTCGGTGACGGTGCTGTCGGTGCGGACGTCGGCGACCTCGGTGTCCACGGTGCGGACGTGCGCGCCGTCCCGGCGGTCCTGCCACTGGCCGGGGTCGACCTTGCCGTCCGTGCCGAACCAGTCGGCGGTCTTGGCGCGGCTGTGCCGCCAGGACTCGTCGTTCAGGACGTCCGCGGCCCGCTCGCGCGGGGGCGCGGTGTCGGTGCCGGTGTCGGGAGTGCCGGGGTTCGGGGTGCCGGGGTTGTCGGCGGTGGGGGTGGAGGGGACCACCGGGGGCGCGCCGCGCGTGGCCGGGGGCGCGGGCGGCGGGGTGCCGTTGTCGGGGTTGCCGTTGTCCGGGTTGCCGTTGTTCGGGTTGCCGTTCGGGCCCCGGTCGGCGCCCGGGTTCGACGGCGGCGGGGCGACCGGGGGCGCGTCGAGCGCGGTGATGGCGTCGTTCGCGCGCACCAGCTGCTCGAACGCCCGGTCCACGTCGGCGTCCAGTTGGGCCTGCTGCTCGGGGGTGGGGTAGTCGCGCTGCGCCTCCAGGCGCGTCTCGACCGCCCGGTCCACCTCGGCCACGGCCCGCTCGCGGTCCAGCTCGGCCTGCGCGCGGTTGTACTGGCCGAGGGCGTTGTCCACGTCGGCGTCGAGCCGGGCCTGCTGCTCGGGGGTGGGGTAGTCGCGCTGGGCCTCCAGGCGCGCCTCGACGGCCTGGTCCACGGCGGTGACCGCGTCGTCCAGGCCCTGCTCCGCCTCGGTGCGCGGCGGGGCGGTCTCGGCCGGGGCCTCCCGCACCGGCGGGGCCTCCTGGACCGGCGCGGGTTCGGGCGCGGCCGGCGGGGCCGTCTCCGGCATGACGACGTCGGCGGTCAGGTCCAGGTCCTGGCCGTGCTGGAGGGCGGTGGCGATCTCGTCGAGCGAGTAGCCGCCCTGGAACAGCGCGGGCATCTCCGGCAGCACGACCGGCTGGAAGCCCTGCTCCAGCAGCAGCCGGGGGAGCAGCAGGTGGACGTTGAGCCGGCGGTTGCCGTCCGCGAACGGGTGGATGATGTGCGAGGTGCGCACCACGCGGGCGATCGCGCGCAGTCGCTCGTGGTCGGTCCGCGCGTTCGCGGCGTCCTGGTAGTAGGTGTCCAGGACGGTGTCGATCAGCTGCGGCGCCTGGTCGGAGTTGTAGTTGGTGCGGATCGACTTGTTGCCGTAGGTGAACGAGTCGAGGATCGTCAGCGGGTCCGGGATGCTGTCGCGCTCGGACAGCGGGGTGGCGAACCACTCCCGCATGTCGATCATCAACGGCCGGTCGCCCACCGTGTCGGTGAGCACGTCCGGGTGCGGCGCGTCGGCGCGCAGCGGGAAGTCGGTCGGCACGATCCCGCCGCCGGGGGCCCGCTGGCCGGACCAGTCGAACTGCTCGTTCAGGTTCTTGGTCGCCAGCTCGTGCATGCGCTTGTAGTCGGCCGACGTCAGCCGCTGCACGGACATGTCCGGCGGGTTCAGGACCTCGTTGTAGGCGTCGACCATGCTCTGCTGGAAGCCGGGCGACTCCTGCGTGTCGTACAGGAAGCCGGGGTCGTCCGGGAACTTCCGCTGGGCCTCCGCGTGGTGGCGGGGGTCGAGGTAGAGCCGCCACCACTGCTCGCGCGGCAGCACGGACTCCAGGTTGCGCGGTTCGCGGGGCGGCGGCGCGGTGTCCGTGCCGGTCGGCGGCGACTCGACCTCGGTGCCGGACGGCGGCGGGGTGCCGAACGCGCGCTCGTGCCACTGCTGGAAGGACTGCTCGGGCGGGGTCTCGGCCCGCTCGACGGCCTCGACGTCCCGGGCGGCCTCGCGGGCCCTGGTGGACGCGGTCTCGACGTCGCCTTCGAACCGCGCGACCACGTCCGGGTCCGCGCCGTCGGTGATGGCCTCGTACCTGGTCTGGACGGCCTGGTCGAGGTCCTGGCGGGCGCTGTCGTAGTTGGCCTGGGCCTCGGACAGCGCGGGGGACGGGGACCTCGGCGCCGGCGCGGCGGTCTCGACCTCGGCATCGGTGCCGGTGTCGGTCGTCGGTGATGCGGGCTCCGGCGTCGGCGGCACGGGGAAGTTGGTGAACACCGAGGTGTCGATCGGCGCGGGCGACGCGATCGGCGGCAGCGGCGCGGGCGCGGGTGTGGTCGGAGCGGCCGGCGGTGGCGGCTGGTTGCGGTGCAGCAGCCGGTTCACCACGTCGCGGAACTTCGACGGCGCGCCGCCGAGCAGCCGTGGGCGTTCGCCGAGGGACCGGTCCCGCACGTCGGCTTCGGCCTGGAGGAGCCGGATCGGGTCGTTGCCCCAGGCTCGGACGTCGTTGGCGGCCTGGTCGAAGCGGGTCTGCGCGACGTCCAGCCTGCGCTGGGCGCTGTCGAGGTCGGCGTTCGCGGTGGAGGGACCGGCCACGTCCACGCGGGCCTGGGCCACGTCGACGTCGCCCAGGGCCGCTTCGAGGTCGTGCTCGGCCTGCTTGAAGTCGCCCCACGCCTGCTCACGGGTGTTGGGGAAGCCCTCGCGCTGCTTGCCCCGGTTCGGTCCGGGGTGGCCGTTGGCGTCGCTGTGCAGGATCGCGGCGAACTCGGCGTCGGCGGCCGGGTCGAGGACGAGGGGGGTGGAGGGGGCGTTCGGCCGGGCGGACTTCGGCTTGGCGGCCGGCGGGGGCGGGGTCGTGACGGGCAGCGGTGCCACGACCGGGGTTGCCACGGCTGGTGTTGCCGCGGCCGGCTGCTGGGTCGGGGGCTGGGGTGCGGGCTGCTGGGTCGGGGGCTGGGTGGTGGGTTGCTGGGTGGGCGGAGGCGTGGTGTTGGCCTCCGGTGCGGCGGGCGGTGCGGAGCCCTTGGGCGGCTGGGTGCCGGGACCGGTGGTCCTGGGGCTGTCGGTCGCGGGTGCGCCGGGGGTCTTGGGCGCGTCGCCCGGGGGCGGGGTGAAGGCCACCGGGGCGGGGGTGGCTGCCGGCGGGGCGCTGGTGACCGGCGGGGACGCCGGCGGCAGGGGCGACTTGGCCGCCGGTGCCGGGGAGTTCGCGGCCGGTGGAGGGGTGGTGGTGGCCGGCGGAGTGGTGCTGACCGGTGGAGTGCTGACCGGTGGAGTGGTGGTGGCCGGCGGCGGGGGTGTGAACCCGGTGGCCGGCGGCGTGGTCGTGGGCGTCGCGGAGGCCGGGGGTGCCGTCACGGGAGGTGTGACGGACGTGATCGGGGTGGGCTTCGGCGCGGGCGGCGGGGTGGAGGGCGAGGTCGGCGGCGCCTTGGTGATGTTCCCGTCCGCCGTGGGCGGCTTGGGCGCGTCGAACACGCCCGCGCCCGGCCCACCGGTGAACCTGCTCGACCGGTCCGCGGGCTGGCCGGCCGGACCGGGAGCGCCCGCCGCCGGGGGTGCGGCGGCGAGGGGCGGGGCACCGACCGGCGGGATGCCGACCGGGGGCGCGGTGGAGCCCGGCTTCGGTGCTGCCGGCGGCGCTGTGGAGGTGCTCGGGGGAGCGGAGGGCGACGGGGTGCTGGTCGGGGGCGTGGTCGTCGGGGACGGCACCGCGCCCACCGGGGCGCCGGCGGTCGGCTTCGGGGCCGGGGCGGACGAGGCCGGGGGTGTGGTGGTCGGCGACGGTGTGGTGCCTGTGGTCGGGGGCGCGGTGGTCGGGGGCGCGGTGACCGGCGGTGTGGTGCCCACCGGGATGCCGGTGGTCGGCTTCGGCGCGGGCGGCGGGGTGGACGACGAGGTCGGCGGCGCCTTGGTGATGGTGCCGTCGCCGGTCGGGGACTTGGGCGCGTCGAACGTGCCCTTGCCCGGCCCGCCGGTGAACTTGCTCGACCGGTCCGTCCCCCCGGCGCCCGGAGCGCCGGGAGCGCCCATGGGGCCACCGGCCATGGGCGGCGCGGTGGGGACGCCGACCGGCCCGCCGGACGGCGCGCCGGAGACGCGGGCCGCCGCCGAACCCGCGCCCGGTGGCGTCGACACCCCGCTCACCGGGCCCGAGCCCGGAGCGGTGCCGCCCTTGCCCACCGGACCGCCCGCTGCCGGACCGCCCGCAGTGGGACCGCCCGCGGCGGGACCGCCGGGAAGGCCGGTCACCGGGCTGACCGAAGGCCCACCGGTGGCCTTCGACCCGCCGGGCGACGGCGATCCGCTCGCGCCCGGGACGTTGGCGATGGGGCTGACCGAAGGCCCACCGGGCGTGCGCGAACCACCCGGCGAGGGCGTGCCGCCGGCACCGGGGAGGTTGGTGATCGGGCCGACCGAAGGGCCGGTCGACCCGCGCGAGCCACCCGGCGCGTTCGGGCTCGACCCGCCCGGGAGCGAGGTGATCGGGCCGACCGAGGCCCCGCCGGTTCCCCTGGGACCGCCCGACGGCGAGTTGGCGCCGGCGCCGGGGAGCCCGGTGATCGGACCCACGCCGGGTCCACCGGGCGCCCTGGACCCACCGGTCCCGTTGGGCCCGGTCGAGCCGGGCGGACCGGTGATGGGGCCGACGGCCGACCCGCCCGGTCCGCGAGACCCACCGGTCCCATTGGGACCGGTCGAGCCGGGCAGGTTGGGCCCCTGCGTGACCCTGGGCCCGTCGGCCCCGCGCGATCCGCCGGGCGTGCCGGGCCCGGTCGCGCCGGAGAGGGTGGGCCCCTGGGTGACCTTCGGTCCGCCGGGTCCACGCGACCCGCCGGGCGCATTGGGTCCGGTCGACCCGGGCAGGTTGGGCCCCTGGGTCACCTTCGAGCCACCCGGCCCGCGCGACCCGCCGGGCGTGCCGGGCCCGGTGGCACCGGGCAGGGTCGGCCCCTGCGTGACCTTCGACCCGTCAGGCCCGCGCGACCCGCCGGAGGTGCCGGGTCCGGTCGCGCCGGGCAGGGTCGGCCCCTGGGAGGTCTTCGGCCCACCCGGCGGGGAGGAGCCCGGTCCGGCGCCGGGTGAGCCCGGCAGCTTCTGCGCGTCCCAGTTGGGGTCGATCTTCTTGAACTGGTCCCGGCTGAACTGGTCGTTGTTGACGTGCGACTGCGCGGTGGCCTTGATCCCCTGCTGCACGTTCCCCATGGCGTTGGCGGCGTTGCTCGCCTGCTGCACCGACGCGTCGTTGGAGCTGTTCAGCGCGGGCACCGCGACGATCCCGATCGGACCCAGCGCGTTCGGCCCCAGCTTCAGCCCCTGCAACCCGCCGGAGATCGCCGCGAGCCGGGACTGGAGGTCGCCCGCCTTGTTCTGGAGGCCCTGCATGGACGACTCGCTGATGCCGAACCCGGAGTTGCCGGTCGGCCCGCCCACCGGGGGCGGCGGCGGGGACGTCGGTGGCGCGGACGGGTTGCTGGAGGGGTTGCCCCCGGGGTTCGCGTCTGCGCCACCGCGCGCCATGGTTGCCTTCCCGAAATCCTGGACTTAGACGTTGACCGAGGGGCTCTGCGCGTCGGCGGACGACGGCTGGGAGTACTTCGACTCGTAAGCCTCGTAGCTCGACTTCGCCGCCTCGTTCGCGGACTCCGCGTCGCGCACCGCCTGCTCCGCCTTGAGACCGGCCTCCTCGGCCTTGCGCGACGCCTCCTCGGCGGTCTTGATGTCCGCGTCGCTGCCGGACGCGAACGCCTTGGCGTTGGCCTCGGCGGCGGCCGCGTTGGCGGCCGAGGCGTCCACGTTCGCCTGCTCGTAGCGGGCGTTCGCCTCCTTGGCCGCGTCGTTCTTGCCGGACATGTCGTTCTCGGCGGCGGTGCGCCCGGGGTCGTCCTGGCCGGGGTTGTTGCGCTTGTGCTCCTCGTACGCGGCCTTGGCGGCCTCGTCGGCGGGCTTGGCCGCGGTCAGCGCGTCCTGGCTGGACCTGGCCGCGTCGGCGAGCTCGCGGCTCTCCTTCGCGGCGGTCTCCGCGGCCTTGGCGGCGTCGGCGCGGGCCAGGTCCGCCTCGGCCTTCGCCGTCTCGTACCTGGCCATCGCGGAGTTGTAGGCGGCCTGGTCGCCGCGCGCGGCGGCGGCGTTGGCCTCCTCGACGGCGGCACCGGCCCGGGTGTTGGCGTCACCGGCCTTCTGCGAGGCGGTGTTCAGCGCCTCGTTGGCCTTCGACGCCTCCTCGGCGGCCTTGTTCTCCGCCTCCTTGGCCTGGTTGTACTTCTCGTTCGCCGCGTTGGCCCTGTCGTTGGCCTCGGTGACCTTGTCGTTCGCCGCGTCCTCGGCCAGCGCGTCCTCGATCTTGCGGTCGACGCCCTTCTGCGCCTTCCAGGACTCGTAGCTGACCTCGGCCACGTCGGCGACGTTCTCGAACCGGTTCCAGCCCTTGCCGATCTTCTCGGTGATGTCGTCGAGGTTCTTGATCCGGCCCATCTGCCGGGCCAGCGCGGCGGTGAGGCGGGCGATCCGGGACGCGATGTTCACGCCCAGCGCCACCGCCTTGCCGATCGCGAAGCCGATGAACGCCGCGATCGAGGCGCCGAAGGTGAAGAACGCCGCCGCGGCCGCCGCGATCGCGCCCGCCAGCAGCGACCCGAGCAGCTGGGCGATCAGGTCTCGGACGATGTCGCGCAGCACCTGCACCAGCACGCCGCAGATGGCGACGATCTTCGCCTTCTGCTCGACCGCGTTGGCCAGCGAGTCCAGCTCCTGGCCCATGCTGTCCATGTTGGTCTTGAACGCCTCCGACGACGCGCCGCTCCACCCGTCGAAGGTGGCCAGGCCGCCGCGGTGGTCCTCGGCGAGCACGCGCAGCTCGGCGGCCCGCGCCTTGGTGGCCTCGACGTTGGCGTTGATGTCGTCGGGGTCACCCATGAGCATGTCGAGCGGCTCTTTGAGGAAGGTCACGTGCTCGATCAGCCAGCCGATGCCCGCGCCGAGGATCGTGCCGAACGGGTCCACCGCCAGCATGGCCATCGACGAGGCCGTGCCGATCGCGGCGAAGGTGATGTCCAGCGCCTTCTCGGTCTCGGTCTCGGCGTCCTTGCCGATGGTGGTGATCATCTCGTCCCACGCCGAGATGAACAGCGAGCCCTTGAACTTGTTCTCCTCGGTGATCTCCATCCCGGGAGGCGCGTCGATGGGGGTCTCGGGGGCGGTCATGGTCCTCGGCCTTCCTGGTCACCAGGGCTGGTTGTCGTCGTCCTCGTCGTCGGCCGGGCGCGAACCGCGCGCCGGCCGCGACGGCGGCCGTGCCTGCTGGGCGTGGAACGCCGGGGCGGGGCGCGCCGGCTCGGGTTCGGGCTCGGGTTCGGGTTCCACGTAGTCGCGGTCGTCGGCCGCGGGCACGTCGTCGTCCGGGATGGCGTCGCTCACCATCCGCAACGCCTCGGTGCCCTCGCCGAGCGGCTCGAACGCGGCGAGCACCTTCTGCGCGGCCTGCTTCTGCGCGGCGCCGGCGGTCTGCATGATCAGCGCGGTGAGGCGTGCCGGGCCCAGGTCCGTGGCGCGGTGGCCGAGCTGGATGTTCACCAGGCCGCCGTTGGGGCCGACGGTGACGGTGACCGAGCCGTCCGGGCTGGACGCGGTGGCCTGGGAGTTCGCCAGGTTGTCCTGGAGGTCCGCCGACTTGCGCTGCAGGTCGGCCAGCTTGGCCTCGAAGTTGTCGAGCCACTGCTGGGGGTCCAAGGTCAACCTCCTGGGGTGGATACCGGTGCAGTGTGGGAGTCCACCCGGAGTCGCCAACGCCGGCCCAACGCGCCACCAACGGGCTAAACCTGCGGAGGTCCGAACCGGGGCCTCGGCGGCGCGGTGCCCGGGGCACGTCGAACGCGGAGGCCGGGACCCCGCCGTTGGTCCCGACCTCCACCCGGGCCTACGAACGGACACCCCCGCCGGTTCACCATCTCACTCTCCGTGACCGGCTACGACACTTGGAAGTCGGAGGATCACCCCGAGTGGCGGTCCGGCGCGGGGGCACCAACGATTAGGTCACGTGCGGACCGGTACGTGCGCGGGTGTCATTACCAAGGGGTACGGTTCGCCACTCGGAACCCGACTACGCCGTCGGGGAAGTCTGCTCGCTGAGCAGGGAGGGAGACGAGCTGTGCGTCCTCGAATGCGTGGCCTCGCGGTGACCGCGATCGCGCTGACCAGCGTTCTGTCGATGGCCGCGTGTGCCAAGGACACCGGTGGGAGCAACACCGGCTCCGGGTCGGACAACGCCGAGGGGTGCAAGCTGGCCGCCAAGCCGCCTGCCGCCGCCGCGGCGACCTCCAGCGCCGCCGCTTCCGACGAGAAGATCGACGGCAGCGCCCTCAAGGTCGGCCTCGCCTACGACATCGGCGGCCGGGGTGACGCGTCGTTCAACGACTCCGCCGCGGCCGGCCTGGACAAGGCCAAGGCCGACTTCGGCATCAAGCCGGAGAACCTCAAGGAGCTGACCGCCGCCCCGAACGAGCCGGAGGACGCCAAGCTGACCCGCCTGCGCCAGCTGGCGAGCGAGGGCTACAACCCGATCATCGGGGTCGGCTTCGCCTACGCCGAGTCGCTGGGCGTCGTCGGGCCGGAGTTCCCGAACGTCAAGTTCGCCATCGTGGACGGCGCGGTCGAGGGCGCGACCAACGTCACCCCGCTGCTGTTCGCCGAGGAGCAGGGCTCCTTCCTGGCCGGCGTCATCGCCGCCTACCGGTCCAAGGCGTGCCACGTCGGCTTCGTCGGCGGCGTCGAGATCCCGCTGATCAAGAAGTTCGATGCGGGCTTCGAGCAGGGCGCCCAGGCCGCCGCGCCGGACATCAAGATCGAGCGCAAGTACCTGACCCCGGCCGGCGACTTCACCGGTTTCCAGGACCCGGCCAAGGGCCAGGAGGCCGCGACCGGCCAGATCGAGTCGGGCGCGGACGTGCTCTACCACGCGGCCGGCGCGTCCGGCAAGGGCGTGTTCTCCGCGGCCAAGACGGGCAACGCCCTGGCCATCGGCGTCGACGCCGACCAGTACAACCAGACCACGGTCGCCGAGTCCAAGGACGTGATCATCTCGTCCATGCTCAAGCGGGTCGACGTCGCGGTGTACGACTTCGTCGGCGCGGTGGCCAAGAACGACCTGGCGAGCCTGCCGAAGATCTTCGACCTGTCCGTCGACGGCGTGGGCTACTCCACCTCCGGCGGCAAGCTCGACGCCGACCTCCAGGCGGTGCTGGAGGGCTACAAGGCCCAGATCATCAAGGGCGAGATCAAGGTCAAGGACAGCCTGTAACCACATCCGGCCTCCGGCGCACTGGGCCCTGCGAGCACCCTCGCGGGGCCCAGTGCGTGGTCAGCCCCGGCCCCGCGGCCGGAGACGAGACGGAGCTTCCATGAGCACCACCACCCCCGCCGTCGTCCTGTCGGGCATCACCAAGCGCTTCCCGGGGGTCGTCGCCAACAGCGACGTCCACCTGAGCGTCCAGGCCGGCGAGGTGCACGCGCTGTGCGGCGAGAACGGCGCCGGCAAGTCCACCCTGATGAAGATCCTGTACGGGATGCAGCACCCCGACGAGGGCACCATCGAGGTGGGCGGCAGGCAGGTCCGGTTCCGCACCCCCGCCGACGCCATCAAGGCGGGCATCGGCATGGTCCACCAGCACTTCATGCTGGCCGACAACCTCACCGTGCAGGAGAACGTCGTGCTCGGCGCGGAGTCGCTGCACGGCATCGGCGGCCGGGCGCGCCGGCGCATCCAGGAGCTGGCGGGGTCGACCGGCCTGACCGTGGACCCGGACGTGCTGGTCGAGCGGCTCGGCGTGGCCGACCGGCAGCGGGTGGAGATCCTCAAGGTCCTCTACCGCGGCGCGCGCGTGATCATCCTGGACGAGCCGACCGCGGTGCTCGTGCCCCAGGAGGTGGACGAGCTGTTCGCCACCCTGCGCGGTATGCGGGAGCAGGGCTTCACGTTCCTGTTCATCTCGCACAAGCTCGACGAGGTGCGCGCCATCGCCGACTCGGTCACGGTGATCCGCCGCGGCACGACCGTGGGCACGGCCGACCCGAGGTCGGTGAGCTCGCGGGAGCTGGCCGAGATGATGGTCGGCAGCGAGCTGCCCAGCCCGGAGACCCGCGAGTCGACCGTGACCGACCGCGTGGTGCTGCGGGTGGAGAACCTGGGCCTGGTGGCCGAGGAGGGCACCAGGCCCGTCCTGGACCGCATCGACCTGGTGGTGCGCGCGGGCGAGGTCGTGGGCATCGCGGGCGTCGAGGGCAACGGGCAGACCGAGCTGGTCGAGACGATCATGGGGATTCGCCGGGCCCACCACGGCCGGGTGTCGCTGGGCGACCGCGACCTGAGCCGCGCGGGCACGCTGGCCCGGCGCGAGGCGGGCATCGGCTACGTGCCGGAGGACCGCCACCGGCAGGGGCTGCTGCTGACCCAGCCGCTGTGGGCGAACCGCATCCTGGGCTACCAGACGCGCCGGCCGACGGCGAGGGGCGCCTGGCTGGACCTGCCGGGCGCGAAGAAGGACACCGAGCGGATCGTCGCGGAGTTCGACGTCCGCACGCCGGGCATCGACGTGACCGCGGCCGCGCTGTCCGGCGGCAACCAGCAGAAGCTGGTGGTGGGGCGCGAGCTGTCCGGCGACCCGGTGCTGCTCATCGCCTCGCACCCGACGCGCGGCGTGGACGTGGGCGCGCAGGCGCTGATCTGGGAAGAGATCAAGAAGGCCCGCGCGCGCGGCCTGGCGGTGCTGCTGATCTCGGCGGACCTGGACGAGCTGATCGGCCTGTCGGACACCATCAAGGTGATGCTGCGCGGGCGGCTGGTGGCCGACGCGGACCCGGCGACGGTGACGCCCGAGGACCTGGGCAGCGCGATGACCGGCGCGGGTGTGGGTGCGGGCGCGGGCGCCGGCGCGGGTGGGGTCGGGGACGTACCCGGGGCCACCGCCGCGGGCGCGCCGAGGTCGGCCGCGGAAGTGGAAGGCGACTGATGGGAATTCTGCGCGGCAAACTGCTGCCGCCCGTGCTGGCGATCCTGTTCTCCGCCCTGCTGTGCGGCGTCGCGCTGCTCGTGTCGGGTGCGAACCCGCTGCGGGCCTTCGGCGCGATGGTGTCGCAGGTCGGTCAGGGCACCACCGCCGTGGACATCGTCAACAGCACGGGGACCTACTACATCGCGGCGCTGGCGGTGGCGATCGGGTTCCAGATGAACCTGTTCAACATCGGCGTCGAGGGCCAGTACCGGGTCGCGGCGGTCGTCGCGGCCGTGGTCGGCGGGTCCATCGTGCTGCCGCCCGGCATCCACGCGCTGGTGATCGTCCTGACGGCCGCGGTGGTCGGCGCCCTGTGGGCCGCGGTCCCGGCGGTGCTGAAGGTGACGCGGGGCGTCAACGAGGTCATCTCGACCATCATGATGAACGGGCTGGCGCTGGGCCTGGCCGCCTACCTGATCGGCGACGACGTCTTCGGCGAGCTGCGCGGCAACAACATCCGCACCCCGGAGATCCCGGAGAGCGGGTGGGTGCCCGGGATCTCGTTCGGGTCGTCCGGGACGGTGTTCGGCCTGGTCTTCCTGGCCGCGGCGCTGGGCGTCGGGTACTGGGTGATGATGAACCGGACCCGGTTCGGCTTCGAGCTGCGCGCGTCCGGCGAGTCCAGCACGGCGGCGGCCGCGGGTGGCGTGAGCGCCAAGAAGATGATCATGATCGCGATGCTGCTGTCCGGCGGCATCGCGGGTCTGGTGTCGATGCCCGAGATCCTCGGGCGCGACCACACCTACAACCTGAACTTCCCCGCGGGCATCGGCTTCTCCGGCATCGCGATCGCGCTGCTGGGGCGCAACCACCCCGGTGGCATCGCGTTCGGCGCGCTGCTGTGGGCGTTCCTGGACAAGTCGGGCCTCGCGCTGGACAACGTGGGCGTGCCGCGGGAGATCGTGACGATCATGCAGGGCGCGATCGTGCTGTCGGTCGTGGTCGCGTACGAGGTGGTTCGCCGGTTCGAGCTGGTCGCGCAGCAGCGCCGGGTCGGTCGGGAGCTCGGGACGGTGGGTGCCGCGTGAGTACTTCGTTGATGAATCCGTCCGAGGCCCCCGCGACCCTGCCGACGCCCCGGAAGAGCCGGAAGATCCCCGGGTGGGCCGTCGGCGCGCTCGGCGTCGCGGGCGCGGTGGTGCTGCTGTCGACGACCTCGTACCTGACGGGCGTGCCGCAGCTGACGTCCACCGGGACCATCCAGACGGCCGTGCGGCTGGCGCTCCCCATCCTGCTGGCCGCCCTCGGTGGTCTGTGGGCCGAGCGCGCGGGCGTGGTGAACATCGGCCTCGAAGGCATGATGATCATGGGCACGTGGGGCGCGGCCTGGGGCGGCTACCAGTGGGGGCCGTGGGCCGCGCTGGTGTCGGCCGCCGTGTTCGGCGCGCTGGGCGGGCTGCTGCACGCCATCGCGACCGTGACCTTCGGGGTGAACCACATCGTGTCCGGTGTGGCGATCAACCTGCTCGGGGCGGGGCTGACCAAGTACCTGTCCACGCTGATCTTCTTCCCGCTGTCGGACAACCCGCGCGAGTCGCCGGCGGTGCCCAAGTTCGACACCTACTCGGCGGCGGGGCTGTCGGACTGGCTCGGGCGGCTGGAGGACGAGCAGCGGGTCGGGCTGTCCGACGTCGCCGGCATCCTGCGCGGGCTGGTGACCGGCGTGTCGCCGCTGACCATGCTGGCCGTGCTGCTGGTGGTGGGCAGCTACCTGGTGCTGTGGCGGACCCGGTTCGGGCTGCGGCTGCGGTCGTGCGGCGAGAACCCGGTGGCGGCCGAGTCGCTGGGCGTGAACGTGTACCTCTACAAGTACGTCGCGGTGATCGGGTCGGGCGCGCTGGCCGGCATCGGCGGCGCGGCGCTGGTGCTCAACCCCGGTCAGCCCGGCTACCTGGAGGGCCAGACCAACGGGCGCGGGTTCATCGGCCTGGCGGCGCTGATCTTCGGCAACTGGCGGCCCGGTGGGCTGCTGGGCGGCGCGGCGCTGTTCGGTTACGCGGACGGGTTGCAGCTGCGGTCCGGCGGGGCGACGTTCCTGGCGCTGGTGTACGGCGCGGTGCTGCTGCTGGCCGTGATCGTGGTGTGGCAACTGGTCCGGCGGCGGTGGTTCGCGGCGGCGATGGGCGTGGTCGCGGGTGGCGCGCTGTACGCGGTGTACTACTCGGTGGACGAGGTGCCGTCCGAGCTGACGACCTACGCGCCGCACCTGGTGACGTTGATCGTGCTGGCGGTGGCTTCGCAGCGGTTGCGGATGCCCGCGGCCGACGGCGTGGTGTACCGCCGTGGGTGACGTCGCTGTTGTCGACTGGGTCGCGCTGCGGGAGCGGGCCGTCGAGGCCGCTCAGGCCGCTTACTGCCCGTACTCCGGGTTGCGGGTGGGTGCGGCGGCGGTCTGCTCGGACGGGCGGGTCGTGGTCGGGTGCAACGTCGAGAACGCCGCCTACGGGGTGGGGTTGTGCGCCGAGTGCACCCTGGCCGGTCAGTTCTTCCTGACCGGCGGGGGGCGGTTGGTGGCGTTGGCCTGCCGGAGCGGCGCGGGCGAGCTGCTCATGCCCTGCGGGCGGTGCCGGCAGATCATCTACGAGCTGGGCGGGGCCGGGTGCGAGGTGGACACGCCCTCGGGCGTGCTGCCGATGAGCGCCGTGCTGCCCGACGCGTTCGGACCGGAGGACCTGCCGTGAGCTACTCGGCCGTGGACGTGATCCGGGTCAAGCGGGACGGCGGGGCGCTGACCGACGCCCACATCGACTGGGTGGTCGACGCCTACACGCGCGGGCTGGTCGCGGACGAGCAGATGTCGGCGCTGGCCATGGCGATCTACCTCAACGGGATGGACGCCCGGGAAACGGCGCGCTGGACGCGGGCCATGGTGAACTCCGGCGAGCGGCTGTCGCTCGACGTCGGGCGGCCCACCGTGGACAAGCACTCGACGGGCGGGGTGGGCGACAAGATCACCCTGCCGCTGGCGCCCCTGGTGGCGGCGTGCGGCGCGGCCGTGCCGCAGCTGTCGGGGCGCGGGCTCGGGCACACCGGCGGGACGCTGGACAAGCTGGAGTCCATCCCCGGGTGGCGGGCGCGGCTGTCCGTGGACGAGGTGGTGGCGCAGCTGCGCTCGGTGGGCGCGGTCGTGTGCGCGGCCACGGAGGGGTTGGCGCCCGCCGACCGGAAGCTCTACGCGCTGCGGGACGTGACGGGGACGGTCGAGTCCATCCCGCTGATCGCCTCGTCGATCATGTCGAAGAAGATCGCGGAGGGCGCTTCGGCGCTGGTGCTGGACGTGAAGGTCGGGTCCGGCGCGTTCATGAAGTCGCTGGAGCGGGCGCGGGAGCTGGCTTCGGCGCTCGTGTCGATCGGCGTGGACCACGGGGTGCGGGTGTCGGCGCTGCTGACGGACATGTCCGTGCCGCTGGGGCGCGCGGTGGGCAACGCGGTGGAGGTCGAGGAGTCGGTCGAGGTCCTGCGCGGTGGTGGGCCTGCCGACGTGGTCGAGCTGACCGTGGCGCTGGCGCGGGAGATGCTGTCGGCGGTGGGGCTCTCGTCGGTCGACCCGGCTGAGGTGCTGGCCTCGGGCGAGGCGTACGAGACCTGGGCCCGGATGATCCGGGCGCAGGGGGGTGATCCGGAGGCTCCGCTGCGCCGCGGGCGGCACAAGCACGTGGTGACGGCGGAGGCGGACGGGTACCTGGTCTCGCTGGACGCTTACGCGGTGGGGGTCGCGGCCTGGCGGTTGGGGGCCGGGCGGGCTCGCAAGGAGGACCCGGTGCAGGGTGGCGCTGGGGTGCTGTGCCTGGTCAAGCCCGGGGAGCCGGTTGCCGCCGGTCAGCCGCTGCTGGAGCTGTACACGGACTCGGCCGGGGCTCTGGACGGGGCTCTGGAGGCTCTGGACGGGTGCTGGTCGGTGGGTGAGGCGCCGGTGGCGCGCGGCCCCCTGGTGATCGACACCGTCCGCTCCTGATCACCGGTCTTGGTGAACGCTCGCGCGAGTCGTACGTTCAGACCTCGCGTGTCGTACGTCCAGGACCGGTGAGTTCAGCGTTCAGGACACGCGAGTCGAACGTTCGGGACCATCGTGTCGAACGTTCGGGACGGGTGAGTTCTACGTTCAGGACGCCTGTGCGGTGGCGTTTTGGCCTGGGACAACGCGAAAGGGCCCGGTCGCACAACGCGACCGGGCCCTTGTCGTGCTGTCTCAGGCGCCTTCGGCGGTGAGGTCGTCGTCGTCCACGTTGCGGTTGTCCGTCTTCGGGCCGTTCTTGCGGGTGCGCCGCTGGGGGCGCGGGAGGGCGGTGGGCGGCGGGGGCGGGGTGGGGGAGCCACCGCCGAGGATGAGTTCGGCGAAGGTCGCCATGGCCTCGTCCAGTTGGCCGCCGATGCGGAGCTCGGATTCCTGGTTGCTCCTGCGGACCATCGTGGCCAGGGCGTCGGCGTCCGGGCGGGAGGACAGGGTGCTGTCCACCTTGTTGATGCCCTGCTCGACCACGCCGGTCAGCTCGGCCAGGCGGGAGGCGAAGTCGTCCTCCACGGAGTCCAGGCGCGTGGTCATGGTGTCGAGGCGCGAGGTGACCTGCTCCAGGCGCTGGGCCAGGGCTTCGAGGCGGTCGGTGGCGTCGACGTGGTCGCGGGTCTCGTCCAGGGCCGCGTGCAGCGACTCGCGGGCCTCGTCGACCTTGCCGGTGATGGTGGAGCGGGTGTCGGCCAGTGCGCCGTGGAGGCCGTCGCGGGTTTCGGTCAGCGAGGTGTGCAGGCCGTTGCGCGTGTCGGTCAGGGCGCTGTGCAGGCCGTCGCGGGTGGTGTTGAGGTTGTCCCTGGTCTCGTCGAGGCGGCCGTGCAGGGCGTTGGTCGAGTCGGTGAGGGAGCGCTGGAGCGCCTCGCGGGTGCCGTCGAGGTGCTCGTGCACGCCCTCGTCCACCTCGTCGAGCCGGCTGCGCAGGGCCGCCTCCAGGACCTCCAGCCGCTCGCGCAGCGGCGCGGTGACGGCGCCCGGGACCTGGTCGACCTTGGTGTCCTGCTTGTCGAGGTGCAGTTCCAGGTCGTCGATGCGCTTGTGGATGTGGGAGAGCTTGTCCTCCAGGCCGTCCATGCGGCCCGCCACGCCCTCGAACCGGCCGGTCACGCCGTCGAGCCGGCCGTCGAGCTGGGCGAACGGCTTGGCCAGCTTGTCGACCAGGCCGTCGACGGCCCTCCCGATGCCCTGCACCGCGTTGTCCTGGGCCTCCAACCTGGAGAGCGCCTCGTCCAGCCGCTCGGCCAGCACGCTGACCTCGGTCCGGTCGGGCAGCTCGGACAGGCGCTTGCGAACGGAACCCAGCGATTCGAGCGGGGACATCCGCGCGTGGATCTCGTCCAGTGCGTCGAAGATCTGCTGCTGCTCGCTCTCACGGATCTCCGCGGCGCGCGTGAGCATGTTGCGCATCCGATCGAAGGACATCGTGGAGTTGTTGTTCTCGTTCACGGCTCGGTGCCTTCGTCCAGGGGAGGGGAGACCTCCGGGAGCCTAACCAGGTTGGGCCGGCGGTCTGTACCAGCCCCTGGGGGGAACCACCTCGGGTGTAGTCCGTTCGAGTTACGGGGCGTGACCCTACCCGAGGGTAACTGTGAGGGGGTCGGTGATGGTCCGCGGTGATCATCCACCGTGTGAGTGACCGAAGTGGGGGCCGTAGTAGCGGAAAGTTCTGCATCACGACTGGACAACGGCGGACGGAAGACCCGAACGAGTGGTTCTGCGCACACTGTATGCCCAGTGTAGCGGAACATGATCGTTTCGGGGCGCCCGGCCCGGCGTGTCGGCGGTATACCGTGGCGGCCATGCCGACCCCGCTTTCCCCGGAGGCCCTGCGCGGCGCGCCCAAGGTGCTGCTGCACGACCACCTCGACGGTGGCCTCCGCCCCCAGACGGTGATCGAACTCGCCGAAGCCCACGGCCACCAGGGCCTGCCCACGACCGACCCCGTCGCCCTGGGCGCCTGGTTCCGCGACAACGCCGACTCCGGCTCGCTGGTCCGCTACCTGGAGGGCTTCGCCCACACCTGCGGCGTCATGCAGGACGAGGCGGCGCTGGTCCGGGTCGCCTCCGAGGCCGTCCAGGACCTGGCCGCCGACGGCGTGGTCTACGCCGAGATCCGCTACGCCCCCGAGCTGTTCACCGAGCGCGGCCTGAGCCTGGAGCAGGCGGTCGAGGCGGTGCAGGAGGGCTTCCGGCAGGGCGTGGCCGCCTCCGACGACCGGATCCGGGTCGGCGCGCTGCTGTGCGCCATGCGCCAGAACGACGGCTGGCAGCGCGTCGCCGACCTGGTCGTGCGCTACCGGGACGCGGGCGTGGTCGGCTTCGACATCGCGGGCCCCGAGGCCGGCTTCCCGCCGAGCCGGGAGCTGTCCACGTTCGAGTACCTGCGGCAGCGGAACGCCCACTTCACCATCCACGCGGCCGAGGCCGCGGGCGTCGAGTCGGCGTGGGAGGCCGTGCAGCTGGCGGGCGCGGAGCGCCTCGGGCACGGCGTGCGGCTGGCCGAGGACATCGACGGCGACCGGGTCGGCCCGCTCGCCGCGTACGTGCGGGACCGGCGGATCGCGCTGGAGATGTGCCCCACCTCGAACGTGCAGACCGGCGCGGTCGCCTCGCTGGCGGAGCACCCGATCCGGCGGATGCACGAGCTGGGCTTCCGGGTCACCCTCAACACCGACAACCGGCTGATGAGCGGCGTCTCGATGACCAGCGAGTTCGCCACGGCGGTCGAGCACTTCGGCTTCGGCTGGGGTGACCTGCGCACGTTCACCGTGAACGCCGCGAAGGCCGCGTTCCTGACGCACGACGAGCGCCGCGCCCTGATCCAGGACGTGGTCGAGCCCGCGTACGCGGCCCTGGAGAAGTGAGGGAGGGGGCGGTCCGACCGGACCGCCCCCTCCTCTTCCGATCAGCGGACCGTGAGCCGGTCCTCGAACTGCGCCACGAGGGTGCGCCAGGCGGTGACCTCGTCGTCGAACGGCGCGCTCGGCGCCAGCCGCGTCGGGTCCGGCTTGAGCACGTAGTTCACCAGCCACCCGAGCCGCTCGGACCCGTTGAGCTGGACCTTCACCCCGTCGTCACCGGCCCACTCGCCGGCGTCCTCCAGCAGCTCCACCGCGAGGTCGAGCTGCGTCGGGTCCACGGCGTCCGGCCCCTCGGAGATGTCCTCGTCCAGGCCGGTGAACACGTAGACGTTGTCCGGGTCGACCTCGACCTCCAGGTCGCCGCCGGTCGCCTTGGTGACCAGCTCGCCCCAGGTGGACACCTCGGCGAGGTCGTTGTCGTCGGCCTCGACGATGAACCGGGCCAGCGCGCGCGGCGAGCCGAACACGTCGATCCGGCCCTTGCGGCCCAGGAACACCGGCTGGTCGTCCAGGTAGCAGCGGAGCGTGTAGTACTCGCCCGCCCCGGTGATGATCTTGATCGGGTCGATGCCGACCTCGCCCCAGAACCCGACCGGCTCCTCGCCGTCGGACTCCTCGTCGCTGTCGTCGTCGACGACGCTCACCGCGGAGGCGTTGGCCTCCTCGAACGCGGCCAGCTCCTCCCGCGCCGACGCCAGCGCGGCCTCGTCGACGTCCGGCGCGGTCACGACCTCGTCGATCGCGTCCAGCACCTCGTCCCACTTCTCCGAGACGACCCGCGAGAGCTCCGTCCACAGCGCCTGGCCCTCGCGCCCGGTGAACGGCAGCGTGCCCTGCGGCAGCAGGGCGAAGCCCTCCGCCGAGTCCAGGACCTCGTGCACCTTCTCCAGGTCGCACACGTCCGCCAGCGACCGCACGATCGAGACCACGTCGGCCAGCTCGCCGATCACCCAGGTGTCGGGCTCCTCGGCGACCAGCTCCGGCACGCCCACCAGGTCGAACTGGTGGTTGTCGTCGGGCGACAGCTCACCGACCGTCAGCGCGGGCACCACGTGCCACGCCGGGTGGTCGGTCAGGTCGTGCTCCTCGGCCTTGCGCACGAACGCCGCGAGGTGCGCGGCGTCGGGGAAGGCGTACAGGTCCTCCTCGTGGCCGAGGAATGCCTCCCACTCCTCGCCCTCTTCCCGCCAGCGCGGTGCCCAGAGGGTGACGACATCACCCTGCGTGAGCCCCAGCTCGATCGGGACGATGTCCTGTGCCATCCGACCTCCCGGTCACGCCATGCCCCTTTGCCATGCGGGGGCAAGAGTACGGGGTCGATCACGGGCTACCGCCGTTGACCACGGAACGGGTCGGCGAAGTAGTCGTCGTCATCGCCGGACCCGGTCGGGTCGGGGCGGGCCGAGGCGCGTCGCGGGGGCTGCCCGGACGCCCGCGGCGGGGTGCCCGGAGCAGGTGGCGGGGTGGGTGGTGCGGGGTGCGGTGAGGGGTGCCGCGGGGTGTCCCGCTGGGTCTCTCGGGAGGCCCGGAGGGGTGGTGGGCCGGCGAACGCCTCGACCGCCGTGGCCAGGCCGTCGCCCAGCGCCTTGGCCAGCTCGTCGTAGCTGCGCTGCACCGCGGCCTCCGCCGCGAGTCGGGCGGTCTCCACGGTCAGCCGGCCGATCGCGTCCGGGCCCCGGGCGAGCGCGGCGGGGTGCAGGTCGAGCGACGTGAGCTCGCCGGTGGCGGTCGCGGTGGCGCGGGCCAGGCCGGTGGGGTGCTCGGCCGCGCCGACCACGCGGGCCAGCACGCCGGTCAGCGCCTCGGCGGCGGCGAGCCGCTCCTCCCGGGTCACCGCGGGCCGCGCAGGTACGGGCCGCCGAAGTCGTCGGTGTCGGGACCGGGCTCGAACCCGAGCTCGGCCTGCGCCCGCAGCGCCGCCGGGTCGGCCACGCGCTCCAGCGAGCGGTGCGCCCGGCCGGCCGCGTCGCGGGACGCCGCCGCGGCCACGCGCACGATCTCGTCCGCCAGCGCCCGGGGGCCCATGGCGATCGCCGCCGGCGACACCCGGACCTCCTGGGGCGCGCCGCCGGGCGCCGCCACGACCGAGACCGCGCCGTCCGGGGACGACGCCCGCCCCCGCACCGGTCCCGTGCGCGCCAGGTGCTCCTCGACCCGCCGCCCGGTCTCCGCGAACCTCAGGGCCGCCCGTTCCGCCTCGTCCACGTCCTCAGCCCGTCGGTCGGTAGAAGCCCATGAAGGCCATGCCGATGTTGTCCGTGCGGATCGGGTTCACCTGCACCGGGTCGCCCGCCTCCACCACCTGCCCGTTGCCGATCACCATCGCCACGTGCCCGTCCCACACCACCAGGTCGCCGGGCAGCAGCTGGCCCGGGGGCACCGAGGCGCCCATGGCCTGCGACGACGCGGGCCTGGGGAGGTCGAACCCCGCGCCCTGGTACGCCCACTGGGTCAGGCCGCTGCAGTCCGTGCCCTGCGGCGGGTTCGCGCCGCCCCAGACGTACGGGGTGCCGAGCGCGGACAGCGCGTTGCGCACGGCCCGCGCGGCGGTCTCGTTGGGCGCCTCGGCGCTGCTGCCGTCGGGCAGGTTCACGCCCACGCCGGTGCCGGGCTGCGGCGGGACGGCCACCGGGAGGCGCGGGCCGACCGGGTCGCCGCCACCGCCGCCCCCGGAGCCGCTGCCACCGCCGCCCCCGGAGCCGCCGCCCCCGGAGTTGCCGCCGGAGTTGCCGCCCGGCCCGGCGGGGGAGCTCCCGTTGCCGTTCGCGGAGGAGGAGGTGGACGTCGTGCCGCCGCCCGGTTCCGCGCCCAGCGGGTCGCCCAGCCCGTCGAACGAGGGCCGCGCGAGGCCCTGGAGCCGGGTGACCGCGTCGGTCAGCTCGGCGCGGACCCGGTCCAGCTCCCGGCCGGTCCTGCCCTCGTACTCGCGGGCCTTCGCGGTCACCTCCGCGGCCACCGCGAGCACCGCGCCCGTCCCGCCCAGCAGCGACGCGGCCACGGCCGCCGCCAGCCGGGGCCACGCCCAGCCGGTGAACTCGTCGACGAGCCCCTGGATCGCGGCCTTGCCGGAGTCCACCGCGGCCACCGCGTCGGCCGCCGCCTGCCGCGTGGTCGTGGCGTTGCGCGCCAACGCGCCCACGCCGCCGGAGAAGGCGCTCACCCGCTGCTGGAACGCGTTCGCCCGGTCGCCGTACCAGGTGGCCAGGGCCGCGTTCGCCGCGCCGGTGTGCCTGCCGTCGACCTCGGTCAGGGCGGTCGCGGCCCGCCCGAACGCGTCCGCGGCGCGGGTGGCGCCGCCGGTGTCGCCCTCCAGCTTGGCCAGGTGGTCCTTCATGGGCCGGACGAGGGCCGCCAGGAAACCGCCGACGTCCACGTCAGGTCCGGTACGCGCGGTCGAGGTCGGCGGCGTTGCCCGCCTCCTGCTCGGCGTAGGCGCGGCTCGCGTCCCGCGCCGCCCCGGCGAGCCCGGCCAGCGCCGTCGCGGCGGCCGCCGCACCGTCCACCTGGGCCTGTGCCGCGCGCTGGAACGCCGCGCCCAGCCCGACCTCGTCGCCGAGCGCGCCGAAGCTGCCCGCCGCCACGGAGGTCGTGCCCGCCAGCGTCGACGTGCCGACCGCGCCGACCTCCTCCGACAACCCGGCCGCCGCGCTGCCGTACGCCGACAGCGCGGCGGTGTCGACGTCGAAACCCCGTTCCACCCCTGGCCCCCTCGTCGCGTTCTCCCGGGCCGGGATCCTGCCCCATCCGGCCGCCTGGCGTGCGCTGATCCGGCAGACCGTGCCCCGATGGGCGGTACCTGGCACGCCCGTACCAGGTGATCATGGGGAGGTGGGTGTTTTGCGCCATTGGGACAGGATCGTGGCGTGGCTCGACGAGCACGCCCCCTTGACCGCGGAGGCGTTCGTGCCGCCGGAGGACGATTCCGCCGTCGAGGCGCTGGAGGTCGCGACCGGTCTGGCGCCGCCCGGTGACCTGCGCGCGTGGTGGTCGGTCTGCGGCGGCACCGCCGACCTGGCCTACGCCGAGGTGCTGCCGCCCTTCTACACGCCGCTGGGCCCGTCTGACGCGCTGCGCTCGTGGCGGCTGAAGCGGCGCTTCTGGCCCGCGGACCCGGACAGCGAGGCGGGCTCGCCGACGGTCGGCTTCCACCCGCGGTGGCTGCCCATAGCGTTCGACGGGTGCGGTGACGCGCTGGCGCTGGACCTGAGGCCGGGCGTGCTGTCGGGGTGCGTGGTGGAGTGGGACCGCGAGGCGGGCGGGATGGTCAAGCCCGAGTGGACCGGGCTGGACGAGATGCTGGACCGGATCGCCACGGCGCTGGAGCACCGCGGCCGGCTCGGGCACTGCGAGCCGCTGGTGGGCGCGGACGGCCGGCTGGGCTGGCGCACCGACTAGGTCACCCGACCGGTGGGGCCGTGCGTTCCGCCCGATCGCGGGTACCCGGTGGCCATGACCAGCTACGAGTACCGGGCCCCGGTCGACATGGCCGCCGATGAGCTGTTCGGGTTCATGGCGCGCCCCGAGAGCCTGCCCCAGCACCTGCCCGGCCTGGAGACGACGACGCCGGAGGTGGACACCGGGGGCCGCCGGATCTCCTGGGAGGAGGGCGGTTACCGGGGCGAGCTGGTGGTCGTCGACGACGGCCCCGGCCGCAGCCAGGTCGCGATCGCGGTGAAGACCGAGCACGGGGGCGACGTCCGGCGCGAGCTGGAGGAGGCGGTGGCCGCGCTGTCCCACCGGGCCACCGGCGAGGCCGAGTCGAGTGCCACCGCCGACGAGAACAGCTGGTACTGATGTGACGCACGTCACCTCTGACTGAGAACCGTTCTCCGCGAGCGGGCGTCTTGCCGGGTGTGAACGAGGAGCAGTTGGTCCGCGCGGTGGCCCGCGGCGACCGCGCGGCCTTCGAGGAGCTCTACCGCCGCACGTCGCCGTGGCTCGCCGTGCGCCTGCGCCGCCGGTGCGCCGACGAGCAGGTCGTGGCCGAGGTGATGCAGGAGACCTACCTCGCGGTGTGGCGGGCGGCCGGGTCGTTCGCGGGCGCCGCGGTCGACGGCACGGCGGTCGGCTGGCTGTGGACGATCGCGGCCCGCAGGCTGGTCGACGCCTTCCGCCGCCGCGCCCACCACTCCCGCGTCCCCCTCGCCGGGGCGCTGCCCGAGCCGGCGCCCGCGCCCGCCGCCGAGGACGAGGCGCTGGCGGGCGCGCTGGGCGACCACGTCGGCGGCGCGCTGCGCGACCTCGCCCCCGAGCTGCGCCAGGTGCTCCAGGCGATGGTGCTCGACGGGCTGACCGTGCGCGAGACGGCCGTGCTGCTCGGGGTGCCCGAGGGCACCGTCAAGACCCGCGCCAGGCGGGCCCGGATCGCGATGCGGGAGGCACTGTCGTGAACGAGCACGCGTCCGTCGAGCTGATCACCCGCTACGCGGCGGGCGAGGACCTGCCCGCCGACCGGGTGTGGGCGGTCGAGGCGCACCTGGAGGGGTGCGAGCTGTGCCGGCTGCGGCTGGCCGACGTGGCACCGCCGCCGGTCGCCGCGCTGACCGCGGCCGTGTGGGCGGGGTTGGAGCCCACCGGGACCCCCGCGCCCGCGCGCCGGGACCGGGCGCCGTGGGCGGCGCCGTCGCTGCTGCCGTGGCTCGGGATGACCACGTTCGTGGTGCTCACCGTTCTGTTCGTCGACTTCCTGGCGCCCCGGGACGAGGTGCCGTCCGTGCTGCTGCTGCTCGCGCCGGTGCTGCCGGTGCTGGGCGTCGCCGGGGCGTGGACGCGGGCGGTCGACCCCGCCTACGAGCTGGTGGCGTCGACCGCGCGGGCCGGGCTGGAACTGGTCCTGCGGCGGACGCTGGCCGTGCTCGTCGCGGTGCTGCCGCCGCTGCTGGTGGGCGGCTGGCTGACCGGCGCGTCACCCGCGTACTGGCTGCTGCCGAGCCTGGCCACCACCTCGGTGACGCTCGCGCTCGGCAGCGTGGTCGGGGTCGGCCGGGCCGCGGTCGCCACCACCGCCGCGTGGGCGGTGCTGGTGGTCGGCCCGGCGGTGCTCCTCGGCGGTGCGCCCGGTGTGCCCGGTGTGCTCGCGCCGGGCGCGGTGCCGGTCTGGGCGGCGGCGCTGGTCGGGGGCGCCGCCGCAGTGTTCTTCAGGTCCGCGTCCTACGCGCGGCTGTGACGGAGGGGAAGATGGTGCGTGCGGTGGGCGCGGCGGAGGTCGCGCCAACGGGGTACGCCTGGCAGGTCCGGGCGGAGGGGTTGCGCGTGCGCGCGGGACGGCGGATGGCCGTCGACGGGCTCGACCTGAGGCTGGGTCGCGGCGTGCACGGGCTGCTCGGGCCGAACGGCGCGGGCAAGACCACGCTGATCAGGTCGCTGGCGACGGTGCTGCGGCCCGCGTCGGGGACGCTGGAGGTGTTCGGCCGGTCGGTGTCCGGGCGGCTGGACCTGAGGGAGCCGCGGCGCGCCCTGGGCTACCTGCCGCAGGACTTCGGCTACTACAAGCGGTTCACCGTCCGCGAGTTCGTCGAGTACGTGGCGTGGCTCAAGGAGGTGCCGAAGCGGGACATCCCGGGCGCGGTGCAGCGCGCCGTCGAGCGCGTCGGCCTCGCCGACCGGGCCGACGACCGGCTCAAGGCGCTGTCCGGCGGCATGGTCCGGCGGGCGGGCATCGCGCAGGCGATCGTCAACGACCCGGAGCTGCTGCTGCTCGACGAGCCCACGGCCGGGCTGGACCCGGGCCAGCGGGTGCGGTTCCGGGAGCTGGTGCAGGAACTGGGCGCGGACGCGTGCGTGGTGGTGTCGACGCACCTGGTGGAGGACGTCGCGGCGGCCTGCTCGGACGTGGTGCTGATCGCCGGGGGCAGGCTCGTGTTCCAGGGCACGCCCGCCGAGCTGGCCGCCGCGGGCGGACCGGACCACGTGGGCGACAGCCCGATCGAGCGCGGCTACTCGGCGCTGCTGGGCGGTGCCTGGTGAGGGTCCTGGGCATCGAGCTGCGCCGGACCTCGGCGCTGGTGGTCGGCCTGATCACGGTGGTGGTCATGCTCGGGATGCTGTCCTGGGGGCCGGCGACGAAGAACAGCACGGCGTGGACGCTCCAGTGGTCGTCGATGGCCGAGTGGACCCGGTTCACGCTGCTCTTCGCCTGGGCGCCGGTGGTGGGCGCGGGCGCGCTGCTGGGGCTGCGGGACCGGCGGTCCGGGGTGGACGAGCTGTTCGGCTCCACGCCGCGGCCGCGCGTGCAGCGGGTGCTGCGCACGCTGGCCGCGTGGGGCCTGGCGCTGGGCGCCGCGTACGCGGTGGTGCTGGTGGTCGGGGCGGCGCTGGTGCGGTCCGACCACTTCCACCGGGGCTGGCTCCCGGTGGCGCTGGTGGGGGTGCTCGCGCTGGTGGCCGCGGCGTGGCTGGGGATGGGCCTGGGGCGGCTGGTGCCCTCGCCGCTGACGCCGCCGGTGGTGGCGGTGGCCGCGTTCGCGCTGGTGGCGCTGTCCCTGCGGCCGGAGGGGGAGGGGATTCGGTGGACGCTGCTGGCGCCGGGCGTGCCCTCGCCGCGCAGCGTGTACGCGCACGTCGCCGGTGCGGTGAGCCTGGGGCAGGCGGTGTGGTTCACCGGGCTGGCGCTGACCGGGTTCCTGCTGGTCGCGCTGCGGCGGCGGTGGCCCGCGGTGCTGCCGGCGCTGGTGGCGGGCGCGGTGGCGGTGCCGCTGCTGCCCGCGACGCCGGCGGGCGCGCTGTCGCCCGACCCGGTGGCCGCCGAGCTGGTGTGCGCGGACGGGCTGTGCCTGACGCGGGCGCACGAGGGGGAGCGGGCGGCGTTGGCGGGCCCGGTGCGGGAGGCGTTGCGGGCGCTGGCGAAGCTGCCGTCACCGCCGGTGGAGGTGCGCGAGGTGGCGGCCGCGGTGCGGGTGGAGGCGCGCGGCCCGGACCCGACCGACGCGGTGTGGGTGCACCTGGACGAGCTCGTCTACTTCCGGTCGCCCGGTGTGGTGGCGCCCGAGGACCTGACCGACTGGCTGATCGCCGGTGCGGGGACGCGGACCTGCTACGGCGAGTACGTGCCGGAGGAGGTCGCGCGGGAGGTCGCGTTCCGCTCCGTCGCCGCGGCCTGGCTGACCGGCGAGCTGAAGCCGCTGCCGGTGTACCGGGTGTGGGTGGGGAAGGAGGCGGACGCCCTGAGCGCCGCCGCCTGGGAGACCCTGCGGGCCCTGCCGGAGGCCGAGCGGGCGGCGCGCGTGCAGGAGGCCCGCGAGGTGCAGGCGGCGTGCTCCGGCGACGCCCTGTCCGTCCTGACGGGAACCCCGAGATGACGAAAGCGTCGCGAGTCGTACGTCCAGGACCACCGTGTCGTACGTCCAGGACCCCCGAGTTCACCGTTCGCGACCCCTCCGGCGGTGCGGCGTGAGCCGGTGGCTGGTCCTCCACGCCCGCTCGCGCCAGGTGCCCGCCTCGCTGGCCGCCGCGGTCGTCGGCACCGGGCTGCTGGGCCTGTCGGCCCAGCCGGGCGGCGACCCGAGGGCGGCCGCGTTCGCCGCCGCCCTCGGCGTGGCCGCGGTCGCGGTCGGGCTCGGCGGGCACGACCGGGACCTCGACCGCACCGCCGCGTTCGGCTGGCCGCCGCGCCGGGCCGCGCACCTGGTGCTCGGCGCGGCGCTGGTCGGCCTGCTGCTGTCGGCCGTGGGCCTGGTGGCCGACCCGGTCGCGCCGGCCGCGGTCGTGCTGCGCGACGTGGTCGGCCTGGGTGGGCTGGCGGCGTTGGGCGCGTGCCTGTTCGGCTCGAACGCGGCGTGGTCGCCGCCCGTCTGCTGGGCGGGCCTCACGCTCGTCGTGCCGCCCGGCGAGGACTGGGTGGAACGCCTGCTGGCCTGGCCGGTTCAGCCGGCGGGCACGCCCTCGGCCACGGTGATCGCGTGCGTGCTCGGCGGTGCGGGCCTGGTGGCCTACAGCGCGTTCGGCTGCCGCCGCTGAGCCTCGGCCCCGACAGGCCCTCCCGCGGTCGAGGACCGGAGCACGTGCCCATCGGTGGAAGGCGCGCCACGAGCAGCCGGTTCGTCACGCTGCCGCTCAACCCGGACTACTCGCACGACGCCGACCACTGCGGGCGGTACGGCATCCGGGTCTACGACGACGAGGTCCGCGCGGACGGCTCGAAGATCACGCTCCAGCCGGCGTTCGGCCCGCGCGACCAGGTGATCACGGCCCGCCACCGGACCGGGGCCACCCTGGAGCGCGCCCTGACCGAGGCGGGGTTCACCGACGTCGAGTGGCCCGGGTACGGGGTGTCGCCCGAGGGCGTCCGGGAGCACGGCGAGGAGTTCTGGTCCGCGTACCCGAGCCTCCCGCACGCCTCCGTGATCACCTGCCGCAAGGGCGCCGCGGGCTGAACCCGCGCCTCGCCGCGCGTCCACCGCGGACGGGCGGCAATGATCTTCGCCGCGGCCGAACGGGTGTTGCCGCTCGGCGGAATTCCCGCACCGCTCGTCGACACGGCGCGGCGGTGAGCTGTCTCACGTGGCCGTGCAGCAGAATGCCGGGCCGTGGCAGACGACCTGGTCGAGAGGTTGGTCCCGCCCGGCCTGTGGACCTTGGTCCAGCCGCGGATCCCGGGGTGGGAGGCGAGGAGGCAGGGCGGCGGCACGGGTCCGCGCGACGACCGCGCCTCCCTCGCCGCGGTGGTCTTCGTCCTCGTCACTGGGTGCGCGTGGCGGCACCTGCCCCCGGTCTTCGGCGTCTCCAAGGCGACCGCGCACCGGCGTTTCCGGCACTGGACGTCGGCCGGGCTGTGGACGTCCCTGACCGACGTCGCCCCCTCGGACCTGGGTGGGGACCGCGAGTTCGAGTGGCTGCGCACGATCGTCGGCGCGGCGGTGCGCCGAGCCGCGGCCGTGGACGACGGACCTGATCGGTCCGGCACAAGCCCGACCGCCACCGCCGGCCGGGGCCCGGAGGAGAGACAGCCCCCTCGATGATCGAATTCTCCGCGACGCCGACCCGCACCGGGTCGGCGCTCGACGTTCCGACACCGGAGAACCGAGGGAGGCACCGTGCGAGGCGGGGACAAGACCGACGACGACTGAACACCGCGGAGCAGCGCCCTGGCCACCCGGCGCGGGCGCTGCTCACTTCAGGTCGAGCCGCACGCCGAAGCGGTGCTTGGCGGGCACCGAGCACGCGGTGAGCACCACGTGGACCCGGCCGCTGCGCCCCGTGCCCACCTCGACCCGGTAGCCGTCGTCGCCCTCGTCGAACCCCACGGGCTCGAAGTAGGCGTCCTCCCCGTCCGGCAGCACGATCTCGTAGCGCACCTCGTCCGCCTCGCGCGCGAAGTGCAGCACGAAGTCGTCGGGCCGCCTCCTGACCACCAGCGGCTCGCACATCCCCGGCCACCGGATGGCCATCTTGATGCGGACGTCGGCGCCCGCCCGCACCGGCGACGGCAGGTGCACCAGGACCTCCAGCCTGCCGTCGGCCCGCCAGGTCCGCGTCACGTCGCACCGCGGCCCGGGTTCGCCGTTGACCAGCTCGGTGCGCACGTCGCAGGCCACCGCGGAGCGCTGCTTCTCCGACTGCTCCCACGCGGGGCCGATGCGGAAGCGGAAGAAGTGGGCCGAGGCGTTCTCCACCCGCGCCCGCACCCCGATGGTCTCCTCCGCCCCGCCGCCGGCGTCGACCACCGTGACGTCGTCCCACTTCACGATGTGCAGCGGACCCCCGGTCATGCCCTGGATCTCGTTGCAGTAGCGGGCGACGAGCTTGCGGTGCAGCGCGAGCTCGGCCTCCCCGTGGTGGCGGCGGGCGACCAGCGTCACGAACGTCGCCAGCGCGGCCAGCGCGGCGATCACGACCGCGGCCGACTTGACCGCCGGCCCACCCAGCACCGCGCTGAGCACGGCGCCCAGCGACAGGACGGAGAGGCCGGCGTTGAGCAGGCCCGCCAGCCCCAGCCTGAGCACCTGTTGTTCGAACGACGAGACGACACCGCGCATCGGTCCTCCCCCGCCGCGGCGTCGCGCACGGGGTCACCGGGCAACGCGCGTGGACGCCGCAATCGTGCCCGAGGGGCGACGAGGGGGTCCATTCGGGAACCGCATGAAACCCATGAGGTCCCGGGATGGGAACAGCGCAGGCCAACCCACGCGGAAAACCGCAGGAACGCGGGCCGGACGAAATACCCGGAAATGCGAAAGCCCCGCCGGTCCGACCGACGGGGCCTCCACGAACGGAGCCCTACACGCCCGTCGGGTGCCAGACCGTCTTCATCTCCAGGAACGCCCGCAGCCTGCCCAGGTCCGGCTCGCGCGTGAAGTCCTCGCCCGCGCGCACCCGCGCCACCCGCTTCACCGTGCCCGCCGCCGACCGCTCCAGGTCCGCCCGCGTCCCCTCCGGCGCGCCGGTCAGGTCCAGCGCGTTCACGTCCGCGTGCGACGCCAGCCACGGCGCGATCTCCGCGGTCCGCCCGGTCAGCACGTTCACCACCCCGCCCGGCAGGTCGGAGGTCGCCAGCACCTCCGACAGCGTGACCGCGGGCAGCGGCCGGTCCTGCGAGGACACCACCACCGCGGTGTTGCCGGTCGCGATCACCGGCGCCACCACGCCGACCAGCCCCAGCAGCGACGACTCCTGCGGCGCGAGCACCGCCACCACGCCCGTCGGCTCCGGCACCGAGAACGAGAAGTACGGCCCGGCCACCGGGTTCGCCGCGCCCAGCACCCCGGCCACCTTGTCGGTCCAGCCCGCGTACCAGACCCAGCGGTCGATCGCCGCGTCGACCAGCGCCTGCGCCTTCTTCGCCGCCACGCCCTCGGCCGCGGCCACCTCGGCGGTGAACTGCTCCCGGCGGCCCTCCAGCACCTCGGCCACCCGGTACAGCACCTGCCCGCGGTTGTACGCGGTCGCGCCCGACCAGCCGGGGAACGCCTTGCGCGCCGCCGCCACCGCGTCCCGGGCGTCCTTGCGCGAGCCCTGCGCGGCGTTGGCGAGGAACGCGCCCTTCGCGTCGCTCACCGGGTACGACCGGCCCGACTCGGAGCGCGGGAACGCGCCGCCGATGTAGAGCTTGTAGGTCTTCGCCACCGCGATCCGATCAGACATCGAGGTACGCCTCCAGCCCCGTGCGACCGCCCTCGCGGCCGAAGCCCGACTCCTGGTAGCCGCCGAACGGGGCGGTCGGGTCGAAGCGGTTGAACGTGTTGGCCCACACCACGCCGGCGCGCATCTTCTGCGCGGCCCACAGGATGCGCGAGCCCTTCTCCGTCCAGATGCCCGCGGACAGCCCGTACGGCGTGTTGTTCGCCTTGGCCACCGCCTCGTCGGGGGTGCGGAACGTCAGCACCGACAGCACCGGCCCGAAGATCTCCTCGCGCGCGATCCGCATCGCCTGCGACACGTTGGAGAACACGGTCGGCGCGAAGAAGAAACCCTTGTCCGGCAACGGGCACGCCGACGTCCAGCGCTCGGCGCCCTCGGCCTCGCCCGACGAGGTCAGCTCCTGGATCCTGGTCAGCTGCTCGCGCGAGTTGATCGCGCCCACGTCGGTGTTCTTGTCCAGCGGGTCGCCGACGCGCAGCGTGGCCACCCGGACGCGCAGCTTCTCCAGCAGCTCCTCGGCCACCGACTCCTGCACCAGCAGCCGCGAGCCCGCGCAGCACACGTGGCCCTGGTTGAAGAAGATGCCGTTGACGATGCCCTCGACCGCCTGGTCCAGCGGCGCGTCGTCGAACACGATGTTCGCCGCCTTGCCGCCCAGCTCCAGGGTCAGCTTGCGACCGGTGCCCGCGAGCTGCCGCTGGATGACCTTGCCGACGTCGGTCGACCCGGTGAACGCGACCTTGTCCACGTCCGGGTGGGAGACGACCGAGGCGCCGACGTCACCCGCTCCGGGGAGGATGTTCACCACACCGGGCGGCAGGTCGGCCTGCTGGATGATCTCCGCGAGCACCAGCGCGGACAGCGGCGTGGTCTCGGCGGGCTTGAGCACGACGGTGTTGCCGCAGGCCAGCGCGGGCGCGATCTTCCACGCCGCCATCAGCAGCGGGAAGTTCCACGGGATCACCTGGCCGGCCACGCCCAGGGGGCGCGGGTCGGGGCCGTAGCCCGCGTAGGAGAGCTTGTCCGCCCAGCCCGCGTGGTAGAAGAAGTGCGCCGCGGCCGTGGGCACGTCCACGTCCCGCGACTCCTTGATCGGCTTGCCGTTGTCCAGCGACTCCAGCACGGCCAGCTCGCGGGCGCGCTCCTGCACCAGGCGGGCGATGCGGAAGACGTACTTGGCCCGCTCGGAGCCCGGCATCCGGCCCCACACCCGGTCGTAGGCGCGGCGCGCGGCCTTCACGGCCCGGTCCACGTCCTCGGCGGTGGCCGTGGAGACCTCGGCCAGCACCTCCTCGGTGGCCGGGTTGATCGTCTTCAGGGGCTCGCCGCCGCCCTCGACGAACTGGCCGTCCACGAACATCCGGTAGGTCGGCTTGAGGTTCGCGATGTCCCGCGACTCGGGCGCGGGCGCGTATTCCCACATGGTCAGTCCACCGTCACGTAATCGGGGCCGCTGTAGTGGCCCGCCAACTGGGTGCGCCGCTGCATCAGCAGGTCGTTGAGCAGCGTGGAGGCGCCGAACCGGAACAGGTCGGCGGTCAGCCACTCCGGACCCGCCACCTCGTGCACGGCCACCAGGTACTTGATCGCGTCCTTCGTGGTGCGGATGCCGCCGGCGGGCTTCACGCCGCGCAGCTGCCCGGTCTGGGTGCGCCAGTCGCGCACGGCCTGGAGCATCACGTGGGTCACCGGCAGCGTCGCCGCGGGCGACACCTTGCCGGTGGAGGTCTTGATGAAGTCGCCGCCCGCGAGCAGCGCGAGCCACGACGCGCGGCGCACGTTGTCGTAGGTGACCAGCTCGCCGGTCTCCAGGATGACCTTCAGGTGCGCCTCGCCGCAGGCGTGCTTGACCTGCGCGATCTCGTCGAACACCTGCCCGTAGCGGCCGGAGAGGAACGCGCCCCGGTCGATCACCATGTCGATCTCGGTCGCGCCCGCGTCGACGGCGAAGGCGGTGTCCTCCAGCTTGACCTTGAGGCTGGAGCGGCCGGAGGGGAACGCGGTGGCCACGCTGGCGACGTCGACGCCGGTGCCGCGCAGCTCACCGGCCGCCGTGGCGACCATGTCCGGGTACACGCAGACCGCGGCGACCCTCGGCACGTCCGGGTTGTCCGGGTCGGGCCGTCGTGCCTTCGCGGCCAGCGACCGCACCTTCCCGGGGGTGTCCGCGCCCTCCAGCGTGGTCAGGTCGACCATGCTGATCGCGGTGTCGATGGCCCACATCTTCGCGGCCTTCTTGATGCTGCGCGTGCCCAACCCGGCCGCGCGCTGTTCCACGCCGACCTGGTCGACCCCCGGCAGCCCGTGGAGGAACCGGCGCAGCGACGCGTCGTCGCGGACGGCGTCCCCGAGCGCGGGTGGCAGCCGCGGTGACGGTGTTGTAGCTGGAGCAGCCATGCCGCCGAGTCTAGGCGGACTGGGACGGGCGTCCCAAGCGAGCGCGTCCCCGCTGCTCAGGAGGGTGATCAGTCCTCGATCTCGCGGTTCTTGGACTTCTTCCTCTTCGGCCGCCTCACCTCGACCGCGCCCATCATCGCGAACCCGGTGATCCGCACGTGCGGCCCGCCGGGGACGGTCGGGTCGCCCTTGTGGGTGGTGTCCTCGAACGCGCCCATGAACCCGACGCCGTCGACCCGCACGGTCACGTCCGGCGGCACGATCACCTCGATGCCGCCCATGAGCGCGTAGGCGTTGATCGTGGTCTCCTGCTGCGCGAACCGCGCCTTGGTCAGGTCGATCACCACGCCGCCCATGACCGCCACCGCGTTGTGGGTGGCGGGCACGACCCACTCGCCCCGCCGCTCGATCCCCGACCAGAACGCGAACGAGGCCGTCGAGCCCGGCGTGCCGCCGATCCGGGACGAGGGCAGGTGCTGCTGGACGGGCACCGGCATCAGCGAGGGAGAGGGGATGCCGAGGTCGGCGGTCAGCGGCACCAGCTCGCCGTAGGTCTTGGCGGCGTAGGTGGCGGCCAGGCGCTCGTCCAGCTCGTGGAGGTCCAGGCGGCCCTCCCCGTGCGCCCGCTGGAGCACCTGGGCGACCTTCTCGCGGTCGGCGTCGGAGGCGCGCATCTGACGGGGGTCGGGCACCAGCTCGTCGCTCACCCGGGTGAGTCTAGGAGGGCCGGGGGCGTTTCACGACGGAACGTCGCGATCAGGCGGGCCGGCGCAGCGGCAGCCCCGCCGCCCGGTAGATGTCGTCGATCACCCGCATGGTGGCCACCGCGTCGTCCGGCGTCGTCGGGAACGGCTTGCCGTGCAGCACGGCGTCCGCGAACGCCTCCAGCTGGTACTCGTAGGACGGCCGCCGGTCGAAGCGCTCGACCCGGCGCTGCCCCTTCAGCCTCACCACCAACCGGTGCCCCGCCTGCGGCGCGAACGGGTTGATCACCCGCACCTCCCCGTTGGCGCCCAGCACCTTCGCGGACACCTTCAGCACCGTGCGCGACCACATCGACGTGACGACGGTGCCGGTGTGCCCGCCGGGGAACTTCAGCTCGGCGCGCATCGCCCGGTCGACGCCCTCGCCCCGCAGCAGCGCCCGCGCCGACCGCACCTCCGGCTCACCGCCGCCCAGCAGCCGCACCAGGCTCACCGGGTAGCACCCGGCGTCCATCAGCGCGCCGCCCGCCAGCTCCAGCGAGTACCGGATGTCGGAGAACCGGGGCAGCGGGAAGGCGAACCGCGCGTCCACGTGCCGCAGCTCGCCCAGCTCGCCCACCACCTCGACCATCCGCGCGGCCAACGGGTGGTACCGGTAGTGGAACGCCTCCATCACCACCAGCCCGCTGTTCCGGGCGGCCTCCGCGACCCGCGCGGCCTCCTCGGCGTTGGCCGCGAAGGGCTTCTCGCACAGCACGTGCTTCCCGGCCTCCAGCGCGGCCAGCGTCCACCTGCCGTGCAGCCCGTTGGGCAGCGGCACGTAGACCGCGTCGAGGTCGGGATCGGCCAGCAGCTCCTCGTAGCCGTCGTGCACCCGGGCGATCCCGTGGCGGTCCGCGAACTCCCGCGCCCGGCCCACGTCCCGGGCGGCCACCGCCGACACCACGACGGACCCCACCGCCCGCGCCGGTCGGACCAGCGCGGCCGGCACGATCCGCGCCGCGCCCAGGACCCCGATCCGCACGTGATCAGCCACGGTCACGACGCTACTACGCCGGGCAGCGGTTCCTCCGGGGCCAAGCGGCGGATTCCCGGGTAGTGGGGGTCGAGCTCGCCGACCTCGAACCGGCACTGCCTGACCGCCCAGAACAGGGCCGGTCCCGCGTCGCCCTTGTACGACCCGTCGGGCAGCAGCACCGCGCCCTCGTGCTGGTGCGCGAACACCGCCAGCTCGGCCCTGGTGCGGGCGTCCCAGATCCGGACCGTGCCGTCGTCGGAGGCGGTGGCGATCCGCTCGCCGTCCGGCGAGCAGGCCACGCCGCGCACGGGACCGGTGTGGCCGACCAGGACCGCCAGCACCCCGCCGTTGCGGCTCCACACCCGCGCGGTGCCGTCGGACGAGGCGGTGACCAGCCGCCCGCCGTCGGGCGAGAACGCCACGTCCCACACCTGGCCCTCGTGCCCTTCCAGCACGAGCAACGGGTTCCCCCGCACGGTCCAGAGCTGGACCGTGCCGTCGTCGGACGCCACCGCGACCAGCTCGCCGTCGGGGGAGAACGCGACCTGCCGCACCCTCGTTCCCCGCCCCCTGAGCACCACGTGGTGCCCACTCCCGTGGATCGTCACGAAACGCCCGTGGGCGAGGGCCACCAGATCACCGGTCGGGGCGCAGTCGATCGCCGTGATGACCCGGGTGCCCCGTGACAGGCCGCGCAGCGGCTGCCCGGTGTCGAGGTCCCACCACGTGACCTTCCCGTCCAGCGAGGCGGTGACCAACTGCCCGCGGTCCTCCGGTTGGCCCAGCGCCACCACGGGGCCGGTGGGGAGGCTGCCGGCTTCGGGGACGAGCACACGGGAGTCGTCCCCCAGGACGATCCCGCGGTCGTCGGGCGCGAACAGCGCCGCCCGGGTGCGTTCGCCGAGCTTCGTGGTCACCTCGCCCGTCGACAGGTCCCACACCCAGCAGAGACCGTTGGCGATGACCAGCAGGCGGCGACCGTCCGCCGAGTAGGACACGGAACCGAGGCGAAGGGGCGGCCGGTTCAGGTGTCCGAGGTGCCGCCCGCCCGGGGCGACCAGGCTGACGAGGCCGTCCCCCGAGATCACGGCCAGTTGCGCGCCGCCGGGGGACAGGACCATCCGGGCCGGGGGGTCGGGGGTGGCGAACTCGGCCACGACCGCGTTGGTCCGCAACTCCACGACGACGACCCGGTCCACCCGGTCCAGGGCCAGCCACCCGCCGTCGGGCGACAGGGCCATGCGGCGAACCGGGAAGTCGGCGAGCACGGTGCGGGTGCCGCCGTCCGGCGACCACCCGACGACCTCGGTGCTCGACCTCGTCACCAGCAGGTCGGCGGTGGTCGCGCACGCCGCTTCGACCCACCGGCCGGGCAGCGCCCCCTGGTGGGCGCCGGCGGCGTCGAGGAACCGGACCTCGCTGCCCGGCGTCAGCACGGCGATCCCCTGACGGCGGTACCGGAAGCCGAGGAGCCGGGCCACGCCGGTCGCGGCCTCCCCGAGCAGGTCCCCGGTCGTGGCGTCCCAGGTGTACGCCCGACCGTCCTCCTCGCGGGTCGCCAGCCGGCGGCCGTCCGGTGACCAGGCGACGTCCGTCACCCGGCGGGCGTGCCGCCGCCACAGCCGCACCGGCTGGTTCGACTTCACGTGCCGCAGCTCCACCACGTGCTCGCGGGCGAGCGCGAGCAGCTCGCCGTCCGGCGAGAACGCGACCGCCGCCACGTCATCGGCCTCGGCGTGGACCAGGGCCCGCGCCGGGTCCCGGCCGCTCACCGCGGCGTCCGCCAGCTCGGGCCGGTCCGCCCCGACCACACCCAGCAGCGCCGCCCGCCGCCACCGGCTCCCGGTCAGCACCGCGTCGGTCAGGTCGCCGCCGATGACCCGCACCCCGGTCAGGTTCGCGTCGGTCAGATCGGCCCCGACGAACCGCGTGTTCACGAAGCGCTGGTCGGACAGGTCGGCCTCGCGCAGGTCCGCGCCGCTCAGGTCCACCTCGCCGAAGTGGTAGCCGCGCAGGTCCTGACCGGACAGCAGGAGCCGGGTCCACACGTTCAGCCGCCGCACGACCTCGGTGGCGTTCTGCTTGGCGGCGTCCGCCACGTCGGGGTCGACCAGCACCTGCCGCGCCCACCGCACCACCGGTTCACGGCCCGCCAGGTCGCACAGGAAGTCCACCATCAGCCGCGTCATCCGGCGGTTCACCACCGCCGAGCCGAACCGCCCGGCGCGCAGCTCGTCCGCGGCGACCTCGGCCACCAGCCACTCCATCACCGACTGGTGCACGAACGCGAACCCGCCGTCCTCCGCCCGCACCAGCAGCGAGCCCGAGCCCACGGCGTGCGCGGCCTGGTCGATCGAGTACCCGCGCTCGGCCAACCTGGTCAGCACCCGGACCACGGTGTCCTCCAGGTCCGCGGTCTGGATGGTGGTCGCCGTCGTCTCCCACAGCCGCAGCGCCAGCGCCCGGCACGCGGACACCCGCTCGTCCCGGTCGAACGACCGCACGCCGTGCCGGTGGTCCTGCCGGTCGACCTCCCGGAACATCCAGGAGTCCAGCAGCTCCCGGTACAGCTCGGCGGCGCTGACCCGGCCGTGCTGTTGCCGGACCTCCAGCAGCCGCTCCTCGTCCAGGTCCGCGATGAACGACAGCATCCGCGGGTTGCGGGACAGGCCGAGCAGGTCGTCGACCGCGTCCAGCAGCTCGAACCGCCGGGCCGCCCGCCGCCCGTCACCGCCGTGGTGGCGGGTGAGGAAGGCGCGGATCTGGTCGTCGGTGAAGTCCTCCAGCACCACCACCCGGCCCGCGGCGAGCGCGGACACCTGCTGCCCCAGCGCGTTGAGCACCTGGTCGGTGGACCGGAAGTGCTGGGTGCGGCTGGTCAGCACGACCTTGGCCCGGTCGGTGACGGCCTGGAGCAGGGTGGTCAGGTAGTCGGCCGCGTTGTCGTAGCCGACGCGCAGCTCCAGCTCGTCGAAACCGTCGAACAGCAGCGCGAGCCGACCGCTGCTGATCATGTACCGCAGCTTGGGCACGTCCACCGCGGGCACGCCCTCGCGCACCAGGTGCTGGGCCAGCAGCTCGTCCAGCGACGGGGCCTTCTCCAGGCTGCGCAGCTCCACCAGCACCGGCAGCAGGCCGGGGTCCTCCTCCGGCAGCACCCGGGTCAGCTGGCGCAGCAGGAACGACTTGCCCCGCCCGAAGTCGCCGAGCACCACCACGAACCGGGCGGACTCCTCGCGCAGCCAGTCGAGCACGCGGCCGAGCAGGTCGTCACCGCGCTCGTCCGGCCGGACCACCGCGTACCGCTGGGACACGTACAGCCCGGCCGGGTAGACGGTGTCGCCGGCGAGCGACTGCGCCTGCTTCACCGCGAGGGGGCGCAGGTCCAGCAGGCCCTGGTACTCCACGAAGCTGCGCAGCCGCACACCGCGGCGCCGGGCGGCGAGCACCAGGTCCACGGGCGCGGGCGGTCCGCCGTGCACGACCTCGGAGGGCACGTACGGGTCCGCCGCGGCGAACGGGTCGTGCACGCGCCGGACGAACCGGTCGACGACCTCGGGGGTGAGCACGCCGGCCACGCCCACCGGCCACTGCTCGAAACCGCCGCTGTCGCGGGGTTTCGACACGCGCACGTAGCCCTCGTCGGGGCGCGGCGTGACGGTCGCGGTCGGGTGCGCCACCCGGGTCGCCTCCAGCACCCGGTCGAAGAACGTGCCCGGTCCGTCCACGTCCTCCGCCGGGGGGAGCGGCGCCCGGACCGCCAGGGTCGTCACCGACCACGGGCGGTCGGTGGCGACGTCGGTCAACCAGGGGCCGGGGCCCCAGCCGTCGGGCCTGGCCAGGCCCTGCGCCGCGCACAGCTGGCGCCCGCCCGCGTCGCGGAGCGCCCTCCCGAACCACGCGGCCTGCCGGTCGCCCAGCGCGGCCCGGTCCACCTCGTGCGTCACCTCGACCGTGGCGTTGAGCCCGGCCACCACCAGCGGCGGGTCCCGGTACTCGAACAGCGTCCACGGCTCGTCCGGGGTGAAGGTGAAGGCGCCGCCGTAGAACTCGTCGAACGCCTCCTTGAACGGCCCCCACTTGGGCCAGTACGGCGGCGTCGGCGTGCGGCCCCACGCCTCCTCGTGGGTGAAGTACGCCCGGCACGCCATCCGGTTCACGTCGCGGGAGCCGGGCACGACCACCACCCGGCGGCGCGGCAGGTCGACGGCCTCGGCCAGGTCCGCCAGCGACCGGAACGCGCGGGCGAACTCGTCCGGCCTGCCGTTCGCGGTCAGGTGCCCGGTGAACACCACCAGGTCGGGGCGCAGGTCCTCGAACTCGCCGAGGTCCGCTCCCGGCACGCGCGTCAGGTGCAGCACCACCACCCCGTCGCCGCCGGTCCGGACCTCGGGCCTCGGCGGGCGCAGCGCGTCGGCGCCGATGGCGTAGCTGTCCGGCCCGGCGGAGGTGGCGATGATGCCCACCACCCGGCCCGTGGCCGGGTCCCACACCGCGCTGCCGCTGTAGCCGCGCCGCACGCGCGGCGCCGAGTCGCTGTCCAACCGCACCAGCCGCCCGCCCACCGGCCCGCGCACCACGGCCCGCACCCACGCGCCGTCGGGCCGGTCGGCCGGGTGGCCGAACACGTCCACCGGGCTGCCGGGGTGCGGTGGCGTCCTGATCAGCCGCGCGGGCGTCACCCCGGCGGGCAGGTCCAGGGCCAGCGCGGCGACGTCACCGCCCGGCACGCCCTCGCGCGGTGGCGGGGGCGTCCAGGAGGCGACCCGCGCGGTCACCGGCGGGTGGTCCAGGGCCGGGAAGTCGACCCGCACGCCCCCGCCCGGGGGCTCGGCCGACCGCGCGTCGAGGCCGAGGGCGAGGTTGACCACGTGCGCGCAGGTCAGCACCCGCCCGCCGACCACGACCCCGCCGCCGACCGGATCGCCCCCGGGATCGAGCACGCGGACGACCGAGGTGGGTAAGGAGGCGTCGGGCACCGGCCAGGGGTACCACATACTGTTCGACCATGGACGTCCTCGTTGTCGACCACCCGCTGGCGCGGGCGCGACTGACCACCATGCGCGACGCCCGCACCGACAACGCGGCGTTCCGCGCGGCGTTGCAGGAGCTGACCGTGATGCTCGTGTACGAGGCCACCCGCGACGCGGCGGTGGCCGAGGAGCGCGTGCACACGCCCGTCGCCCGCACCACCGGCCACCGCCTGGCCACCCCGCCGCTCCTGGTCCCGGTCCTCCGGGCCGGCCTGGGCATGGCCGACCAGGCGCACAAGCTGATCCCCGACGCCCAGATGGGCTTCGTGGGCCTGGCGCGCGACGAGGAGACGCTCCAGCCGACCCCGTACATGGAGTCGCTGCCCGAGTCCCTGGCCGGCCGCCCGGTGTTCGTGCTGGACCCGATGCTGGCCACCGGCGGCTCCATGGCCTACACGATCCGCCTGCTGACCGACCGGGGCGCGACCGACGTGACCGCGATCTGCTGCCTGGCCGCCCCGGAGGGCATCGAGCACCTGTCCGCCTCGGGCCTGCCGGTCCGCCTGGTCACCGCCAGCGTCGACGAGCGCCTGAACGACTCGGGCTTCATCGTCCCCGGCCTCGGCGACGCGGGCGACCGCCAGTACGGCGCCGTCTAGGTCATGAACCCGTCGCGAGTCGTACGTTCACGACCACCGTGTCGTACGTCCAGGACCCCCGAGTTCAACGTTCGCGACCCGGGAGCCCTGGACGTGCGGCGGGTCCTCAGGTCAGTTCGGCGGCGTGGTCGGCGACCCACCGGGCCAGGGTCCGGCCACGCCCGCCGGTGACCCGCTCGAAGTCCGGCGTGACGACGGCCGGCTCCTCGGCGTGCTGCGCCATGTACCCCATCAGGTACTCGGCGACGTCCCACGGCAGCCCCTCGTCGCGGATCAGCGCCGCCCGCGCCTGCCCGTAGGTCAGCCGCTCGAAGCCGATCGGCCGCCCGAGCCCCCGCGCGAACGCCTCGGCCTGCTGCCGGTGCGTCAGCGCCTCCGGCCCGCTGAGCGTGTACGCCTCGCCGTCGTGCCCCTCGCGCAGCAGGGCGTGCACGACGACCTCCGCCACGTCGGCCTCGTGCACGGGCGCGCCGACCGCGTCCGGGAACGGCGCCCGCACCACGTCGTCGGCCTTGACGCCCCGCGCCCAGATCAGCTTGTTGCTCATGAACTCGCCCGGCCGGACGTGCGTCCACGCCACGCCCGACTGCTCGATCACCCGCTCCACGTCCTGGTGCTCCTCGTAGCTGCCCGGCCGCTCGAACGTGACCGCGCTGCTGGACAGGAACACCGCTTTCCGCAGGTCGTGCGCGTGCTCCAGGAACGCCGCCATGTGCGCGGCCGGGTCACCCACCCCCGGCACGGCGACCAGGAAGACCGCGGTCACGCCGGTGAGCGGCAGCTCGTCGGGCCTGGTCAGGTCGCCCGCCACCACCTCCACGCCGCTCGGCGGGTCGGCCCGGTCGGGGTTGCGGGTCAGCGCCTTGACCGGCACCCCGTCGTTCGCCAGTTGTCGGACCACGGCGCCGCCGATGGTGCCGGTCGCGCCGGTGACCAAGATGCTCAAGGTTCCCCCTGGTGAATCGCCGTTCAAACTTGAGCACCGACGCTAGCGCGGTGGTACCTCGATGCGCACATGCAAACTCTTGCACTGTCGGGCAGAGCTGTTCGGCGTGCGCGGATTGGGCCTTTTGGGCGTAGCAATGGTCTAGACCTCATCCCTATCGTGGTCTGGACCACAAGGAAGTGACGTCGCCGCACCCCGCGAGGAGAAGCATGACGAGCAGGAGATGGGTGCTCCCCGCACTCCTGGCCACCGCGATCACCGCGTCCCTGGCCCCGCACGCCACCGCTCACGACAACGACCGCGGGCACGGTCACACCAAGACGCGCACCGTCGGGTACTACACCCAGTGGAGCGGCTACGACCGCAACTTCCTGGTCAAGAACCTGGTCACGAACGGCACCGCGCCCAGGCTCACCCACCTGAACTACGCCTTCGGCTTCCTCGACGAGTCCGGCAAGTGCGTCAGCTCCGACCCGTGGGCCGACTACCAGCGCCCGTTCACCGCCGAGCAGAGCGTCAACGGCAAGGCCGACGTGGCGGGCCAGCCGCTGTCGGGCAACCTCAACCAGCTCAAGCAGCTCAAGGCCAAGTACCCCAAGCTGCGCATCAACATCTCCCTCGGCGGCTGGACCGGCTCGAAGTACTTCTCCAACGCGGCCCTCACGCCCGAGTCGCGCGCCGCGCACGTGGCGTCGTGCCTCGACATGTGGCTCAAGGGCAACCTGCCCGACGCCGCACCCGGCGCGGCGGCCGGCGTCTTCGACGGCATCGACCTCGACTGGGAGTGGCCCTCCTCCGAGGCCGCGCCCGGCAACGTCGTGCGGCCCGAGGACAGGCGGAACTTCACCGCGCTGCTGGTCGAGTACCGCAAGCAGCTGGGCAGGATGACCTGGCGCACCGGCAAGGCGTACGACCTGACCGCGTTCCTGCCCGCCGACCCGCGGCAGATCGACCGGGGCTTCGAGGTCGCGCGCGTGTTCGGGCTGCTGACCTTCGGGACCCTCCAGGGCTACGACTTCCACGGCGCGTGGGACCCGCAGACCAACCAGCAGTCCGCGCTCCGCACCCCCGCGGGCGACCCGGCGCCGCTGCCGTTCAGCTCGCAGGTCACCGTCGACCACTACCTGAAGAACGGCGCGCCGAAGAACAAGGTCGTGCTGGGCGTGCCGTTCTACAGCCGCGGCTGGACCGGCGTGACCAACGCCGGCAACGGCCTGTTCCAGGACGCGACCGGGCCCGCGCCGGCCACCTACGAGGCCGGTTACGAGGACTACCGCATCCTCAAGGCGCAGCTGGGCAACTTCACGGTGCACCGCGACACCAGGGCCGGGCACGCCTGGCTGTTCGACGGCACCACGTTCTGGACCTGGGACGACCCCACCGAGATGAAGCGCAAGGGCCGCTACGTGGCGGAGCGGCGCCTCGGCGGCGCGATGATCTGGTCGCTCGACGGTGACACCGCCGACGGCGAGCTGATCAAGGCGCTCACCAGCGGACTGTCCTGACAAGGGCAGTCCACCGGGGCCCGGGGAGGTTTCGCGGCGGCCGCCTCCCCGGGCCCCACCTCCATCTGCGCCTGTCCTGGTCTCGCCCGCTGCGGCCTTACCTGTCCCGGCTTCGCCCGCGCCAGCCGTCCGCCTGTGCGCGGACGGCTCGTTCGTACATCGGGGCGACCTCGACGCCGGGCGGCAGGTTGCCGTTGATCTCCAGGCTCACCAGCCCGTGCGCCAGGCCCCACAGCGCCAGCGCGGCGTCCTCGTGCGGCACCTCGGCGAACAGGCCCGCCCGCACCGCGCGGCCGACGTTGCGCACGACCGGTAGGAACGTCCGGCGGGCGGCCTCCCGGCTCTCCTCGGCGGGTTCGAAGCTCGGCACGGCCCTGCCGAACATCACCAGGTAGAACTGCGGGTCGGCGAGCGCGCTCTCCCGGTAGACCAGGCCCATCCGGACGATGTCCTCCACCGGGTCCTCGGTCTCGGGGACCTCCGCGATCCGTTCACCGAAACGGCGGAACGCCTCGTCGTACAGGGCGTTCAGCAGGGCCGACTTGCCCCCGAACAGCGAGTACACGGCCGTGGTGGAGGTGTTGACATCCGCTGCGAGCCTGCGCAAGCTCAAAGCGCCCGGACCCTCCGCGGACAGCAGCTCGCCCGCGCGGTGGAGCAGGCGGACGCGGAGCGCGTCGTCGTGGGTTTTCGGTCGCGGCACGGCCCGATCTTATCAAAACAACGTTATAAAACTTGGTCTGGTCAACGTGGTATCAAGTTGGTACCGTCATTTCCCATGGCTATGACCCTGCGTCTGAGTGACGAGGAGAACCGGCGGCTCGACGAGCTCGCCGCGGCCGAAGGGCGCTCCAAGCAGGAGGTCGTGCGCCTGGCGCTGGCCGAGCGCTGGGCCCGCCTCCAGAAGGAGGAGCAGCTGTCCGAGGTGCTCGGGCGCGTGCTCCCCAAGTACCGGGGGCTGCTGGACCGGCTCGGCTCGGCCTGAATCGTTGCGGTTTCCCGCACCCGCACACACGTTCGGGTGGTACCGCCCCTTGCGCCCTCCTCGTTCGAACACATGTTCGATACGATCAATCCATGCAGCTCAACGACCCCCACTCCCGTTTGCCGCCCCGCCACGCCTGCGAACGTCCACGGCGATCACCGGTGCACCGGTATGGTGCGCCGTTGAAGATCGGGTCGCGTTCAGGTTGCACTTCGGTGCACAACGCGGCCGACACCATCCTCGCCGCCGCTCAGGCGGGGAGGCGACACGGACCTGAGGGGGTGGGTAGTGGCGGCAGATGCTGCCCTGATGCGGTGAGGTCGCACCACGGCCCCCTCCCTTCGGGACAGGGAGCGCGTCAAGCAGTGGTCAACTACCTCGACGCCGGCGACTTGCTCGTGCTGGCGACCGCCGTGACCGGCGGGGACCTGGTCGTGCGCGATTTAGGTCTCCTCGACTCCGCAGCCCACCGCCCCCGGGCGACAGTGTTGGGGGTCGAGGCGTACGACACGCTCTGGCTGAAAGCCTCCGCCCTGCTCGACTCGATCGTGCGCACACGCCCGCTTGCCGAGGGCAACTGGCGACTGGGCTGGGTGGCGGCGGTGACCTTGTGCGACATCAACGGCTGGTGGATCGACGCCGACGAGGACGAGGCCCTGGACCTGGTGCGGGCACTGGGCAGGGAGCAGATCGACGTGCCGGGGATGGCGGCGCACCTGGAGGCGTGGGGTATGCCCAAACCGAGGGGGGAGTAGCCGCGCGGGTAGGGCCAGGCGTGGGCACGCGAGCTTTGGGGGACGGAAGCGCTGGTTGACGCCGCGATGGGCTGGTGCCTGGGGTGGCCGGTGCCTGGGTAGCTGGTGCTTGAGTCGGTTGCCGCTTGAGCTGGCCGCTGCCTGAGACGGTCGCCGCCTGGGTTGGCCGCTGCCTGAGTTGGTTGCCGCCTGGGTTGGCCGGTGCCTGAGACGGTCGTCGTCTGAGCTTGCCGGTACCTGAGCGCTTGGCTTCCGAGCCGGCTGGTGCGCGAGCGGGTCGGAACCGGGCAGGCCGGTGTTCGAGCCGTTCCGCGTCCGAGGTTGATCGACCCGGCGGTTGCCGACCGCCGGAACCGTTGTCCGGCCTCACCTGTGGGAGCGATTCCACCCGCACCCGCCCCTGCGCTCGTCCGTCCCTGCGCTCGTCCGCCTCGCGCTCCTCCACCTCGCGCTCCTCCACCCCGCCCTGCTCTCCCCCTCCTCCCGCGCACGTGCCACTCCGCACGCCGCCGCGCCGGCCTGTCCACGAGGTCGTGCGGGGGTGACCGGGCGTGCCGGGTGGCTGAACCGGGTTGACCTGGAGTGCACTCCAGCTCCTACGGTCGACACCGTGACTTACTCGATCGCCCAGGCGGCCGAGCGCAGCGGGTTGTCCATCGACACGCTGCGCTACTACGAACGCATCGGTCTGGTCGACCCGCCGGCCCGGGACTCAGGCGGGCGGCGCACCTACAGCGAGGAAGACCTCGGCTGGTTGATCTTCCTCACCCGCCTGCGCACCACCGGTATGCCCATCCGCATGATGCGCGAGTACGCGCAGCTCAGGCACCGCGGTGACGCCACGGCCGGCCGTCGCAAGCAGATGCTGTACGAGCACCGCGCCTCGGTGCGCGAGCGCATCGCCGAACTCCAGACCTGCCTCGACGTGCTGGAGTACAAGATCACGCACTACGAGCAGATCGAGAGCACCTTCGTGGAAGGGATCACCGCGTGACCCAGCTGGGAGAACTCCGGGTCGGCAGGCAGGGACTCGGCTGCATGGGCATGAGCCAGTCCTACGGCGCCGGCGACGAGACCGAGTCCACCGCCACCGTCCACCGCGCCCTGGACCTGGGCGTCACCCTCCTCGACACCGCCGACGTCTACGGCGCGGGCGCCAACGAGGAGCTGGTCGGCCGGGCGATCGCGGACCGCCGGGACCGGGTCGTCCTCGCCACGAAGTTCGCCCTCGGCGACCCCGACCGGCGCCCGCGCGGCGACGCCGCCTACGTCAGGCAGGCGGCCGAGGCGTCGCTGCGCCGGCTGGGCACCGACCACATCGACCTGTACTACCAGCACCGCGTCGACCCGGAGGTCCCGATCGAGGAGACCGTGGGCGCGATGGCCGAGCTGGTCCGGGAGGGCAAGGTCCGCTACCTGGGCCTGTCCGAGGCGGGCGCGGCCACGATCCGGCGCGCCCACGCCGTCCACCCGATCACCGCCCTCCAGAGCGAGTGGTCGCTGTGGACGCGCGACATCGAGGCCGAGGTCCTGCCGACCTGCCGCGAACTGGGCATCGGCCTGGTGCCGTTCTCGCCGCTGGGGCGCGGTTTCCTGACCGGCCGCGTGACCTCGGTGGACGACCTCGACGCCGACGACGTGCGGCGCGGCCTGCCCCGGTTCTCGGGGGAGAACTTCGCCCGCAACACCGCCATCGTCGACGCGCTGCGGGCACTCGCGGACCGGCGCGGCGTCACGGCGGGCCAGTTGGCGCTGGCCTGGGTGCACCACCAGGGCGACGACGTGGTCCCGATCCCCGGCACCAAGCGGGTGAAGTACCTGGAGGAGAACGTCGCCGCGGCCGACCTGGTGCTGTCGCCCGAGGACCTCCGCGCCATCGAGGACGCCGCGCCGACCGTCTCCGGGGAGCGCTACACGCCGGAGATGCTGAAGCTCTCGAACCGGTAGTTGACCGAGTAGCGCCGACGACGTTGGCCGCACCTCGCGAGCCCTGCACAGTGGGGCTCGCGAAGCTCGCGCGAAAGGGGAGGACCGACACCGTGGAGAAACGTCGTTTGGGCTCGCTGGAGGTCAGCGCCCAGGGCCTGGGCTGCATGGGGATGAGCGAGTTCTACGGCCCCGGCGACGAGGCCGGGTCGACCGCCACCCTCCACCGCGCCCTGGACCTGGGCGTGACCTTCCTCGACACCGCCGACATGTACGGCCCGTTCACCAACGAGGAGCTGATCGGCCGGGCCGTCGCGGGCCGCCGGGACGAGGTCGTGCTCGCCACGAAGTTCGCCGTGGTCCGCGAACCGGGCAGCGAGTGGGGTCTGCGGGGCGACCCGGAGTACGTCAGGCAGGCGGCCGAGGCGTCGCTGCGCCGGTTGGGCACCGACCACATCGACCTGTACTACCAGCACCGCGTCGACCCGAACGTGCCGATCGAGGACACCGTGGGCGCGATGGCCGAGCTGGTCCGGGAGGGCAAGGTCCGGCACATCGGCCTGTCCGAGGCGGGCGCGGCCACGATCCGCCGGGCCCACGCCGTGCACCCGATCGCGGCGGTGCAGACCGAGTGGTCGCTGTGGTCGCGGGACATCGAGGACGAGGTCGCGCCGACCTGCCGCGAGCTGGGCATCGGCGTCGTCGCCTACTCCCCGCTGGGGCGCGGCTTCCTGACCGGCCGCTACACCTCGCCGGACGACTTCGCGGCCGGCGACGTGCGCCGCACCCACATGCCGCGGTTCAGCGAGGAGAACCTGGCCCGCAACCTCGCCCTCGTGGAGTCCCTGCGCGAGGTGGCCCGGGAGCACGACGTGACGGCCGGCCAGATCGCCCTCGCCTGGGTGCACCACCAGGGCGCGGTGCCGATCCCGGGCACCAAGCGGGTGAAGTACCTGGAGGAGAACGCCGCCGCGGCGGACATCCGGTTGACCGGGGAGCAGTTGGAGCGCATCGCCGCGGCCGTGCCCGCGGACGCGGTCGCCGGCACCCGCTACAACGCCGACACGATGCGGTTGATCGGCCGGTAGGGCGCGGCGGGCCGCGTCACAGGAGCGTGGCGGCGACCGTGGCGCCCAGCTCCCGGCACCGCAGCACCGTGGCGGCGTCGGGAGCCCCGGTGAGCACGAGGGTGTCGGCGACCGGGCGCCACCGCAGGCCGGCGGTGATGTCGCGGATCGCCTTCACCGCGCCCTCGGCGCCCTGGTTGCCGTGCACGTACGCGCCGAACGGCCGCCCGCGCGTGGCGTCCAGGCACGGGTAGTAGACGGTGTCGAAGAAGTGCTTGAGCGCGCCGCTGATGTACCCGATGTTGGCGGGCGTGCCGAGCAGGTAGCCGTCGGCCTCCAGCACGTCGGAGGCTGTCGCGCCCAGCGCCGGGCGGCGCACCACCTCGACCTCCGCGAGCTCGGGGTCCGACGCGCCCTCCAGCACCGCCTCGAACAGCTCGTGGGTGGCGGGCGACGGCGTGTGGTGCACGATCAGCAGGCGGGGCACGTCACGCGAGCCTGCCGACATCCCGGCCTCACCGCAAACCCGACGCCGGCAACCCCACGCCGGCCAACCCCACCCGGGCGAACCCATCGCCGGTGAACCCCACCCGGGCAATTCCGCCCCCGGCGCGCTCCGCCCGGCAAACCCGCCGGTCAGCGGCACCGCACACCGCGCGAGCCGCACCCCCGACCGCAACCCCAAGATCAATAGCCGGGCCCCGGGGAACCGGCCGACCCCCCACGCGTCTTTAATGGTGACCAGGAGGGAGTCATGGACACTCGCAGCATCGCCACCATGGACCGGAACCGGCGGATCACCTGGGGCGCGGGGGTAGGTATCAGCGTCGGCCTCATCGGTCTGCCGCTCGTCTTCATCTCGCTGTGGCCGGGGGTCGACCACAGCCCGTGGGACGTCAACACGATGATCCTGGCCACCGGCGTGGCGCTGTGCTCGGTCAGCTACATCTCGGGCCGCATCTCGGTGGCCGCGTTCACCGAGTACCGCCGCAACCCGGTGAGCCCGCCGACCAAGCGGCCGTACATGGTGGCGGGCGGTGCGCTCGTCGTCGCCGTGCTGTGCCTGCTGCTCGCTATCGCGGTGTGAGGGTGAGCAGCCCGGAGACCTGAGCGCGGAGTTCGGCCAGCCTGTCCGCGGCTCGTGAGCGGGCCGCGGACAGGTCGCCGGACACCGGTTCGACGACCTCCAGGTACGCCTTCAGCTTCGGCTCGGTGCCGGACGGCCGCACGACCACCCGCACCCCCGACCCGGTCAGCCGCACGACGTCGGCTTCCGGCAGCAGGTCCTCGAACGCGAAGCCGGCGGGCGGTTCGGCCCGCAGCCGCGCCATCAGCTCCCCGATCCGGCTCAGGTCGGTGAACCGCAGCGACACCTGGTCGGTCAGGTGCAGCCCGTGGTCCACGGCCAGCTGGTCCAGCGCGTCGAGCAGGTCGCGGCCGGTCGCCTTCAGCCCGGCCGCCAGGTCGCACGCCACCACGGCCGCCGAGATGCCGTCCTTGTCGTTGACGTACCCGGGGTCGACGCAGGTGCCCAGCGCCTCCTCGTAGGCGAACACCAGCCCCTCGCCGGCGCGCACCAGCCACTTGAACCCGGTCAACGTCTCCGCGTACCGGGCGCCGTGCGCCGCCGCGATCGACCTGAGCAGCGACGACGACACGATCGTGGTGGCGACCAGCGGGTCCGGGGCGTCCGAGGTGGACAGCACCAGCGAGCCCAGCAGCACGCCCGTCTCGTCGCCGCGCAGCATCCGCCACGACCCGTCGCGCCCGCGCACGCCCAGCGCGCACCGGTCGGCGTCCGGGTCCAGCGCGATCGCCAGGTCCGCGTCCGCCGCCGCGGCCAGCTCCAGCAACCGGTCCGCCGCGCCCGGCTCCTCCGGGTTCGGGAACGCCACGGTCGGGAAGTCCGGGTCCGGCACGGCCTGCTCCCGCACCACCCGCACGTCGGTGAACCCGGCCCGCCGCAACGCCTCCACGGCCGTCGCGCCGCCCACGCCGTGCATGGGGGTCAGCACGACCCGCAGGTCCCGCGCCACACCGCGCGGCAGCGACGCGACCCGCTCCAGGTAGCCGTCGACCTCCGCGTCGGGCACGGTCTCGTGCTCGTCGGACAGCGGCACCGACACGGCCGCGGGCACCGCCCGGATCGCCGCCTCGATCTCCCGGTCGGCGGGCGGCACGATCTGCCCGCCGCCCTCCAGGTACAGCTTGTAGCCGTTGTCCGCGGGCGGGTTGTGCGAGGCGGTGATCTGCACCCCGGCGACCGCGTTCCGCGTGCGCACCAGGAACGCCAGCACCGGCGTCGGCAGCGGTCCGGGGAGCACCCGCACGGTGAACCCCTCGGCGGCCAGCACCCCGGCCCCCGCCGCCGCGAACGCCTCCGACCCGTGCCGCGCGTCCCGGCCGACGAACACCGTGCCGACCCGGTCGTTCGCCTTGAGCCACGCGGCGAGCCCGGCCGTGGTGCGGGTGACCACGGCCCGGTTCATGCCGTTGGGCCCGGCCCGCACGGGACCGCGCAACCCGGCGGTGCCGAAGGCCAGCGGCCCGGCCATCCGGTCGGCCAGGTCCTCGCCGGCCGCCGCGTCACCGGCCATGGCCCTGGCCAGCACGCCCTGGAGCTCGGTCCGGGTGTCGGGGTCGGGGTCGTCGGCGATCCAGCGGAACGCCGCGTCGCGCAGCGCCGGGGACAGGCTCATGCGCGGGTCACCAGCTCGCGCAGCAGCTCGCCCATCCGGCTCGCCGCGGCCTGGCCCGCCTCCAGCACCTCCTGGTGGTTGAGCGGTTCGCCGGTGATGCCCGCGGCCAGGTTCGTGACCAGCGACAACCCGAACACCTCGACGCCCTCGGCGCGGGCCGCGATGGCCTCCAGCACGGTCGACATGCCCACCAGGTCGGCGCCCAGGGTGCGCAGCATCCGGATCTCGGCGGGGGTCTCGAAGTGCGGTCCGGGCAGGCCCGCGTAGACGCCCTCCTCCAGCGACGGGTCGATCTGCCGGGCCAGGTCGCGCAGCCGCGGCGAGTACAGGTCGGTGAGGTCCACGAAGCGGGCGCCGACCAGCGGCGACGACGCGGTGAGGTTGAGGTGGTCGCTGATCAGCACGGGCCGGCCGACCGCCATGCCCTGCCGCAGGCCGCCGGCGGCGTTGGTGAGCACCACGGTCCCGACCCCGGCCGCGGCGGCGGTGCGCACGGCGTGCACGACCTTGGCCACGCCCTTGCCCTCGTAGCCGTGCGTGCGACCGAGCACGACCAGCACGTTCTTGCCGCCGATGGGCACCGAGCGGATCGTGCCGCCGTGCCCGACCGCGGTGGGCGCCTCGAAACCGGGCAGCTCGGCCACGGCCACCTCGGCGGCGGGCTCCCCGATCAGGTCGGCGGCCGGGCGCCAACCCGAGCCGAGGACCACGGCGATGTCGTGCCTGTCCACCCCGGTGCGCTCGGCCAGGGCCCGCGCGGCGTCGGTGGCCAGGGCCTCGGGGGTGGTGCTCTCACTGATGGCGGTCACGGCGGGGAGCCTAATAGTCGTCCGGAGGGGTCGCCCATGCTGTCGTGACCGCGGATCTGCGGCCTGGGTGGTGGCCCGGTCGGTGAAGCTGAGTGGGTGGAGCAGTTCGGTGCGGCGTTCGACCAAGGGTGATGGAGCGTGGCCTGCTGGACAAGGCCGCGAGGCGCGGAACCGCTAACCCGCCACCGTGAACGTGGGCGCGATCGTGTCGAACAGCTGCCGCCCCGTCTCCTCCTGCTCCGTGGGCACCACGACCTCCACCACCCACAGGTCGGCCTCCTGCGGCAGCACCAGCGAGTACCGCGTCCGCCGCAGGTCGGGACCTCCCTCACCGTCCACGTCGGCCGCCCGCTCCGCCGTCCGGTAGCTGTACCGGACCGCGTCCTCCCAGCCACCCCCCACCTCGGCGGGCTCCACGACCTCCCCGAAGTACCGGTCCCCGTCCCACCGCGACCGCACCATCTCCACGTAGTCCTCGACCGAGCGCCGCGGGTGGTAGTCCGGGAACCGCTGCACCGCCACCTCGTACGCCCCGGTCGGGTCGACCAGGTGCACCACCGTGCTCGGCACCAGCCCCCGGTTGGCCCGCTGCTCCAGGAAGCCGGTCCACCCGGCCCCGACCGAGATGGTGAACTCCGCCCCCTGCTCGCCGTTCGCCGTGGCGGCGGAGGCCGTCGTGGGGTTCAGGGACGGGGTGCCGGTCAGCGACGGCAGCGGCGGGGCGTCGTGGGCCGCGGGTGGCGGGGTGAGCGGTGCGCCGGCGACCGTCCTGGTCAGGGCGAACCCGCCGACGCCGGCGACGGCGAACAGCACCAGCGCGGCCAGGGCGACGGCCGCGCGGCGCCACCGGGGGACCGGCGCCGGCGGTAACGGGGCGGCGCCGGTCCGCAGGAACGGCAGCGGGCCCGGGTCGGCGGCCAGCGGGGTGTCCGGGGCGACCAGGGGCGGGCGCTCGACCCTCACCACCGGTCTGCTGGGCGCGTCGACCGGGAACACGTCGACGCCCGGTTCGGGCAGCAGGGGCCGCACCAGGCGGCGGACCTCGGCCAGCGGCATCCGGGCCGCCGGGTCGCGCACCATCAGCCCCGCCACGACGGGTTCCAGCGCGCCGCACACCGAGGCCGACGGGACCTCGCCGTGCACGACCTGGTTGATCGTCTGGAGCACGTTCGCGCCCTCGTACGGCCGGCTGCCGGTCATCGCGGTGAACAGCGTCGCGCCCAGCGACCACTGGTCGGCGGCCGAGGACACCTCCTCGCCCGCCGCGACCTCGGGCGCGATGAACGCGGGCGTGCCGAGCATGATCCCGCGACTGGTCAGGGTGGCCTCGGCGACGTTGCGGGCGATGCCGAAGTCGGTCAGCTTCACCCGCCCGTCGTCGGCGACCAGGACGTTGCCCGGCTTGACGTCGCGGTGCGTGATGCCCGCCCGGTGGGCCGCCTCCAGCGCCGCGGCCACCGCGTCCGCCACCACCGCGCCCTGCTCGTCGGTCAGCGGCCCGCGCTGCCGCACGACCTCCGCCAACGACGAGGACGGCACCAGCTCCATCACCACGTACGGGTCGCCGTCGACCTGCGCCACGTCGTGCAGCGTGACCAGGTTCGGGTGCGCCAGCGCCGCGGCCGAGCGCGCCTCCCGGAGGGTGCGCTCGCGCAGCACGGTCGCCTCGCCGTCGGGCGCGCCGGGCGGCAGCAGGATCTCCTTGACCGCCACGTCCCGGCGCAGCACCTCGTCGTGCGCCGCCCACACCGTGCCCATCGAACCGCGCCCCAGCACGTGTTCGAGCCGGTAACGGCCCGCGATGAGGCGACCGCCGCCGGGGTGGCCACCACCGGGACGGCCGTCACCCGGCCGTCCGCCACCCCCTGAGGCGTCACCAGGGGTTGCCAAACCGTCCCCGGTCATTTCTTCTGGGGTAACCCCTGAGATACCCCCGCCGCCCGCGCTCTCCACTGCACCATCGTCCATCAGCGTGAAAGACTGCCATCTGCATCGTTCACGGCGGCGGACCTCACATAGCCGTGACCCTACTGTTGAGTAACACTGCGGAGCATGATGGAGCCGTCAGGCGAGTTGGCGCTGGCCGCGGAGTTCCCCGCGATCGACCGCGACCAGTGGCTGGGCCTCGTCCGGGGCGTGCTGGACAGGTCGGGCGCGGACTTCGGGTCGCTCATCACCACCACTTACGACGGCATCGACGTGCGGCCGCTCTACACCGCCGACGACCGCGCCCCGGCCGCCGGGTTCCCCGGCCTGGCCCCGTTCACCCGGGCCGGCCGGCCGCAGGGCGCGGTGGACGGCTGGGACGTGCGCCAGCAGCACCGGGTCGCGGACCGCGAGGCGGTCATGGCCGACCTGGAGAACGGCGTCACGTCGCTGTGGCTGAAGGGCCTGGACCCGGCCTCCTACGACGACCTGCTGGCCGACGTCTACCTGGACCTCGCGCCCGTGGTGGTCGACGCGGGCGCGGACTTCCTCGCCGCCGGGCGCGCCGTGCTGCGCCTGTGGGACCAGCGGCCGGTGCTGCCGAGCGAGGTGCGGGGCAACGTCGGCGCGGACCCGCTGGGCGTGCAGGCCCGCACCGGGCAGCCCGCCGACTTCGGGGCCCTCGCGGACCTGCTGCCGAAGGCGCGGGCGTTCCCCGACCTGCGCCTGGTCGTGGTGGACGGGCTGCCGTTCCACGAGGCGGGCGGCAGCGACGCCGAGGAGCTGGGCGCCTCGCTGGCCGCCGGCGTGGCCTACCTGCGGCAGCTGACCGGGGCCGGGCTGAGCGCCGCCGAGGCCGTGCGGCTGCTGGAGTTCCGCTACGCGGCCACCGCCGACCAGTTCCTCACCATCGCCAAGTTCCGCGCCGCCCGGCGCCTGTGGGCGCGGGTCACCGAGGTCGTCGGCGAGCCCGCGCCGCAGCTCCAGCACGCGGTCACCTCGCCCGCGATGATGACCCGCCGCGACCCGTGGGTGAACATGCTGCGCACCACCGTGGCCTGCTTCGGCGCGGGCCTGGGCGGCGCGGACGCGGTGACCGTGCTGCCGTTCGACGCCGCCATCGGCCTGTCCGACGACTTCTCCCGCCGCATCGCCCGCAACACCCAGTCGCTGCTGCTGGAGGAGTCGAGGCTGGCGGGCGTGATCGACCCGGCGGGCGGCTCCTGGTACGTGGAGAACCTCACCGACGAACTGGCCCGCGCCGCGTGGTCCTGGTTCCGGGAGATCGAGGCCGCGGGCGGGCTGCCGGCGGCGTTCGGCCTGGTCGCGGACCGGATCGCGACCACCTGGGAGAAGCGCCGCGCCAACCTGGCCGACCGCACCGACGCCATCACCGGCGTCAGCGAGTTCCCCGACGTGGACGAGCGTCCGGTGGTGCGGCCGCCGGCGCCCGAGGAGCCCGGCGGCGGCCTGCCGCGCGTGCGGTACGCGCAGGCGTACGAGGCGCTGCGCGACGCCGCCGACGCGAGCCCCGAGCGGCCCCGGGTCTTCCTGGCCACGCTCGGCCCGGTCGCCGCGCACACCGCGCGCGCCTCCTTCGCCGCGAACCTGTTCCGGGCGGGCGGCATCGAGACGACCGACGCGGGCCCCACGGGCACCGTCGACGAGGTGGTGGAGCGGTTCCGCGCCAGTGGCGCCCGCATCGCCTGCCTGTGCGGCAGCGACAAGAGCTACGCCGAGCTGGCCGCGCCCGTCGCGCGGGCACTCCGCGAGGCCGGCGCGGAACGCGTCCTGCTCGCGGGCCGGGACTCGACGGCGGAGGTCGACGAGCACGTGTTCGCCGGCTGCCGCGCCCTGGACGTCCTGGAGCGTACGTTCGACTTCCTGGGGGTGCCGCGATGATCCCGAACTTCGCCGAGGTCGAGCTGGGCGAGCCCACCCCGGCCGGCGCGGACCAGTGGCACGCCGCGCTCCAGGAGGCGACCGGCAAGGGCGCGGACGCGCTGGTGCGGGAGACGCCGGAGGGCATCGGGGTCAAGCCCGTCTACACCGACGCGGACACCGAGGGCCTGGACTTCCTGGGCACCTACCCGGGCGCCGCGCCGTTCCTGCGGGGCCCGTACCCGACCATGTACGTCAACCAGCCGTGGACCATCCGGCAGTACGCCGGGTTCTCCACCGCCGAGGAGTCCAACGCCTTCTACCGGCGCAACCTGGCCGCGGGCCAGAAGGGCCTGTCGGTGGCGTTCGACCTGGCCACGCACCGCGGCTACGACTCGGACCACCCGCGCGTGGCGGGCGACGTCGGCATGGCGGGCGTGGCGATCGACTCGATCTACGACATGCGCCGGCTGTTCGACGGCATCCCGCTGGACCGGATGAGCGTGTCGATGACCATGAACGGCGCGGTGCTGCCGGTCCTGGCGCTCTACGTGGTCGCGGCCGAGGAGCAGGGGGTGAAGCCGGAGCAGCTCGCGGGGACCATCCAGAACGACATCCTCAAGGAGTTCATGGTCCGCAACACCTACATCTACCCGCCGCAGCCGTCCATGCGGATCATCTCCGACATCTTCGCGTTCACCTCGCGGCGGATGCCGAAGTTCAACTCCATCTCGATCTCCGGCTACCACATGCAGGAGGCGGGCGCGACCGCCGACCTGGAGCTGGCGTACACGCTGGCCGACGGCGTCGAGTACCTGCGCGCGGGCCGGGACGCGGGCCTGGACGTGGACGCGTTCGCGCCGCGCCTGTCGTTCTTCTGGGCGATCGGCATGAACTTCTTCATGGAGGTCGCGAAGATGCGCGCGGCCCGGCTGCTGTGGGCGAAGCTGGTCAAGGGCTTCGGCGCGGGCAACCCGAAGTCGCTGTCGCTGCGCACGCACTGCCAGACCTCCGGCTGGTCGCTGACCGCGCAGGACGTGTTCAACAACGTGGCCCGCACGTGCGTGGAGGCGATGGCCGCGACCCAGGGGCACACCCAGTCGCTGCACACCAACGCGCTGGACGAGGCACTGGCGCTGCCCACGGACTTCTCCGCGCGCATCGCCCGCAACACCCAGCTGCTGCTCCAGCAGGAGTCCGGCACCACCCGGGTGATCGACCCGTGGGGCGGCAGCGCGTTCGTGGAGCGGCTCACCCACGACCTGGCGCGCCGCGCGTGGGCGCACATCACCGAGGTCGAGTCGGCGGGCGGCATGGCGCGCGCCATCGACGAGGGCATCCCGAAGCTGCGCATCGAGGAGGCCGCCGCGCGCACGCAGGCGCGCATCGACTCCGGGCGGCAGCCGGTGATCGGCGTGAACAAGTACCAGGTCGCGGTCGACGAGCGGATCGACGTGCTCAAGGTCGACAACGCGGGCGTGCGGGCCCAGCAGCTGGCGAAGCTGGAGCGGCTGAGGTCCGAACGCGACCAGTCCGCCGTGGACCGCGCGCTGCACGCGCTGACCGGCGCGGCCGGGGGCGGGGGGAACCTGCTGGAGCTGGCCGTCGAGGCCGCCCGCGCCAAGGCGACCGTCGGCGAGATCTCCGAGGCGCTGGGCCGGGTGTGGGGTCGGCACTCCGCGCAGATCCGCACCATCACCGGCGTCTACCGGCAGGAGTCCGGCGCTGTGTCCAACGTGGACGAGACCCGCGAGCTCGTCGAGCGGTTCGCCGAGGAGGAGGGCCGCCGGCCGCGCATCCTGGTCGCCAAGATGGGCCAGGACGGGCACGACCGCGGCCAGAAGGTGATCGCGACCGCGTTCGCGGACCTGGGCTTCGACGTGGACGTCGGCCCGCTGTTCCAGACCCCGGACGAGGTCGCCCGCCAGGCCGTGGAGGCCGACGTGCACATCGTCGGGGTGTCGTCGCTGGCCGCCGGGCACCTCACGCTGGTGCCCGCGCTGCGCGCCGCGCTGGCCGAGGCGGGCCGCGAGGACATCATGATCGTGGTCGGCGGCGTGATCCCGCCCCAGGACTTCGACGCGCTGCGCGAGGCCGGCGCGGCGGCGATCTTCCCGCCCGGCACGGTGATCGCGGACGCGGCCGGTGACCTGCTGCGGAAGCTCGCCGCGGAGCTGGGGCACGAGCTGGTCGGCGGGTCGGTGGATCAGGAGTCGGTGGATCGCGGGTCGGCCGGGGACGGGTCGGGTTCGCGGGCCGGGTCCGGTGCGCGGGACGGGCGGGAAGCGCCGGGGCAGCCGGCGCATGGCTAGGCAGGTCGACGTCGGCGCGTACGCCGAGGGCGTGCTCGCCGGGGACCGCGGCACCCTGGCGCGGGCGATCACCCTGGTCGAGTCCACCCGCCCGGACCACCGGGCCGCCGCGCAGGAGCTGCTGGTCGAGCTGCTGCCCCGGTCGGGCGGCGCGCACCGCGTCGGCATCACCGGCGTGCCCGGCGTGGGCAAGTCCACCTTCATCGACGCGTTCGGCTCGATGCTGACCGCGGCCGGCCACCGGGTGGCGGTGCTGGCCGTCGACCCGTCGTCCACCCGCACCGGCGGCTCGATCCTGGGCGACAAGACCCGGATGGCGCGGCTGGCGGTGGACCCGGCGGCGTTCATCAGGCCGTCGCCGACCTCCGGCACGCTCGGCGGCGTGGCCAGGGCCACCCGCGAGACGATCGTGCTGGTCGAGGCCGCGGGACACGACGTGGTGCTGGTCGAGACCGTCGGCGTGGGGCAGTCCGAGGTCGCGGTGGCGAACATGACCGACTGCTCGCTGTTCCTGACCCTGGCGCGCACCGGCGACCAGCTCCAGGGCATCAAGAAGGGCGTGCTGGAGCTGGCCGACGTCATCGCGGTCAACAAGGCCGACGGGCCGCACGAGCTGGACGCCCGCAAGGCCGCCCGCGAGCTGGCCGGCGCGCTGCGGCTGCTGCGCCCGGCGGACGCGGTCTGGCACCCGCCCGTGCTGACGTGCAGCGGGCTGACCGGGGCCGGGCTGGACGCGGTGTGGGAGCAGGTCGTCAAGCACCGCGAGGCCCTGGAGGCGGCGGGCGAGCGGGACGGGCGGCGGCGGCGCCAGCAGGTCGAGTGGACCTGGGCGATGGTCAACGACCTGCTGCTGACCGGGCTGCGCTCGGCGCCCGCGGTGCGCGCCCTGGTGCCCGAGGTCGAGCGGCAGGTGCGGGACGGCGAACTGACCGCGACGCTGGCCGCCGAGCGCATCCTGGCCGCGTTCAACGGGATCACCGGTACCGCCGGCGCACACGCGACGTGAGTGCTCACCGGTTTGGCTGACCACTGACAGTGGTAACCGGGAGAAGCGGTGACTAGGCTAGGTGACCATGTGGCGTTCTGTGCTCGCGGTGTGCCTGCTCGTGCTCGCCGGGGCTCTCACCGTGTCGGGCACAGCGGCCTCGGTGCCGTCCTCGCCGGCGGGGTACGCCGCGCAGCCGACGGACGCGCCCGCGCCCGGCAACGAGACCCTCCAGCCCGGGAGCACGGTCGGGCCGGGTCCGGACATCAACGCACCCCAGGAACCCGCCCCGGCGAACCCCGAGACGCGCAAGAAGTTGTGGCTCGGAGGTATCGCGCTGCTGCTGTTCGGCCTCGTTTACTGGCGGAACAAGAAGCGCTGGACCAAGTGGAGGGCGGGGCGCAAGTCCTGAAACGTGACGGAGTCTCCTCCGTCCGCCGGAATCCGTCCTCACCCCGTCGGAGTACGGGCAGACTCGATCGGGCTTGATCGGTCTGACCGAACTCCGCGCACCGCTCGGCGCACCCGTGCGACCGGTTGCCGGTTGATCAACGCGAGGGGCGTCGCGCCTACCGGGCCGTGATGCAGGATGGACGCGAAATGGGTACCGACTTCAAGATGAGCACGCGCTCGGCCATCGAGCGGTACTCGGATGCGCTGATCGCGCTCTCGCGCAGCATCCACTCAGAGCCCGAGCAGGCGTTCGCCGAGCACCGCAGCGCGGCCAAGGTGGCCGACCTGCTCGCCGCCGAGGGCTTCGAGGTCGAGCGCGGGGTGGCGGACCTGGACACGGCGTTCACCGCCTCGTTCGGCTCCGGCGAGCTGGTGCTCGGCCTGTGCGCGGAGTACGACGCGCTGCCCGAGGTCGGCCACGCGTGCGGGCACAACGTCATCGCCGCCGCGTCCACCGGCGCGGCCCTCGCGCTGCGCGACCTGGCCGATGACCTGGGGCTCACCGTCAAGGTGATCGGCACGCCCGCCGAGGAGGTCGGCGGCGGCAAGGTGCTGATGCTCGAACGCGGCGTGTTCGACGACGTGGCGTTCTCGATGATGGTGCACCCCGCCCCGTACGAGGCGGTGGCCGCGCGCTCGCTGGCCATCACCGACGTCGAGGTCCACTACACCGGCAAGCCCTCGCACGCCGCCGCGGCGCCCCACCTGGGCGTGAACGCGGCGGACGCGATCACCGTCGCCCAGGTCGCCATCGGCCTGGCCCGCCAGCAGTTGGAACCGGGCCAGATGGTCAGCGGCATCGTCACCAGGGGTGGTGCCGTGCCCAACGTGATCCCGGCCCGCACCTCGGCGATGTTCGACCTGAGGGCCGACGACCTGGACTCCCTGCGCCGGCTGGAGGAGCGCATCAACCGCTGCTTCGAGGCCGGCGCGCTGGCCACCGGCTGCACCCACGAGGTCGTCAAGGTCTCCCCGGTGTACGCCGAGCTGACCCCCGACCCCTGGCTCGCGGGCGCCTACCGGCGTGCCGCCGTCGAGCTGGGGCGTCGTCCGTTGAGCCCCGAGGAGGAGCTCAAGGAGAAGATCGGCAGCACCGACATGGGCAACGTCACCCGTGCGCTGCCGGCCATCCACCCGACCATCGCCATCGACTGCGGAGACGCGGTGAACCACCAAATCGAGTTCGCGACCGCCTGCGCCTCGGCTTCGGCCGACCGGGCGGTGCTCGACGGGGCCCTTGCCCTCGCCTGGACGACAATCTCCACCGCGCTCGACCCCGAGCAGCGCGCACGTCTCCTGGCGGGCGCCGCATGACGGTCCTTGATTCGCGTCTTCCGGAAGAGGGTGCCGACGTGCTGTTGACCGAACGGGGGGTCAGCATTGCCCCTGTGGATGATCCCGGGGAGGGGCGCGGCCCCTCGTGGCTGGACGACTGGCTGGCGGCCAACGCCGGAGAGGTCGTCGCCTGGCGCCGGCACATCCACGCGCACCCCGAGCTGTCGCGCAAGGAGCACAACACCACCGCGATGATCGAGCAGATCCTCCGCTCGGTGGGGCTCAAGCCACGCATCATGCCGGGTGGCACCGGTCTGATCTGCGACGTCGGCAGTGGGCCGCGGTGCGTGGCGCTGCGCGCGGACATCGACGCGCTGCCGCTGACGGAGCACACCGGCCTGCCCCACGCGTCCACGGTGGAGGGTGCGTCGCACGCCTGCGGCCACGACGCGCACACCGCGGTGCTGCTGGGCGCGGCGCTGGCCCTGGCGTCGGCGACCGAGCTGCCCGGCCGGGTGCGGCTGGTGTTCCAGCCCGCCGAGGAGGTCATGCCCGGCGGCGCGCTGGACGTGCTCGCGGCGGGCGGCCTGGACGGCGTGGAGCGCATCTTCGGCCTGCACTGCGACCCGCGCCTGGAGGTCGGCCGGCTCGGCACCAGGATCGGGGCCATCACGTCCGCCTCGGACATGCTGGAGCTGCGCCTGACCTCGCCGGGCGGCCACACCTCCCGGCCACACCTGACGGCCGACCTGGTGCACGCGCTGGGCACGGTCATCACCGGCCTGCCGGGCCTGCTGTCGCGGCGGGTGGACCCGAGGTCGGGGACGGTGCTGGTGTGGGGCGCGGTGCACGCGGGGGAGGCGCCCAACGCGGTGCCCCAGGACGGCGTGCTGCGCGGGACCCTGCGGACCGGTGACCGGGACATCTGGGCCGAGCTGGAGCCGTTGATCAAGGAGTTGGTGGGTGCGCTGCTGGCGCCCACCGGGGTCGGCTTCGACCTGCACCACCGGCGGGGGGTGCCCCCGGTGGTCAACGACCGCGAGAGCACGATGCTGCTGCGGGCCGGGATCGAGGCGGCGCTGGGCGAGGACGCGCTGGCGGGGACGGAGCAGTCGTCCGGTGGCGAGGACTTCGGGTGGTACCTGGAGCACGTGCCGGGGTCGTTCGCGCGGCTCGGTGTGTGGGACGGGGTGGGGAAGCAGCGGGACCTGCACCAGCCGATGTTCGACCTGGACGAGCGGGCGTTGATGGTGGGGGTGCGCGTGATGGTCCACGCCGCTCTGGCGTCTTTGGCGTAGTTCTTGGTTTTGGTTTTTGGGGTGTTCACGGGCTGTCGCTCGCCGCTGGGCAGGCCGCCGGGGGAGGGGCTCGGCTCGTGGTCTCCCGTATGGCCTGCCTGAGGCAACCACCCTTGTCCAGGGGGTGTCGCGAAAAGCGTGCGACACCCCCTGGACAAGCGCGGTAGGGCTGCGCCCAGGCCATACGGGAGACCACGAGCACCCCACAGTTGGAGACTGCGCGCCCCGGTCCCGTCGTGCAACCGGTCTCGTCGGCGTCTTGTGAAGGCGTGCGCGAGTCGAACGTTCGGGCCCGTCGTGTCGAACGTTCGGGACGGGTGAGTTCTACGTTCGGGTTGCGCGAGTCGTACGTTCGGACCTCGCGTGTCGTACGTTGGGGACGCGCGTGTCGTACGTTCAGGTCGGGCGTGTCGTACGTTCGGGACCGGTGAGTTCAGCGTTCAGGACGTCTTCAGGGCGCGTTCGGAGGCCGCGTGCCCTGTTGTGGGTGTCAGCTCACCGGTTCCGTGAGTTCGGGTCGTACCTCGGGGGCCGCCGCTCGCACCGCGTCCGCCGCGTGGTCGTCCGGTTCGGCCTGTGAGGCCCGTTCCGCCTCGACCCGGGCCGTGTAGACGGCTACCTCGTGGGTTGTCCGCTCCTCGTCCCAGCCGAGGACGCCGGCCATCAGGCGGGCTACCGGTTCGGCGCACTCGGTGCCCCGGTGGGGGTATTCGATCGAGATGCGGGTTCGGCGGGTCAGCACGTCCTCCAGGTGCAGGGCACCCTCGTGCGACGCGGCGTAGACGACCTCGACCTGGAGGTAGTCGGGGGCGGCCGGTACGGGTTTGAGGAGGTCCGGGTCTGCTGATCCCAGGACCTCGTGCACCAGTGATCCGTAGCGGTCCAGCAGGTGCCTCACTCGGTAGGGGTGCAATCCGTACCTGGTGGCGAGTTGGTCTGCCTGGTTCACCAACGCGTGGTAACCGTCCGCGCCCACCAGGGGGACCTTGTCCGTGATGGACGGTTGGAGGCGGCCCGGCAGGTCGACTCCTGCGGCGTCCACGGCGTCCGCGCCCATCACGCGGTACGTCGTGTACTTGCCGCCGGCGATCGCGACCAGGCCCGGTGCCACGCGGGCCACGGCGTGTTCCCTGGACAGCTTCGAGGTCGACTCGCTCTCCCCGGCCAGCAGCGGGCGCAGGCCGGCGTACACGCCTTCGATGTCCTCGTGCGTCAGCGGGGTGGCCAGCACCGAGTTGACGTTCGTGAGGATGTAGTCGATGTCCGCGTGCGTGGCCGCCGGGTGGGCCAGGTCCAGGTTCCAGTCCGTGTCGGTGGTGCCCACGATCCAGTGGTTGCGCCAGGGGATCACGAACAGCACGGACTTCTCCGTGCGCAGGATCAGCCCGGCCTCCGCCACGATCCGGTCCCTCGGCACCACGATGTGCACGCCCTTGGACGCCCGCACCCGGAACCTGCCGCGCGAACCGGACAGCCGCTGGAGCTCGTCGGTCCACACGCCGGTCGCGTTGATCACCGCGTGGGCCTGCACGTCGACCTCGCGCCCGTCCTCCACGTCGCGCACCCGCACGCCCGACACGCGGTCCGCCTCCCGCAGGAAGCCGACGACCTGCGTCGACGTCCGCACGACCGCCCCGTAGTGGGCCGCCGTCCGGCCGACCATCATGGTGTGCCGCGCGTCGTCGGCCTGCGCGTCGTAGTAGCGGATGCCGCCGACCAGGGCGTCCGGCTTCAGCGCGGGCACGAGCCGCAGCGCGCCGGCCCGGGTCAGGTGCTTCTGCCCCGGCACGGACCGCGCCCCGCCCATCGTGTCGTACATGAGCAGGCCGGCCGCCGTGTACGGGCGCTCCCACAGCCGGTGCGCCAGCGGGTACAGGAACGGCACCGGTTTGACCAGGTGGGGTGCGATCCGGGTGAGCATCAGCTCGCGTTCCCGCAGGGCCTCGCGGACCAGCCCGAACTCCAGCTGCTCCAGGTAGCGCAGCCCGCCGTGGAAGAGCTTCGACGAGCGCGACGACGTGCCCGAGGCCAGGTCGCGCGCCTCCACCAGGGCCACCCGCAGGCCGCGCGTCGCGGCGTCCAGGGCCGCGCCGACGCCCACCACGCCGCCACCGATGATCACCAGGTCGAACGTCTCCGCGGCCAGCCGCTCCCAGGCCCCGGAGCGGTCTTCGGGCCCCAGCCGACCCGTAGTGGGCGAAACCACGAACGCCTCCCAGTTGTCGACGGCACACCAGGTCCGACCAGGAGTACCCGGTAACACCAGGACCGACTCGACCACGTTACCCGCTGGTACGCCACCCGTGGACAACTGATCGACCCGGAACTAGCGTCAACCGGACGTTGTGGGGTGGGCAGCGCCGCCGGACCCGGACAGTGCTGCCTCCTGACAAGGCCAGGAGGTCGGCTGGTGAGCAGTGGATCGATCTTCGTGTGGGAGACCCTCGGCACCGCGGTCCTGATCCTGATGGGCGCCGGCGTGGTCGCCAACGTCGTGTTGAAGGACACGCTCGGCAACGCGGGCGGGTGGCTCCTGATCAACTTCGGCTGGGGCTTCGCGGTGTTCGCGGGCGCCAGCATCGCCGCGCCCAGCGGCGCGCACCTCAACCCGGCGGTGACCCTGGGCCTGGCGATCGCGGACAAGACCCCGTGGGACCAGGTGCCCGCCTACTTCGCCGGTCAGCTGGTCGGCGCCTTCCTCGGCGCCGTGCTCGCCTGGCTGGCCTACAAACTCCAGTTCGACGCGCACGACGACCCCGCCGGCACGCGGGGCATCTTCTGCACCGGCCCGACCGTGCCGCGGGCCGGCTGGAACGTCGTCACCGAGGTCATCGGCACGTTCGTGCTGGTCGCCTGGGTGCTGCTGAGCCCGGCCGCCAAGGAGGCCGCGGACGGGGTGCCGCAGCTCGGCAACTCGGCCCTCGGCTACGCGGGCGTGGCGTTCGTCGTCATCGGCATCGGCAACTCGCTGGGCGGCCCCACCGGGTACGCCATCAACCCCGCGCGCGACCTCGGTCCCCGCATCGCCTACGCGATCCTGCCCATCCGCGGCAAGGGCGGCGCCGAGTGGGGCTACGCCTGGGTGCCGGTGGTCGGGCCGCTGATCGGCGGCGCGCTCGCCGCCCTGCTGTTCCTGGCCCTCCCGGTCTGACCCCACCACCGGTTCGAAAGGACAACGCCGGCATGACGCAGTACGTAGCCGCGATCGACCAGGGCACCACCTCCACCCGGTGCATGATCTTCGACCACTCGGGTCGGGTGGTCTCGGTCGACCAGAAGGAGCACGAGCAGATCTTCCCCAGGGCCGGGTGGGTCGAGCACGACGCCGACGAGATCTGGGCCAACACCCGCCAGGTGGCGGCGGGCGCGCTGGCCAAGGCCGACCTGTCCGCCGGGGACGTCGTCGCCGTGGGCATCACCAACCAGCGCGAGACCGCCCTGGTGTGGGACCGCACCACCGGCCGCCCGGTCCACAACGCGATCGTGTGGCAGGACACCCGCACCGACCGGATCTGCCAGGAGCTGGGCGACCTCGGCGGCGGGCAGGAGCGCTACCGCGCCCGGACCGGCCTGCCGCTGGCCACCTACTTCTCCGGTCCCAAGGTGCGCTGGATACTCGACAACGTCGAGGGCGCGCGGGAGAAGGCCGAGGCGGGCGACCTGCTGTTCGGCAACATGGACACCTGGGTGCTGTGGAACATGACCGGCGGCGTGAACGGGGGCGTGCACGTCACCGACCCGACCAACGCCTCCCGCACCCTGCTGATGGACCTGGACACGCTGAGCTGGGACGAGGGCATCGCGGCCGACATGGGCATCCCGGTGTCGATGCTGCCGGAGATCCGCTCGTCGTCCGAGGAGTACGGCAGGGTCCGGGAGCGCGGCGCGCTGGCCGGCGTGCCGATCGCGGGCATCCTCGGCGACCAGCAGGCGGCCACGTTCGGGCAGGCGTGCCTGTCGCCGGGCGAGGCCAAGAACACCTACGGCACCGGCAACTTCGTGCTGCTCAACACGGGCACGGAGAAGGTGATGAGCGAGAACGGCCTGCTCACCACCGTCTGCTACAAGATCGGCTCCCAGGCGCAGGTCTACGCGCTGGAGGGCTCGATCGCGGTGACCGGGTCGCTGGTGCAGTGGCTGCGCGACAACCTCGGCATGATCACCAGCGCGGCCGAGGTCGAGCAGCACGCGCGCACCGTCGAGGACAACGGCGGCGCGTACTTCGTGCCCGCCTTCTCCGGCCTGTTCGCGCCCTACTGGCGCTCGGACGCGCGCGGCGCGATCGTCGGGCTCACCCGCTTCGTGAACAAGGGGCACCTGGCGCGCGCGGTGCTGGAGGCCACGGCGTTCCAGACCCGCGAGGTCATCGACGCCATGAACGCCGACTCGGGGGTGGCGCTGACCTCGTTGAAGGTCGACGGCGGCATGGTCGTCAACGAGCTGCTGATGCAGTTCCAGGCGGACATCCTGGGCGTGCCGGTGATCCGGCCCGTGGTGAACGAGACCACGGCGCTGGGCGCCGCCTACGCGGCCGGGCTGGCGGTCGGGTTCTGGGCGTCCGAGGACGACATCCGGCAGAACTGGGCGCAGGACAAGCAGTGGGACCCGGCGATGGACGAGGAGACCCGGGCCGAGCGGTACCACCTCTGGAAGAAGGCCGTGACCAGGACTTTCGACTGGGTGGAGTGAGCCGTCGGGGCGGTGCTCCCGGGCACCGCCCCCTCGTCGGGGTCAGTCCAGGTCGTCGTGGCGCATGAGCTGGCGGCCGGCCTCGGTGATCGACCCGGTCAGCGACGGGTAGACCGAGAACGTGGTCGCCAGGTCCTCCACGGTCAACTGGTTCTGCACGGCCAGCGCGATCGGCAGGATCAGCTCGCTGGCGTTCGGCGCGACCACCACGCCGCCGATGACCACGCCGGTCGCCGGGCGGCAGAACAGCTTCACGAAGCCGCGGCGCAGGCCCTCCATCTTGGCCCGCGGGTTGGTGGCCAGCGGCAGCATGATCGTGCGCGCGGGCACCTCGCCCGAGTCGATGGCCTGCTGGCTGATGCCGACGGTGGCGATCTCCGGGTTGGTGAACACGTTCGCGGCGACCGTCTTGAGCTTGATCGGGCTGACGCCCTCGCCCAGCGCGTGCCACATGGCGATGCGGCCCTGCATGGCGGCCACGGACGCGAGCAGCAGCAGGCCGGTGCAGTCGCCGGCCGCGTAGACGCCGGAGATGTTCGTGCGCGAGACCCGGTCGACCGGGATGTACCCGCCGCGGCCCAGCTCGATGCCGATCTTCTCCAGGCCGATGTCGCTGGTGTTGGGGACCGAGCCGACCGTCATCAGGGCGTGGCTGGCCTCGATCCTGCGACCGTCCTCCAGGTGGATCAGGACGCCGTCGCCGACGTTCTCCACCCGGTCCGCGCGGGCGTGCTTGACCACGGCGGTGCCGCGCTCGGCGAACACGTCCTCCAGCACGGCGGCCGCGTCGGCGTCCTCGTGCGGGAGCACCCGGTCGCGCGAGGAGACCATCGTCACCTTCACGCCCAGTTCCGTGTAGGCGGAGGCGAACTCCACACCGGTGACGCCCGAACCGATGACGGCCAGGTGTTCCGGCAGCTCGGGGAGGTCGTAGATCTGGCGCCAGGTGAGGATCCGCTCGCCGTCCGGCTCGGCGCCCGGCAGCACGCGCGGGGTCGCGCCCGTGGCGATGAGCACCACGTCGGCGGGCAGGACCTCCTTGGTGCCGTCCTCGACGAGCACGACGACCTCGTGCTGGGCCAGGCCGCGGGCGCCGTCGCAGAACTTCGCCCTGCCGTTGACGATGCGGACGCCCTCCCGCTGGAGCCGCGCCCGGACGTCGGCGGACTGGGCGAGCGCCAGGCCCTTCACCCGGCCGTGGACGGCGGGCAGCTCGACCGCGGCCTCGGTGTTGTCCATGCGGATGCCCAGCTCACCGGCGTTGCGGAAGGCGCTGCGCCCACCCGCGGAGGCGATGAACGTCTTCGACGGGACGCAGTCGTAGAGCACGCACGCGCCACCCGGGCCCTCGCGCTCGACGACGGTCACGTCGGCGCCGTGCTGGGCCGCGACGAGCGCCGCCTCGTAACCTGCCGGGCCGCCGCCCATGATGACGATGCGGGTCACGCCACGTCCTCCTCCGGGGTTGTCTGCGCTGTTCGCAGCCGTGTCAAAGGTACGCGGTCGGGTACCGGGGCGTGTCGTCCGGTCTTCTGGTACCTCGCGGTGATCGAGAGGTCGCTAGGCTGTGGGCGTGCCGCTCTATGCCGCGTACGGATCCAACATGGACCCGAACCAGATGATGGAGCGAGCCCCGTACTCCCCGATCGCGGGGACCGGGTGGCTCGCCGGCTGGCGTCTGACGTTCGGGGGCGAGGACCTCGGCTGGGAGGGCGCGCTCGCGACCATCGTCGAGGACCCGGACTCGCAGGTGTTCTGCGTCCTCTACGACGTGAGCCCGCGTGACGAGTCCCGCCTGGACCGCTGGGAGGGGGCGCTGGGTCTGTACCGGAAGATCCGCCTGCGCGTCCAGACCCTGGAGGGCTCGGTCACGGCCTGGCTCTACGTCCTGGACGCCTACGAGGGGGGGCTGCCCTCGGCCCGCTACATCGGCGTGGTGGCCGACGCCGCCGAGGCCGCCGGCGCTCCCGACGACTACGTGGCCGACCTCCGCACCCGCCCCTGCCAGGGCATAGGCCCCTAACCCCGCGCGAGTCGTACGTCCAGACCTCGCGAGTCGTACGTCCAGGCCCGGCGAGTCGTACGTTCAGGACCCCCGAGTTCTACATTCGGAACCCTCGACTCCTGCGTTGCGGCGGGGAGAGCGCGGCACTGAGGTGCCGGAACAGCCTGGTCGGCTCACGCAGGTCCGAGGCGTCGGCCCGGAGCACCTTCCAGCCACGTCGTCGCAGGTCCTCGTCCCGGGCCCGGTCGAAGTCGGCTTTGTCGACGTGCGCCGCGTAACCGTCGTACTCCAGGGCCAGGCGTTGCTCGGGCCAGGCGAAGTCGAGCCGCCAGATCTCGCGGTCGTCCAGGTCGCGCACCGGGTACTGCGGTCGGGGCACCGGGAAGCCCGCTTCGGCGATCATCAGCAGCAGCGTGCTCTCGGCCGGTGACTCGGGCAGCCCGGAGGCGAGGTCCAGCAGGAACACGCCCTGCCGTCGGCCACGAGGGTCGCGCCGACCCGCGAGGCGCACGGCGAGGTTGGTCTTGAACTCGGTCCGCTGCTCGGCCGGCAGCGCGGCGAGCGCCTGGTCCGCGCAGGCCAGCGCCGTGCTGCGGCGGCCACGGCAGAGCAGGTCGGTGAGCGCCTGGTCGAGCACCATGCAGCGCAGGCCGTCGATCTTGACCACGTCGGCCGCGTCGTAGTTGTGGTAGTGGATCGCGACGTCGGGGCGCGGCAGGACCCTGCGCTCGTAGCACAGGGCCAGGTGGATGCGGTTGGTCTCGGCGGCGGTGCAGCCGTGCAGCCAGGCGGAGGTGTGGCCGGCGAGTGCCGCCTCCGGGCCCGCCATCAGCAGAGCCGCGGCGGCACGCGCGTGCACGGTGAGCATGTGCTCCCGCTGCACGAGGACCGTGCGGCAGTAGCTGACCAGCCGACCGTCCTCGATGGCGCGGCGCACCACCTTGGTGCCGATTTGCCGGTGGAGGTGCGCGCGCTGGTGGACCCCGTGCAGGCCGGGCGGTAGTTCGATCATGCAGAACCGAGTGGCGGAACGCCGATTCCGTACACGGTTCACCCGGAAGGGTGTCCTGAACGCTGAACTCGGGGGGCCTGGACGTACGACTCGCGAGGTCTGGACGTACGACTCGCGGGGGGTCAGGGGGTGGGTAGGGATTCCAGGTGGTGCAGGAGGCGGCGGTGGTCCACCGGGGAGACGGTGGACCACGGTTGTTGGCCCGGGGTGGAGCGGCGGAGCTGGAGGTAGCGGCCGGCGGGGGTGTCGAAGAAGGCGACCACGTCGGCCGGGCGCACCCGCTTGCCCCACTTGTCGCGGTGGGCCACGCCGAACTGGCCCCGGGACGAGACGTCGCGGAACATGTCGGCCAGGGTCTGGGCGTCGTCCGGGCGGACGCCCCGGGAGGTCAGGGCGCCGACCAGGTCGTCGGGGGTGGCGGCGGCCGCCGCGGCGGCGTCCAGGTCGGCGCTGGGCAGGGTCACCGAGTGGCCCGGTCCGGCCGGGAGCGGGGGGAGCGTCGAGAGGGCTTCGCGGTGCAGGCCCTCGCTGGAGGCCGGGCGCAGGGTCAGCCGGTCGTCGTCCAGGACCGCGAGGACGGCCGACTGGCCCTTGGCGGCCGCCAGGACGCGGACGCTGCGGCCCAGCCACAGCCGGCCGTCCACCTCGCGCTGCGGCCGGTTGAGCAGGTGGAGCAGGTCCTCCAGCACGGGGTCCAGGGACACCGGTCGGCCCAGGCCCCGCCGCTCCAGGTCCGTCCACGCCCGGCGCTCCAGCTCCGCGCGCTCGGCGTGCGTCTTGCCCGGTGACGGCACCTTGAGCACCAGCGGCATGGTCTCCAGCCGCAGGTGCTCCCACAGCACGTCGAACTCCAACGCCGAGATCGTCACCGGCTCGCGCACGTCGTTGAGCCCCAGGTCCAGGCCGAAGGTCGTCATCAGCGGGTGGTGGTCTCCCCGATGACCGGCGGGGAGAACCCGCCGATCCCGTAGATGTCGTCGGTCTCGCGGAGGTAGTCGGCCGCGTCGTGCGTGGCGTCCTCCTCCTCTTCCACCGCGCCGCGCGCCGCGCCCAGCCCGCCGAACGGGTCGAACGAGGCCGGGACGGGCGCCGCCGCCACGGTCCGCTTGTGCACGGTGTCGTTGTTGCCGGCCTGGCCCGCGCCCATCATCGTGCCCGCCGAACCGCCCGGACCCGCCGTCGCCGCGTGCTGGGCGTTGGCCGTCGCGAACGCGCCGAAATCGGCTGAGCTGACCGACGTCGTGCCGACGGGCACCCGGTGCTCGGGGCCGCCGATCGACTGCTGCCCGGCGCTGCCCTGCTGCTCCGTCGTGTCGTTGGACACGCCGGAGGACGAGGACGAGGCCGACCCGGACTGCTTGCGGCGGTCCTGGCCGGTGCCGCCCACCACGCCGCCCGGGGCGTGCGCGCCGGTGGTCGGGCCCGTCGTGGGCGCCTGGGCCGACGAGGGCCGGGTGTTGGACTGCTGCTGGGACGACGAGGACGTGCCGGTGGTGCCGCCGCCCGGCGACGTGGCGCCGGGGCGGTGCGCGGGAGCCGTGCCCCGCCCGCCGCGGCCACCGGGCCTGCCCCGACCGCCGCCGTACCCGCCGCGCCCGCGCGACCCGCCGTAGGCCCAGCCGTGCCCCGGCACGCCCGCGCCGTCGTTGCGCACCACGTCCGGCGCGCTGATCACCAGCTGCGGCGGCTGGTGGAACTGACCGAGGGTGCTGGTGTTCGAGGAGGTGCTCGACGCGTAGGTGGCCATGACCTCGCGGGCCCGCTGCTCGGCCGCGTCCTGCGCCTGCTCCTGCTTCTCGAAGTCCGTCTGCCCGCCGACCAGCGCGGTGAGCAGGCCGACGACCGGGTTCGGCTTCTCCGCGGTCACCGGCACGGGCGCGGGCATGTCGGCCCGCGCCTTGGCGATGTGGTCGGCCTGGAGCTCCGCCGACGTGCGCATCATCTCGGCGCCGGTGCGCGCCTCGTCCGCCCACGCGGCCAGCGGGTTGATGCCGTGCCGGGCCTGGTCGGCCGCGGTGCCCTCCCACCTGGCGCCGGAGCGCAGGACGCCCGCGTGCAGCTCGGCGTTGATCTCCGCCAACGCCGACGAGACGCCGACCCAGCGCGCCACCGAGGTGTGCGAGGCCCCCGGTCCCGGACCGGAGTTGATCTGCCGGTACAGCTCTTCGTGGCTGTACCCGCTCCAGCGGTGTCCATCGGGCATGAAGATTCCCCTTGCCTGCGCCGGGTGCTCAGCGGCCGCCCTGCTGTCCCATCAACCCGGTGTTGTCGTCTTCGATGGACTGGTACTGGCGCTCGACCAGGTTCAACGCGTCCATGGCCGACTTGAGCTGCTGCTGGTAGTTCTGGAGCGCGGCCAGCGCCGAGTCGCCCGACTCCAGGGACCGCTCGTTGAACTGCTCGGCGGCGTCCTGGCTCACCGGGTCACCCGCCCAGGGCCGCACCCTGATCTCGGTGATCGCGAGCTCGATCTGCTGGTCCAGCTTGGTGAGCGCGCCCGCGAACGCGCTGCGGAGCCCGGGGATGGCACCGGGTTCCACGTTCAGGGTGTGCGACACGGGCGGTGGTGAGCCGGTGTCGGCACCACGCCCGTGGTCTTCCGACGACATGGACGACCTCCCGTCTTCCCGATTCACGTCACGTTCCCGTCGCGCAGGGTCACTCTAGCCAGAGGGTCCGACAACGGGGAGTAGGTGGCGCGCACCATCCCCCGCGTGGGTCAGCCCCGTTGCAGCAAAGCGGCGATCGCCGCCTCGGCCACCCGTTGCGCCCCCAGGCATAGCGTCTCCTGCGTCGCTTTCGTTTCATTCCCGCCGTCGCGGAACATGACGTCCAGGAACTGCCCTTCCGCCACGTCCACCTCGACGTTGCACACCTGGTCCATACCCGGTGTGCGGACGATCAGTCCCGGGAATCCGCCCACCGTCGTCGGCCGGGCGTCCACCTGGGCGTTCTCGTCGAGCCACACACCGACTCCCTCAGCTGTGACGAGGGCGAGCCGCGCCACGTTCCCGCTGATGCCGCTGCGCATCGTGCACGCCTTCGCGTTGCCGAAGCCCGACTCCACGTACGGGTTCGGCGGGTGGTCGAGGCTCAGCAGCAGCCGCTGCTCCTCCGGCAGCACCCCGCACGGGTCCAGGCCGTCCAGCCGGACCTCACGGGGTCTGGGCGGCAGGGACGGCGCGGTGGTCGCGGAGGCGATGTCGTGCTCCTCGGACCGGCCGTCCGCGGTCTTCTCGGGTAAGGGCGTGCAAGCGCAGATCGTCAACGCGCACAACGTGGCGATGATCACGCGAGCGGCCCTCATGAGCACCTACCGTAGCCGTGTCCACACGGGATGTGGACCCTCTGTGACGAATCCGCACTTCACCGCCACCCGGCGCGCCGCGGAGACCGCGTCGTCCGGGTCGTCCGGTGGCCGGGCGGTGATCCGGTCGAGGTCGAGGAACCCGAACCCGAACCGCAGCACGGCGGCCACCGCGTGGGTGGCGACGCCCCGACCGCGCAGTTCGGGGGTGGTCCAGCAGGTCAGCTCGCCCGTCATCGCCAGCTCGACCTGGCCGACCGCGACGCCGGTGAGCTGGTCGCACACCGCCCAGGAGCAGCTCTCGTCGGCGTGCCAGCGCCGCGCGCGTTCGGCGATGTGCGCGCCGGCCGCGTCCGGGTCGGGGCAGAGACCGCCGCCCACCAACGCCGCCCGGTCGTCGACGCGGTCGTCGGCGCGCAGTTGCCGCAGGTAGAACTCACCCGCGTTGATCTCCACGGCCTCCATGGCCGCGCAGACTAGTCCGTGACGAACCCGTCGTAGCGGGCGGCCAGCTCTTCGAGCAGCCCGCGGTGCGCCGCGGCCGGCTGGTCGTCGGGCCCGGTGACCAGCTCCACGACCCAGTCGGCGTCCTCGGCGTCGTCCTCGCCGGCCAGCAGGTCCCGGTGCACCGCGCACGGCGACCACCCGGCGTCCGCCAGCTCCCGCGCCGCCTCCTCCGCGTCCCCGCGGTCGTGCAGCACCACCAGCAGCGCGCCGCCGGGGCCGTCGACCGGACCGGTGGTCCCGCCGTCGAGCAGGCCGCGCGAGGACAGGGCGCGGTGCAGGGCGGGGAGGTCCGGCGTGTGCACCGCGTCGATGCCGACGGTCCGGGCGGCCGCGGCGTTCTCGGCCCGGTCGTCGCAGAACAGCGTGCCCGAGGCCGAGTGCTGGAGCACCCGCAGGGCCCGCCGGAACGCCTCGGGCGACGGCTTGGCCACCCCGAGCCGCGCCGAGGTCACCACCGCGTCCACCTCGCGGTCCAGGCCCAGCTCCGCCAGGTCGCGCGGCAGCCGGTCGGTGGCGTTGGACAGCAGCGCCACCCGGCACCGCTCCCGCACCCGCCGCACCAGCTCCAGCGCCTCGGGGATCACCTCGCCGGCCCGCGTCCACGCGGCCACCGCCCCCTCGGCCCGGTCCGCCGGGACGCCGTCGCGGACCAGCTGGTCCCGCACGGTCGCGCGCCACCGCTCGTCGGTGACCTCGCCCACGACCGCGGGCCGGGACAGGGGGTGCGACACCCGCGCCAGCGTCCCGCGCGGCAGCCCGAACCGGTCCTCCAGCGGCGCGTCCGACCCGAACCGCCGCAGCACGCCGTCCAGGTCGAGCAGCAGCAGCGACGGCGCGCTCACCGGTTGCCCATCCGGCCGGCGATCACCAGCACCACCGGGATGATCAGGAAGACGTAGGGGTTGAACCGCGACACCAGGAACAGCACCACCGACAGCGCGATCGCCGCGGGCAGCAGCACCCCGGACACCTTCGGGGAGAACAGGGCGGCGCGGCCCGGCCGGTCCGCCGGCGGCAGCGGGGCGACCCGGCTGAACTCCGGCCGCGGCGCGGGCAGGTCCGCGAACAGGACCAGCAGGTCGCCGCGCGTCCTCGCGGTGGCGACGCGGGCGGAGCGCTCGCCGAACTCGTCCACCGTCAGCCGCCCCTGCCCGAGGTGCGCGCCGAGCAGTTCGAGGGCGTGCTCGCGTTCCGCGTCGCCGATCCGGATCTCCCGCTCGCTCACCCCACCGAGCCTATTCCTTGATCTCGCACAGGACCGTGCCCTGGGTGACGGTCGCGCCCGGCTCGGCGGCCAGGCCGGTGACCACGCCGGCCTTGTGCGCGGTGACCGGGTTCTCCATCTTCATGGCCTCCAGCACGAGGAGCAGTTCGCCCGCCTCGACCTGCCGGCCGTCCTCCACCGCGACCTTCACGATCGTGCCCTGCATCGGCGCGGTCACCGCGTCGCCGGACACGGCCGCGCCGGACCCGCCGCCCGCGCGCTTGCGCGGCTTGGCCCTGGCGCCCGCCTGCGCGCCGCCCCCACCGGAGATCGCCAGGTCACCGGGCAGCGAGACCTCCAGCCGCCGGCCGCCGACCTCGACCACGACGGTCTGCCGCGCCTCGGCCTCCTCGGCCTCCGCGCCGCCGGTGAACGGGGCGATGGTGTTGTCGAACTCGGTCTCGATCCACCGGGTGTGCACGCTGAAGCCCGCGTCGGAGCCGACGAACGCCGGGTCGCGCACGACCGCGCGGTGGAACGGCAGCACGGTGGCCATGCCCTCGACGACCATCTCGTCCAGGGCGCGGCGGGCGCGCTCCAGGGCCTGCGCGCGGTCCTCGCCGGTGACGATCAGCTTGGCCAGCAGGGAGTCGAACTGGCCGCCGATGACCGTGCCGCTCTCCACGCCCGCGTCGACCCGGACACCCGGGCCGGACGGCGCGGTGAACGTGGTCACGGTGCCGGGGGCGGGCAGGAAGTTGCGGCCCGCGTCCTCGCCGTTGATGCGGAACTCGATCGAGTGGCCGCGCGGGGTCGGGTCCTCGGTGAACCGCAGCGGCTCGCCCGCGGCGATCCGGAACTGCTCGCGCACCAGGTCGACGCCCGCGGTCTCCTCGCTGACCGGGTGCTCGACCTGGAGGCGGGTGTTGACCTCCAGGAAGGAGATCGTGCCGTCCAGGGCCACCAGGTACTCGACGGTGCCCGCGCCGTGGTAGCCGGCCTCCTTGCAGATGGCCCGCGCGGAGGTGTGGATCGCCGCGCGCTGCTCGTCGGTCAGGAACGGCGCGGGGGCCTCCTCGACCAGCTTCTGGTGCCGGCGCTGGAGCGAGCAGTCGCGCGTGCCGACGACGACGACGTTGCCGTGCTGGTCGGCCAGGACCTGGGCCTCGACGTGGCGGGGCTGGTCCAGGTAGCGCTCGACGAAGCACTCGCCGCGGCCGAACGCGGTGACGGCCTCGCGCACCGCGCTGTCGAACAGCTCCGGGATCTCCTCCAGCGTGCGGGCGACCTTCAGGCCGCGGCCGCCGCCGCCGAACGCCGCCTTGATCGCGACCGGCAGGCCGTGCTCCCGCGCGAACGCCACGACCTCGTCCGGGCCGCCGACCGGGTCCTTGGTGCCGGGCACCAGCGGCGCGCCCGCGCGCGTGGCGATGTGCCGGGCGGTGACCTTGTCGCCGAGGTCGCGGATGGCCTGCGGGGTCGGCCCGATCCAGGTCAGGCCCGCGTCCAGGACGGCCTGCGCGAAGTCGGCGTTCTCGGACAGGAAGCCGTAGCCGGGGTGCACCGAGTCGGCGCCCGACCGCTTGGCCACGTCCAGCAGCTTGTCCACCGAGAGGTAGCTCTCGCCGGGGGTGCTGCCGCCGAGGGCGAACGACTCGTCGGCGAGCCGCGCGAACGGGGCGTCGCGGTCCGGATCGGCGTACACGGCAACGCTGGCCAGACCGGCGTCCCGGCAGGCGCGGATGACCCGGACGGCGATCTCACCGCGGTTGGCGACGAGGACCTTGCGCAGCGACACGACGTCCTACCTCCTGCAACGCTGGACATGGAGCGGCAATGGAGGGGGAGTTTAGTGACCCGGCAGTACGCGGTGGCCGAGAGACAGCTCACGCTTCGGTGAAACAATCGGCGACCGTGACGCGTCCACCCGCAGCTGTGCTCCTGGTCGCCTGCCTGGCCGTGGTCACCACGGTCGCGGGCCTGGCGTTCGCGTGGTCGACGCGCCCGGGATCGCCCGCGGCGACCGGTTCGGAGCCGCCCCGGGACGAGCTGAGGTGCGGTGCGGAGGCGTGCCGCCCGGTGGTGGAGCAGCGGGTCGGGCCCGACTCGGTGGCGCTGCTGGTGGGTTCGGGGGTGGGGCGGATCCGGGCGTCGGGGGCGTCGGGGCCGAACGTCTTCGAGTTGACCATCGCCGCGTCCGGGGCGGAGATCACCGAGCGGTCGCTCCAGTGCGTGGACGCCGAGGTCGGGGTGTGCCTGGTGCGCGGCGAGGTCGGGTCGGAGGTGCGCGGGGAGGTGCTCGTGCGCCGGTCGGGGGCGTGGTCTCGGGCGCAGGTGCCCTACGTGTCGAGCGGGGGGCACCTGGGGCTGCACGACGTGAACCGGGACGCGGTGGCCGACGTAGTGGCGGTGCAGCGCGAGTGCCCGGCGGGGGTGGACTGCGCGGAGCGGTTCGCGCAGGTGTTCTCGCTGGTGGACGGGGGTGACGAGCTGGGCTGCACGGCGGTGGTCGAGGCGCCCGAGCTGTTGCCCGGCTGGCCGGCGGTCGTGCCGGACGCCGCCGACCTCGGCCCGTGCGGCGGCTGAGCCGTGTCGTCCTGAACGGTGAACTCGGGGGTCCTGAACGTACGACACGGTGGTCCTGAACGTACGACTCGCGCACGTGTCGAACACTCGCGCCGCGCGAGTCGTACGTTCAGGTCGCGTGAGTCGTACGTTCAGGTTGGGTGAGTCGTACGTTCAGGGCTGGTGAGTTGAGGGGTTGGGTCAGGCTGGGACGGGGGTGCGGGGGGTGGTGGACAGGAGGGGCGGCTCGCTGGGGGCGTTGAGGACCTCGTCGTCGAGCAGGCCCTCGGTGCGCGCCACCAGGACCGGGACGGTGATCTGGCCGGCGACGTTGGTCGCGGTGCGGACCATGTCCAGGATCGGGTCGATGGCGTAGACGACCGCGACGCCGGTGGCGATGACCTCCGGCGGCATGTTCACCGCGCCCAGGGTCAGCGTCAGCATGGTGAACCAGCCCGTGGTGCCCGCGGTCGCCAGGGAGCCGAACACGGCCACCGCGATGATCGCCGCGTACTGCCAGAGGCCCAGCTCGACGCCGAACAGGTTCGCGATGAACACCGTCGCGATCGCCGGGTACACCGCGGCGCAGCCGTCCATCTTGGTCGTGGTGCCCAGCGGCACGGCGAACGACGCGTAGTCCTGGTCCACTCCGAGGTTGGCGGCGGTCTGCCGGCTCAGCGGCAGCGTGGCGCCCGACGAGCGGGACACGAACGCGAACTGGATGGCCGTCCACGCCTTGCCGAAGAACGTCACCGGGCTGACCCGGCCCACGAACCGCAGCAGCACCGGGTACACCACGAACAGCACCAGCAGCGTTCCGCCGTACACGGACGCGATCAGCGAGAACAGCGGGCGGACGAACGAGTTGCCGTAGGTGGCGAACGCGGTGCCGATCAGGCCGAACACGCCGATCGGCGCGAGCAGCACGATCCAGCCGACGACCTTCTGGATCAGGTCGAACACCGACCGGGTGAGGTTGACGAACGGCTCGGCCCGGTCGCCGAGGGCGAAGGCGGCGAAGCCGACCAGCACCGAGATGAACACGACCTGGAGCACCTCGCCCTCGGTGAAGGCGGCGAACAGGTTGCTCGGGACCAGCGTCTCCAGCAGCGTGCTCCACGAGCCGGGGTCGCGGGCCGCGAGCCGCTCCACCGCCGCCTCCGACGGCTGGACCTGCACCCCCGAACCGGGGCTGAAGATCAACGCGATGGCCAGGCCGATGGACACCGAGATCAGGGACGTGATGGCGAACCACAGCAGCGTCTTGCCGCCGAGCCGCGCGGCGCGGTTCGTGCCCAGGCGGCGCAGGCTCGTGATGCCCACGACGATCGCGGTGAACACCAGCGGGATGACGGTGAACTGCAACAGGCTGGTGAACACGTCACCGATCTGGCTCAGGGTGGTGGTGAGCCACGCCTGGTCGGTCGCCTGGGCGAGGTAGCCCGTGAGCGCGCCCAGGACGAGCGCGGCGAGCACGGTGAGGCCGAAGACCTTCGGTTTGGTGTAGGTGCGGATGAACGACACGACTGCTCCGGTGGGTGCGCGGGGACGGGAGACGGGGTGTCAGGGGCGACAGCCCGTACTCGTCCGGCGACCGAAGTCGATGTGCCGGCGACGCGTCAGCAACTCGTTCATCGGCTACCCCAACGCTCGACGCCCAGGGGGAACTTCCCCGATCGGGGGAAGTGTGACAACCGCTACCAGATGCTGGACACCGAGACGCCGACCTTGCGCAGCAGGCGGCGGGTGAGCGGCAGGCTGATGCCGATCACGCTGGACGGGTCCCCGTCGATGCCGTCCACGAACCAGCCGCCCAGGCCGTCGAGCGTGAACGCGCCCGCGACGTGCAGCGGCTCGCCGGTGGCGAGGTACGCCTCCAGCTCGTCGTCGGTGGGGCGGCCGAACCGGACGGTGGTCGACTCGTGGTCGACGGCCCGGTCGACGACCACGCCGTCCCGCACCAGCAGCACGGCGTGCCCGGTGAGGAGGGTGCCGGTGGTGCCCGCCATCCGCTTCCACCGCTCGCGGGCCACGTCGGTGGTGCCGGGCTTGCCGTGCACCTCGCCGTCGGCGGTGCGGAGCATCGAGTCGCAGCCCACGACCACCTCGTCCCCGGTGGAGCCGCCGGCGATGGCCTCGGCCTTGGCCAGGGCCAGCGCGGTGACCAGCTGCTCGGGGGTGGGGTCGGTCAGCGAGGCGGCGAGGGCGTCCTCGTCCACGCCGGAGACCCGGACCTCGGGCTCGACGCCGGCGGCGCGGAGGACGGCTAGGCGGGCGGGTGACTGCGAGGCCAGGACGAAGCGCACGGTGGGAAGCCTAAGGGGGACGGGGCGGGTGGCTCGCGGTAGGCCGAGTGGGTGGACGGGGCCGGGGGAGCGCTGCTGGGCCTGGGTCGGGGGGAGTGCTGCTGGGCCTGGGCTGGGCGTCGCCGGCGTGGCCCGGGTCACCGCGGTGCCGCGAGCGGCTCGGGTCACGGCGGTGCCGCGAGCGGCTCGGGCGCCCGCGCGAACCGGCTGCGTAGATCTACCGATGCGCGCCCCGCCACCGTTGGGCAACCTCGGAGAGGTGCAGCGTTGGGCTCTGGTGGTGCGTCGGGCGGACCGGGGTCGCGGTCGCCGCCGGTGGTTGTTGGTCCTGCCGGCCGTGGCGGTGCTGGGGGTGGCGCTGAAGGTCGTGTCCACCGACCCGGTCGGGTACGGCGTCCCCTTCTGGCCCTTCGCCGACGCGGGCGACCGGGTCGAGAGCCGGGTCATGGGCGAGGTCACCACCACCGCCCGCGCCCTGCGCCGCCTCGACGCCGTCCCCGGCGCGGTGGCCGGGGAGGACGGCGTCGAGGTGCTGGAGGCGCGGGTGGCGGCGGGGCGCATGTGGATGCGGGTCCGCCTGCGCGTGCCCGACGGCGTCCGGTGCCGCGAGGTCGGCGTCCTGCGGGACGTCGCCACGCAGGTCACCAGCCGCCGGGTGGAGTGCTAGGGCAGGCCGGAGGCCCGCCACGCGCCGGGGCCGGCGTGGAGGGGGCGGCGGACCAGGCGCGAGCGGTCCGCCCACGCCGAGCGGCGGGGTGCCGCGGCCTGCGGCGCGGGCCGGGACGCGAGCGCCGCCACGACGGCGGTCAGGGCGGCCAGCTCCTCGTCGTCCGGGTTGCCGCGCACGACCCGGAGGTGCGGCTGCGCGCTCACAGCGGGATGTTCCCGTGCTTCTTGGGCGGCAGCACCTCGCGCTTGTCGCGCAGGATCGCCAGCGCGCGGGCCACGTGCGCCCGGGTGAACGACGGCGGGATCACCGCGTCCACGTAGCCGCGCTCGGCCGCCACGTACGGGTTGCACAGCGCGTCCTCGTACTCGCGCTGCAACCGGGCCCGCAGCGCGTCGACGTCCTCGCCGCCGTCGACCGCGGCGGCCAGGGTCTTGCGGTGCACGATGTTGGCCGCGCCCTGCGCGCCCATCACCGCGATCTGCGCCGTCGGCCACGCCAGGTTGACGTCCGCGCCGAGGTGCTTGGACCCCATCACGTCGTACGCGCCGCCGTACGCCTTGCGGGTGATCACGGTGACCAGCGGCACGGTGGCCTCGGCGTAGGCGTAGATCAGCTTCGCGCCGCGCCGGATGATGCCGTTCCACTCCTGGTCGGTGCCGGGCAGGAAGCCGGGCACGTCGACGAAGGTCAGCACCGGGATGTTGAACGCGTCGCAGGTCCGCACGAACCGCGCCGCCTTCTCCGAGGCGTCGATGTCCAGGCAGCCCGCGAACTGGGTGGGCTGGTTGGCCACCACGCCGACCGAGTGGCCGTCGACCCGGCCGAACCCGATCAGGATGTTCGGCGCGAACAGCGGCTGGACCTCCAGGAACTCGCCGCCGTCCAGCACCCGGGTGATGACCTCGTGCATGTCGTACGGCTGGTTGGCCGAGTCCGGCACGAGGGTGTCCAGCTCGCGGTCGGAGTCGGTGACCGAGTCCTCGACCGAACCGTGCACCACGTCGTCCGGCGCGTCGAACACCGGCGCCTCGGCCAGGTTGTTGGCCGGCAGGTAGGACAGCAGCTCCTTGACGTAGGAGATGGCGTCCTCCTCGTCGGCGCCCAGGTAGTGGGCGTTGCCCGACTTGGTGTTGTGGGTGCGGCCGCCGCCCAGCTCCTCGAAGCCCACGTCCTCGCCGGTGACGGTCTTGATCACGTCCGGGCCGGTGATGAACATGTGCGAGGTCTGGTCGACCATGACCACGAAGTCGGTGAGCGCCGGCGAGTACACGTGCCCGCCCGCGTTCGCGCCCATGATCAGCGAGATCTGCGGCACGACACCGGACGCGGCCACGTTGCGGCGGAAGATCTCGCCGTAGAGGCCCAGCGAGACGACGCCCTCCTGGATGCGCGCGCCGCCGCCCTCGTTGATGCCGATGATCGGCCTGCCGGTCTTGATCGCCAGGTCCATGACCTTGACGATCTTCTCGCCGTACACCTCGCCGAGGGACCCGCCGAACACCGTGACGTCCTGGCTGAACACGCACACCGGGCGGCCGTCGACGGTGCCGTAGCCGGTCACCACGCCGTCGCCGTAGGGCCGGTTCCGGTCCTGGCCGAAGTTGGTCGAGCGGTGCCGCGCCAGTTCGTCGAGCTCCACGAACGAACCCGGGTCCAGCAGCAGCTCGATGCGCTCGCGGGCGGTCTTCTTGCCCTTGGCGTGCTGCTTCTCGACCATGCGCGCCGAGCCGGCGTGCACGGCCTCCTCGTTGCGCCGGTGCAGGTCGGCCAGCTTCCCGGCCGTGGTGTGGACGTCCGGCTCCTCGCCGACGGGGGCGGTCGCACTGCTCATGACCGGGCAGCTTAGCCGGCTGCGCCAGGCCCCGTCCGGGCTAGTAGCCCAGGTCACGATCGGTCGATTTGACCTCCAGCGCGCTGGAGGTCGCAGGCTTGGCGGGAGCGGCCCGCCCCGCCTCCACACCGCTCCGACACAGCGCGCGGTGCGGGCCGCTCCTACCCTGCACACCCGTGGACGCCGCAACCCTCCGCGACCGGCTCGTCGGCCCCTACGCCGCCGTCGACGTCGTCGCCAGCACCGGATCGACCAACGCCGACCTGCGCGCCGCGGCGGGCTCGGGCGCGCCCGACCGCACCGCGCTGATCGCCGGGGAGCAGCTCTCGGGCCAGGGCAGGCGCGGCCGCGGCTGGGTCTCGCCCACCGGCGGCCTGTACCTGAGCGTGCTGTTCCGCCCGGTCGGCGTGCCCGCGCAGCGCGTGCCGTGGCTGACCCTGCTGGCCGGGGTCGCCCTGGTCCGCACCGCGGCCGACGCGGGCGTCCGGGCCACCCTGAAGTGGCCCAACGACCTGCTGGTGGGCGGCGCGAAGGCCGCGGGCGTGCTCGCCGAGGTCACCGCCGACGAGGCCGTGGTGCTGGGCGTGGGCCTCAACGTGGCCAGGCTGCCCGCCGACGTCGAGCCCGGCGCGGGCGGCCTCGCGCCGACCAGCCTGGCCGACCACGCCGCGGCACCGGTGGACCGCACCGAACTCGCCGTCTCGCTGCTCCGGCAGCTGCACGACCTGGAGGCCCGGTGGCGCGGGCTGGCGGGCGACGACCCGGCGCTGCGCGAGGAGTACCGGGCGCACTGCGCCACGCTGGGCCACCCGGTCCGGGTCGAGCTGGCCCGGGGGGTGGCGCTGCTCGGCACCGCCCGCGACGTGGCGGACGACGGCACCCTGGTGGTCCGCGACGAAACGGGCGCCGACCACCCCGTTTCCGCCGGGGACGTGGTGCACCTGCGGGTACGGTGAGGCGAGCACCAGCCACCGAAGGGGACCGCCGTGGCCCACCCGGACGACCTGCTCGGACCCGGCGAGCACGTCGTGATCGACAAGCACCCCCACTGGAGGGCGCTGTTGCTCCCGGTGGTCGCGTCGGTCGCGCTGGCCCTCGGCGGCGCGTCGCTGGCGGGACCCGTGTCGGCCCTGACGTGGGCGACGACCGCGTGGTTCGTGCTGGCCGGCGTCACCGCGGTGCTGGTGGCGTGGCTGGTGGTCGCGCCGGTGCTGCGCTGGCTCACCACGCACTTCGTCGTCACCGACCGGCGGGTCATGTGCCGGATCGGCGTGGTCCGGAAGGCCCGGCTGAACCTGCCGCTGGAGCTGGTCCACGACGTCCGCTTCGAGCAGGGCGCGCTGGACCGGCTGCTGGGCTGCGGCACGCTGGTGGTCGAGTCGGCCGCGGACGGGCCGCTGGAGTTCGACGACATCCCGGCGGTGGCGGAGGTGCGCGCGGCGCTGGGTCGAGTGCTCGACGGCGGGCACCTACAGGAGGGCAGGAGCACGAATGGGCGCGCGTGAGGTCGGCCTGCCGGAGGCGGTCGCGGGCGACGGGTTGCCGGACCGCGTCACGATCTGGGAGGTCGGGCCGCGGGACGGCCTCCAGAACGAGTCCGGGGTGGTCCCCGTGGCCACGAAGCTGGAGTTCCTGGACCGGCTGGCCGACGCGGGCGCCCCGGTCCTGGAGGCGACCAGCTTCGTGCACCCGAAGTGGGTGCCCCAGCTCGCCGACGCCGAGGAGCTGCTGGCCGGCCTGGACCGGCGGGCCGGCGTCGACTACCCGGTGCTGGTGCCCAACGAGCGCGGCCTGGAGCGGGCGCTCGCGGCGGGCGTCGACCACGTCGCGATCTTCGCCAGCGCCACCGAGACCTTCGCCCGGCGCAACCTGAACCGGTCCCTGGACGAGCAGTTCGCCATGTTCGACCCGGTGGTCACCCGCGCCAAGGCCGAGGGGCTGCGGGTCCGGGGCTACGTCTCCATGTGCTTCGGCGATCCGTGGGAGGGCGCGGTCGGGCGCGAGCAGGTCGTGGGGGTCGGCAAGCGCCTGCTGGACATGGGCTGCGACCAGCTGTCCCTGGGCGACACCATCGGCGTGGCCACGCCGGGGCAGGTCACCGCGCTGCTGGCGGCGTTCGGCGACGTCGACCGGCTGGCCGTGCACTTCCACGACACCTACGGCCAGGCGCTGGCCAACACGCTGGCCGCGCTGCGGGTGGGCGTGACCGCGGTCGACTCGTCGGCCGGCGGGCTGGGCGGCTGCCCCTACGCGGAGTCCGCGACCGGCAACCTGGCGACCGAGGACCTGGTGTGGATGCTCGACGGCCTCGGGATCGGGCACGGCTTCGACCTGGACCGGCTCGCCGACACCAGCGCGTGGATGGCGGAGCGGCTGGGCCGGCCGAGCCCGTCGCGGGTGGTCCGGGCCCTGCGCGGGTAGCGCCGGACCCGAGGGGTCCTCACGTGCGGGGCGACGTGCCGCGCACACCGGTTTTCCCCCGAAGGGCCCCGGAACCGGGTGCCGGGTCGTAACGTCCAACGCGCGACCGACGACCATGCCCGGCGACGGTTGGAACCGGAGGTGGCCGTGACGACCGATCACCGCGCCCGGGTCGACGAGCTGCTCGCCGACTACCGGCGCAGCCGAGAACAGCTCGCGTCCGTGCAGCGCGACCTGGCCGGGGTGACGGCTGCCGCGAGCAGTCCGGGCGGTGAGGTGACCGCGGTGGTGGACGCCCGCGGCACGCTGACCGACCTGGAACTGACCGACGCCGCCTACCGGTTGCGGCCCCCGCAGCTCGCCCAGCTGGTCGTGCGCACCGCGCGGGAGGCCGTGGCCCTGGCCGCCGAGCGCACCTACCGGGCGCTGGGGCCGGCGCTGCCCGCCGGGACCGACCCGGAGGCGCTGGTGCGCGGCACCGCCGACCTGAGGCCCGAGGAGATCGCGCCGCCCGCGCGGCCCGGCCGGGTCGACGACGACGAGGACTTCGAGCAGCGCGACTGGCTGGACGTCGACGCCACCGGGAGGCACCTGAGATGACCGGCTTCCACACCGACCTCGCCCGCCTCACCGAGGGGGCGCGGGACTTCGGCGCGTTCGCCGAGCGCGCTGGGAAGATCGCGGGCGACCTGGGCGTCGCGCTCGACTCCCTGGGCGCGTGCTGGGGCGACGACGCGGTGGGGCAGAGCTTCGCGGCCGGCCACGTGGGCCCGTCCGGCGACGTGCTGAGCGGGATGGGCGCGCTCGGCCCCGGTTTCGGCGGCGTCGGTGAGCGCCTGACCGAGACGGCCCGCACCTACCGCGAGGCCGAGCGGGGCAACACCGACTCGTTCCGCGCCCTCTGACCCCCGCGCCGTCCGAAACACTCCTGGGAGCCGCCATGGGCATCGAGCTGCCGGCCGAACTGGTCGAGGTCGCCGCCAAGGCCGGGGTCGCGTGGCCCCGGGCCGACGAGGACGCCATGCGCGCGTCCGCCACCGCGTGGCGCGAGGCGGGCACGCGGCTCGCCGCGCTGGCCGGCGAGTCCGACGGCGCCGCGACCAGGGCGCTGGGCTCGATGAGCGGGGCGACCGGCGACGCGGCGCGCGGGCACTGGAACGCGTTCACCGCCCCGGACGGCGCGCTGAACTCGGCCGTGCGCGGCTGCCGCTCGGCGGCGGACCGGCTGGACCACGCGGCCGAGCAGATCGGCGCGGCGAAGGCCGAGCTGGTGCGCGAGCTGGTGACCCTGGCCAGGAACAACGACGCGGCGCAGCAGGCCGCGACCGCCGGCCACCCGGCGGCGCTGCTGGGGCTGGACACGGCGGTGCGGGGCGCGGCGACCAACGTCGCCCACCTGACCGACGTGCTGACCAACGCGGTGCGGCTGGACAGCGGCGTGACGGTGGGCGGGAGCCTGCCACCGGTCGACACCAGCCCCGGCGTGCACGGGCCCGGGGGCGGCGGTGCGGGTCCGGGCGGGCCCGGTGACGCGCCCGGCCAGGGCGGCGACCAGGGGCGCGGCACCCAGTCGAACGGCGGCGGGCTGCCGGGTGGTGGGCTGCTGGGTGGCGGCGCGCTCGTGGACGGGCTGCTCGGCAACGGCAGTGGCAACGGCAGCGGCGCCGCTGGTGGCGGTGGCAGCGGTGGCGACGCGGGCGGCAACCGGGCTCCCGGGCTCGTCGGCGGGCTGCTGGGCGGGGTCGCGGACACGGTCGGCGCGGTGGCCGACCCGCTCGTGGACGCGGTCGGCGCGGTGGCCCCGCCCGTCGCCGCGGTCGTGGACCCGCTGGTCGACACGGCCAAGGACGTGGTGAGGGGCGCGGGCGACACCGTCGACCAGGCCCTGCCCGGTCCGGTGGGCCAGGGCCAGGGGCAGGGTCCGGCGGGCCAGGGTCCGGGTGCCGGTCAGGGGCCGCCCGCCGCCGCGCCCGGCCTGGTGAACCAGGTCCTGAACCCGGTGGACCACGTCGTGAGGCCGGTCGGGGACGCGGTCGGCGGCTCGGTCCCGGGCGCGCCCGTCGTGGACGCGGTCGGCCGCCCGGCCGACACGGTCGGCCAGTCGGCGGCGGCGGTCCTGGACCGGCCGGTGCTGCCGGTCGACACCCCCCACGCGCCCGCGCAGCAGTCCGCCGCCCCGGCGGCGAACCAGGCCGCCCCGCAGGGACCCTCGTTCGGCGGCACGACCGGTGGCGCGCCCGGCGCGTCCCCGGCGGCCGGCGCGGCGGCCACCCAGTCCCCGGCGGCCAACGCCGGGGCGCAGGCGTCCGCGCAGCCGGGCCAGGCCGCGCCGAAGGCGGAGGCGCGAGCCGCGCAGGCGGCCGTGCCCACCCAGGGCTCGTCGGGTCAGGGCTCGCCGGGTCAGGGGTCCGGTGCGGCGGGCCCGGGTCAGGGCTCGTCGGCGCAGGGGTCCGCCCAAGGGCAGAACCAAGGGCAGAACCAAGGGCAGGACCAGGGCGCGGCCAAGGACGCCGGCGCCGCCAAGGGGGAAGCCGCCAGGCCCGAGGCCCAGGCCAAGACCGAGGCGCCGGCCAAGGCGGACACCCAGGCCAAAGCGGACGTCAAGGGCGAGGCGAAGGCCGAGTCCACGGCCGGCGACCTGCGCGAGGCGCTGATCACCGCCGCCCGCGACGTCGAGGACGCGGCCCAGGACGGCTCGCTCGCGTTCGCCGTCGTGCCGATCCCGGTCGCCCGGGACGGCGCGGCCCGGACCCCGCTCCTGCCGGGCCCCGCCCCGACGACCCCGCCGGCCCGGCGGGACGAGCCCGCGCCCGACCCGGTCCCCGCCGCGAGCACCGCGCGGCCGAGCACCGAGGCCGTCGCGCTGTTCCTGGCGCACATGTTCCCCGGCGGCACGCTGCCCCGGCCCCGCACCGCGCCGGTCCGCCAGCTCCCGCCGCCGTCCGGCGAGCAGGTGTTCGCGGCCGGCCTCCGGTTCGAGCCGGGCGGCCACCCGGACCGGAACCTGGTCGACACCTCCGCGCAGCTCGGCCTGGACCTGACCTACGGCGACCTGCTGCGGTCCCGGCTCTCCGGCGCGGCCGGCGACCCGGCCGCCGAGCCGCGACCCGCCGTCGCCCGCCCGCGCCTGGTGCTCGCGCCGGGCGCCGCGCCCGACCCCGCGCTGCTGGTCGGCCACGACCCCCAGGCCGGGATGCACGAGCGCGACTGGGACCGCCGCTTCCTGGTCCGGTCCGACCCGCCGGAGTACGCGTGGCCGCCCGGCGAGCTGTTCCCCGAGGGCGGCTACGAGGCGGGGCAGCCCGGCGTGCTCGCGGTCGGCGTGGAGCTGGACCGGTTCGGCCCGGCCGAGGGCCGGGTGCTGGCCGAGTCGGGCACCGCCTACGCCGCCCGCTCGCTGCCGCCCGCGCTGCTCGACGCCGGCCACCACCGCTACCGGGTCGCCCGGGTGCTGCCGGTGTGGTTCACGCTGTCCGCCGGGTGGTTCGGGCAGCCCGGCGGTGGCGTCCGCTACCGCACCACCCACCCCGTGGCCGACCTGCTCGCCCTGGGCTACCTGGAGGAGGTCCGGTGAACGCGGAGTCGGTCGAGGGCTGGCTGCTGGCGGTGGGCGTGCCCGCCGAGGTCGTGTCGATCGGGGCGGAGGCCGAGAACCGGTGGTGCCTGCTGCCCACCGGGGAGGGCTTCGAGGTCTTCTGGCGCGAGCAGGGCAACCGCTACGACTGGGCCGCGTTCACCAGCGAGGACGTGGCCTGCCACTACCTGTTCGGCCGCCTGGTGTGGGCGCAGGTGGTGCGCGGCGCGGTCGGCGTGCTGCCGGAGGCGGCGGAGCGGAGCGCCCCCGGCGGGGCCTGAGATCCGGCTGGAGACGGGGTCTAGCGGGGCGTGAGGTCGGTCCGCCAGCTCACGCCCACCACGTCCTCGGCCTTCGGCACCGGCAGGAACACCGCGAACGTGGCGGGCCGGGCGGTGGACAGCTCCAGCCGCCCGCCGTCGGCGTCGACCAGGGCCCGCGCCAGCGCCAGGCCCACGCCCGTGGAGCCGCCGCCGGACACGCCGCGCTCGAAGATGTGGTGCGACAGCTCGTCCGGCACGCCCCGGCCCGAGTCGCTGACCTCCACGACCACCGTGCCGTCCTCCCGGCGCGCGGACACGACCACCTGGCCCTCGCCGTGCCGCAGGGCGTTGTCCAGCAGCACGCCGATCGCCTCGCGCAGCCGGGCGGGCGTGGCGCGCGCCAGCAACCCGTCCGGCACCCGCACCCGCAGCACGCGCCCGACGCCGCGCAGCGGCTCGCGCCACTCCTCCGCGATGGCGACCAGCTCCGCGGCGAGGTCCAGCGGCTCCGCGCCGACCGCGCGGGCGGCGCGGGCGGCGGCCAGCATCTCGTTGAGCACCTCGGCCAGCCGCTCGGCCTGCTCCAGCGCGGCCCGCGCCTCGGCCGCGGTCTCCGGCTCCGGGTGCAGCGACAGCGCCTCCAGCCGCAGCTGCAACGCGGTCAGCCGGCTGCGCAGCTGGTGCGACACGTCGCCGACCAGCTCCCGCTCCCGCTGCACCAGCTGGGCCAGCGCGATCGCGGACCGGTCCAGCGCGTCGGACACCAGGTCCAGCTCCGGCACGCCGTGCCGCCGGTCGTCGCTGCGGAAGTCGCCCGCGCCGAGCCGCGTGGCGCGGGCCGCCACGTGCCGCAGCGGCTCGGCGAGCCTGCGCGCGGTGACCCTGGCCACCACCGTGCCGGTGCCGACGGACAGCACCACCAGCAGCACCACGAGCCCCGACACCTGGTACTGCGTGGTGTGCACCGGGTCCGCGGACACCTCCAGCCGCACCGTGCCCTGCTGCGCGATCGGCACCTGCACCGACAGCGCGTCCTCGCCGGGGGTGCTGCCGAACTCCAGCACCCGGCCGCCCGTGGTGACCACGAGGTGGCCGCCCTCCGGCACCCCCACCTCGACCGGCCCCAGGTCGATCGGCTGCCCGTTCGCGATCTGGTCGTCGATGGAGGCCGCGATCCGCTGCGCCCGCGTGCCCAGGTCGTTGCGGGCGGCGCCCTCCACGAGCTGGAGCGCCGTGTAGCCGAGCGGGATGCCCAGGGCGAACCCGGTGACCGCGACGGCCAGCAGGATGGCCCGCAGGATGCGGCTGCGCATCAGTCGGCCGCGTTGAAGCGGAACCCGACCCCGCGCACGGTCGCGATGCGGCGCTCCACGCCGCGGGCGTCGCCGAGCTTGCGGCGCAGCCACGACATGTGCATGTCCAGGGTCTTGCTGCTCTTCAGCTCCGGGTCGTTCCAGACCTCGGACAGGATCTCGTCGCGGTGCACGACCTGGCCCGCGCGCTGGATCAGCACGCGCAGCAGCTCGAACTCCTTGTTGGCCAGCTGCACCTCCTGCCCGTCCACGGTGACGCGGCGGGCGGCGAGGTCCACGCGGACGCCGTTGACCTCCAGCGTGCCGGGGGCGCGCCGGCGCAGCAGCGCCCGGATCCGGGCCATCAGCTCGGCCAGCCGGAACGGCTTGGCCACGTAGTCGTCCGCGCCCGCGTCGAGCCCGACCACGAAGTCCACCTCGTCGGACCGGGCGGTGAGCATCAGCACCGGCAGGCCGCGCCCGTTCGCGCGCAGCCGGCGGCACACCTCCAGGCCGTCCATGCCGGGCAGGCCCAGGTCGAGCACCAGCAGGTCGATGCCGCCGTGCGCGGCCGCGTCCAACGCGCCGGGACCGTCCCCCACCACCTGAACCTGGTACCCCTCGCGCTGAAGCGCGCGGGACAGCGGCTCCGCGATCGCCGGGTCGTCCTCGGCCAACAAGACCACGCTCACGGCACCCAGCGTAGGCGTGGCACGATCGCCCGCGTGTCCGCCCTTCGCGCAGATCTCGCCCTCGCCCTCCGCCTCGCCGACGAGGCCGACCTGATCACCACCTCCCGGTTCCGCGCGCGGGACCTGGTGGTGGAGCGCAAGCCCGACCGCACCCCGGTCACCGACGCCGACGTGGCCGTGGAGGACGCGATCCGCGCCGTGCTGGCCGTCGAGGCGCCGGACGACCAGGTCGCGGGCGAGGAGCGGGGCGGCGAGGTGGGCGCCGGGCGCGCGTGGGTGGTCGACCCGATCGACGGCACCAAGAACTTCCTGCGCGGCGTGCCGGTGTGGGCGACGCTGATCGCGCTGGTGGAGGACGGCACGCCGGTCGTCGGGGTGGTCAGCGCGCCCGCCCTGGGCCGCCGCTGGTGGGCGTCGACCGGGGGCGGCGCGTTCTCCTCGGACGCCTCGGGGGAGCGGCGGATCGCCGTGTCCGGGGTGCGCGACCTGTCCGACGCCTACCTGTCCACCACGCACCTGGGCTCGTGGGTCGAGCACCACTCGCGCGAGGCGTACCTGGCGCTGGTGGACGCGTGCTGGGAGAACCGGGCGTTCGGCGACTTCTGGCAGCACTGCCTGGTCGCGGAGGGCGCGATCGACGTGGCCGCCGAGGCGGTGGTGAACCCGTGGGACGTCGCGCCGTTCCAGGTGCTGGTGACCGAGGCGGGCGGGCGGTTCAGCGACCTGACCGGGGCCGGCCGCTACGACGGCGGCAGCGTGCTGACCAGCAACGGGCACCTGCACGAGGCCGCGCTGGCGGTGCTCGCGGCCGGCCGCTAGGTCACGAGTGGCCGAGGGCCTGCTCGTCCTCCTCGGGCAGGTCGTAGGCGCGGGTCACCCGGCGCGGGCGGTAGTCGGCCTGCGGGAAGACCCACCTCTTGTAGCCGTACCAGCGGAACACCATGGCGATCAGGGTGCCGATCACCTGCGCGCTGAGGAAGTCGGAGAACTCCTCCGCGAGCCGGCTGACGTTCGGCTCCTGGAGGTGCAGCAGGTACCGCGACACCCACAGCGGCGCGGAGTTCAGCACGATGCCGATCCCGTTGATCAGGAAGAACAGCGCGGCCTCGTGCCTGCGCTCGCGCCCGCCCCGGGTCTTGAACGACCACTCGCGGTTGAGCACGTAGGACACGATCGTGGCGACCAGGGTGGCCACGATCTTCGCGGTCACCGGGTGCTCGCTGAGCACGATCGACTTCAGGCCGAAGAAGATGGCCGTGTCGATCACGAAGCAGGTGCCGCCCACCACCGCGAACTTGAGCAGCTCGCGGTGCTTGAGCGCCAGCGAGCGCAGCGGTTCGGGCAGGCGCAAGACCACGTTCTCGACCACGGACACCACAGCATTGTACGGAGCGGCGGTAAAAGTGCTGTTCAGGCCACGTCGAGCCGGTCGCGCACGACCCGCAGCTCCTGCACCGGCGGGCGGGCGTCCGCCTGGGGGAAGACGAACTTGCGCATCGCCCAGAACTTGAAGCCGGTGGCCAGCAGCATCCCGATCACCCCGCCGCTGGCGAAGTCGGCCACCTCCGAGTGCAGGTCGAACACGTGCCGCGACGCGTACAGCGGCAGCAGGTTCACCCCGACGCCGATCCCGCTGACGAGGAAGAACAGCGCCGCCTCGTGGTGCCGCTCCCGGCCACCGCGGGTGTGGAACGACCACTCGCGGCTGAGCACGTAGGAGGCGATGACCGCCACCAGCACCCCGATGGCCTTGGCCGTGACCACCTTGTCGTCCAGGACGGTGAGCTTGAGCGCGTACCAGACGCCGTTGTCGATCAGGAACGTCGTGCCGCCCACGGCGGCGAAGCGGATCAGCTCCCGGTGCTCGCGGACCAGGGAGCGAACCGGTTCCGGCAGACGGCCCAGGAGCCTGCGCACGAGTGGCAGCACCGGGGCAGGTTACCGGCCGGTGATCGACCGATCACGAAGGGGTTCGACAGGGGTCGGGCAGCAGGTCGCCCAGGATCGGCAGCCACGGCAGGAGCGGTTGGCAGGGCTCGGTCCGCCTGGTGGTGGTCGTCGGGGTGGTGGTGGTCGTCGTCGTGGTCGGCGCGGTCGTGGGCGGCCCGGTCGGCCGCGGCGGCGGGTCGGTCCGCGACGTCGTGGTCGGGGTGGTCGGCCGCGGCGGCGCGGGCGGTGCGGTGGTCGACGAGGTGCCGGTGGGGCGGGGGACCGTCGTGGTCGTCGTGGGCGTCGTCGTCGGGGTGGTGGTGGTGGTCGGCCGCGGGGTGCCGGTCGGCTCGTCGGCCGGGGGTTCCGGCTCGCCGTGGCCGTGGCCGGGGCGCCGCGAGATCGGCACCTCGACGCTGCGGGAGGCGGTGCCGAGGGTGGCGGTCACCCGGACCACGCCCTCCCGCCACGGCACGCCGAACACCCACACGGGCAGCTGGAACGACCCGCCCCGGTCCAGCCGCACCTCGCACACCACCCGGTGGTGCGACCGCTCGCACCCGCGCCACAGCGTGACCAGGGTGAGGTGCTCGTCGCCCTCGACCACCAGGCGCAGGGTGCCGGGCCGGCCGCCGGTGTTGACCGCCGTGACGTCCAGCCTGGGGTCCCAGAAGTGGTGCTGCCACGTGCGCACCGACAGTTTCAGGGCGTCCTCGGCCGGGGTGACCTCGACGTCGACCTCGATGTTCACGCTGATCGCGGTGCCGGCGCTGACCGTGCCGGTGATCAGGCCGGTCATCGCCTCCCAGTCGGCCTGGAGGTGGAACACGAACGTGGCGGTGCCGCCGGGCGCGAGGCCCTGCGGGGTGGCGCAGGTGATCGCGCCGACGCCCGCCGGGCAGGCCACGGTCTGCTCGGGCAGGCCGTCGAACTGCGCCAGGCGGCGCGGCGCGAACGACGCCGGTCCGCCGACCGACCGCACGCCGGGCGGCAGCAGCAGCGCGGTGCCGGCGGGCGCGGAGGCGGTCTCGCCGGTGTTGCGCACGGTGATCGGCAGCGCGACCGGGTCCGTGCCGGGGGTCAGGCTGAAGCCGCTGGGCACGGTCGGCACCAGGTTCGGCGGCGTCGGCTCGGGTTCGGGCTCCGGTTCCGGCTCGGGCTCTGGTTCTGGTTCGGGTTCCGGCTGCGGTTCGGGTTCCGGCTCGGGCGCCGGTTGCGGTGCGGGTTGCGGCTGCTCCGGCACGGTTTCGGTGGTCGTCGTCGGCGCCGTGGTCGTGGTGGGCGCGGTGGTGGTCGCCGGGGCCTGCGTCGGCGAGGGCGCGGTGGTCGGCAGGACCCGGGTGGCGGTCGTGGGCAGCGGCGAGAGCTGCGCGGCGGGCACCTCCTGCTCACCGCCGCTGGCCAGGCCGATCGCCACCGCGAGCGCCAGGGCCGCCACGGACGCCGCCGCGCCGAGCGCCTGGCGCGGCGCGGAGGTGAGCAGGTTGGCCACGCCGCCCGAGCCGGTCGCGGAGCCGCCGGCCGCCGTGCCCGCCACCCCGGCCGCTCCCGCCGCACCGACCGCCCCGGCGGTGACCGCGGCGGCCTTGGCGCTGCCCGCCGCGGCGGCGAGGTAGCCGCCGGCGCCCAGGCCCAGCACCATGGGCGCGATGATCCCGCGCAGCGCGCCGTTGACGTCGGCCAGCTCGGCGGCCAGCGCGCGGCAGTTCGCGCACTCGTCCAGGTGGGTCTCGACCTGGGCGGTCTCCCGCTTGGACAGCCCACCGCGGGTCCACGCGCCCAGCCGGTCGACCGTGGCGCGGCACCGCTCGGCCTGCGTCTCGGCCAGGTGGACCTGGAGGTACGCCTGCTTGAGGCCCTCGCGGGCCCGGTAGGCCAGCGCGGACACGCCGTTGGCGGTCAGGCCCAGCAGCGGCGCGACCTCGGCGGGGGACTGGCCCTCGATCTCGGTGTGCCACAGCACCGTCTGCCAGCGCTCGGGCAGCCGGGCGAACGCCCGCGCGGCCAGCGACCGCTCCAGGCCCGCCACGGCGGTGTCGGCGAAGGGCACGGCGGTCGCCTCGGGCGCGGCCTCGGCCACGTCCTCGGAGAGTTCGAGCTTGCGGTCCCGGCGCGTCTTGTCGTAGGCCGTGTGGCGCAGCGCGGTGAGCAGGTAGGCGCGGAAGGCCGTGTCGGGGCCGCGACCGGCGCGCAGCGTGTCCAGGACCTTGGCGAAGGCGTCCGAGACCAGGTCGTCGCACTCGGCGGAGGACCTCGCCAGCTGGCGGGCCAGGTTGTAGGCGGCGCCCACGTGCCGTTCGTAGAGCTGCCCGTAGGCGTCGGTCGACCCGGCGCGCACGGAGTCGATCAGCTCCGCATCGCTGGGTCCCTGGACGTCAGCAGGAACGGTCGCCACGTGTTTCCCCTCCTCGCGCGGGGCCAGTTTGGCGCACCAGGTCGCACACCGTCACGGGAAGACCCTCAATCGTGTCCTGTGAATGCCGTCATGGATGACGCCCGGCGACGTCCCTTACCCGGCAGACCGACGTCGAGGAGGCATCCGAGTGGGTGTTCGGGTAGCGGTGGCACGGCGGTTCGGCGCGGGCGGTGCACGCGTCCTGCGGTCGAGGTGGCGGACCGCGGCCATGGCCGCGGGCTGGGCCTTCCCGGCCGACTGGCCGGTGCGCGAGGTCGACGAGGTCTGCTCGGCGGTGCTGGACGCGGCGGACCCGAGCGGCGCGCTGTACCGGCTGGGCGGCGCGCGGGCCGAGGCCGGCGCCGGGCTGGCCGAGACGCTGCTGGACCTGGCGGCGCTGCACGCGGTGCTCACCGGGCCGAGCGGGACCGACGGGATGGTCTCCCCGGACGTGGACGCGGTGCCCGCGCGGATGCTCCGGGCCGCCGCCCTGGGCTGGGGCGAGGTGGTGAGCTCCCAGGCGGCCGAGTGCGCCGCGGACAACCCGCTGACCGGCCTGGCCACCTCCGCGTACCTGCGCACCCGGTTGCGCGAGGTGTACGCGGAGGAGCGCGCCACCGGCCGCCGGGAGCACGCGCTGGTGCTCGCGGCGCTGGACCTCAGCCGGGTGAGCGGCTGGTCCCGGGTGGTGGCGATGACGCTGCTCGCGGACGCGCTGCGGGAGGTGTTCGACGCGGGGCAGACGCTGGCCTCGATCGGCCCGGCCACGGCGTGCGTGCTGCTGCGCCGCGACCACACCCTGCCCAGGGTGCTGGCCAACCTGCGCCTGCTCGCCGCCGACCGGCTGGCCGTCGACCCGCACGTCGCGCCCACCGGCCCGGTCCGGGTCCGGGTGGAGGAGCTGCCCGGGACCTGGGACGAGGCCACCGCGCTGATCACCGGGCTCGGGCGCTGAACCCCCTGTCCGGCGCCCGCCCCGTGCCCCACCGGGCGGGGACCGGTGCCGCACGCGCCGGCCGCGGGGCCGTGCCCGGCGGGAGGGCCGGCGCTCCCGCGGCGACGAGGGGTCCCGCTGGGCGCGGCGCGTCGACCGGGGC
>NZ_JBHSQO010000006.1:0-253161 GCF_042658445.1 Saccharothrix lopnurensis | reverse complement strand
CCAGGTTCTCGCCGGTGGCGACGTCGACCAGGGCGCCCTCCATCCCCGCCAGCGCCTCGGGGATCTTCGGGTACAGCTCCAACGCGGTGGGGCTGGCGTCGGTGTAGGCCACCGCCGTGGACACCGCCGACAGCCCCACCGTGGCGAGGTTGAGCAGGTTGGAGTCCAGGTTGGCGTGGTAGCGGCGGATCAGGTCCGCCCAGATGGTGTCCTCCACCCGCACGCCACGGTCCACGCCCTGCCGCGACACGGTCTGCTGACCGGCCGCGGTGCGCACCGGCACCGACAACACCGTGTCGTCGAAGTCGGTCTCGGACACCGCCGCGTTCTCCGACGCCTGGTTGGCCACCGACGTCCCGGTGGTGCCGCGCCCGATTTCCACCGTCATCCCGGTCTCGGGCAGGTCGTGGTGGGAGACGGCGTCCGCGAACGGGCGGCCGTTGGTGGCCATCGGCGCGAACATGTCCACCAGGTACTGCGGGACCACCAGGCCGGTGAACGCGCCGGTGCCCACCGCGCGCTCCTCCGCACCGGCCACCGCCTCGGAACGCTCCACCTGCTCCTCACGCATGTGCTGCGCCAGGCGAGCCTGGGCGGCGTAGTCGTTCAGGTGCGCGGCCGCGACGTCGCGGGCGAACCGCACGCCGCGGCGGTCCTGGTCGGGCCGGTAGGTGCGCTCCTCCGCGCCGACCCGGGCCACCCGGTCGTAGGCCGGACGGCCCGCGCCGGGGGCGATCTCGCGGGACAGGCGGTCGGCCGCCTCGTCGCGCTCCTTCTCCTCCTCCAGGTCCCTGAGCCGGGCCTGCATCTGGTCCAGCTCGGCGTCCAGCGCCGTCTTGGCCGCGCGCAGCTGGTCGACCTCGGCCTGGTCCGGCTGGGCCTGGGCGCGCAGCTCGGCCAGCCGCTGGGCCCTCTGGTTGCGCTCCGACAGCTTCGTGGCCATCTGGCCGCGCAGCTGCTCGATGAGCTGGGCGAGCGTCATGACGCCGTCCTTCCTCCCGCGCGGTGCGGGTGTCGTGGGGTGATGGCCCTGCGGGCAGCAGGCAGCGACACCCAGGCCAGGCCCTCGGCGGGCGCGGCGCGGGAGGTCGGACGTGCGCGCGGAACAGCAGGGGGTGGCGCGTGTCAGAGCACGCGCAGCTGCACGTCCTCGTCGGTGATGCGCACCGCCGAGGGCGTGGGGTCGGGGGCCAGGCGGGCGCGCAGCGCCTCGAACGCGACGCGGGCCTGGTCGTCGGGCAGCCCACGCACCAGCGTGAGCGGGTCGGGAGCGGGTGCGCGGAGACCGGCGCCCGCGGTGTGCGGGGACGCGCCGTAGCCGACGATCGCCACATCACCGCGGTGCAGGTCGACCTCCTTGATGTGGTACTCCGTCCAGTCCGGCGACCACTGCCCGCTGGTGATGCGGAACTTGAACGACATCTCGTCGATGTCGCCGCGCGTCAACTTCGGCACGATGTACTGCACGTCGTGGTCGTCGGGGTCCAGGTCGGCCTCCACCAGCAGCCCGGTGTCGTCCTCGGTCAGCGACAGCGACCCCGAGGTGGTGCGCGCGATGCGGCGCAGCGACTCGTGCTGCAGCACCAGCGGCACGTCCAGGTCGGAGCGGGACAGCGTGACCGCGAACGCGCCGACGTCGACCAGCTCGGTGTAGGGGCCGGCCCAGTCGTACATCTCGTAGCCGGTCGCGGTCACCGAGGCGTAGCCGCGGAACTTGTGCGACCCGCCGCCGGCACCGGCGGCGCGCACGTCCAGGCCGCGCACGGCCACCCGCACCACCGGCAGCGAACCGGGTTCCTCGGCGCACCGGCGCTTGCTCGGCCGGTCCGCCGGCGCCCTGGTCTGCTGTGCGCGCACCGCCGCAGCGGCCCGCATCTCCTCGGTGATCACGGGTTACCTCCCGACGACGGTTTGGTGTTGGGGCGCCCCCACAGCCGGTCGAACTCCTCCAGCTGCTCGGGGGTGAACGGCGGCCGGTTGTCCAGCTCACGCGCCTCGGACGGCGCGAGCAGCCGGCCCTTGACCTGCATGTCGATCACCCGGGCCTGGGTCTCGGGGTCCATCCGCAGCAGGGCCTTGGAGTTGAGCTTGACCGTGCGCGGCCGAGGGGTCAGCGTCGACAGCGCGCGTTCGCGCCGTCGCACCGCGGGCCCCAGGTTCATGATCAGGAACTGCAGGTTGCGCTGCCCGATGTTGGCGTAGGTGACCGACTGCCCGGACACCGCCGCGTCGATCAGGTCGGCCGGCACGCCGAGGAAGCGCGCGATGTCCGGGATGCCGGCCTGCTGCGACTCGACGAACGCCGCAGTGCTCACCGTGGCGTTGATCGGCTTCAGGTCCCAGTCCGAGCCGTGCACGAACACGTCCCCCTGGCCCACGGTCGCCTTGTAGTGCGCCTTGATGTCGGCCGATTGCTCCTTGTTCAGCGTCTTCGCGGTGTTCTTCAACGCCACCGAGGGCATCCCGCCCTGGGTGAACCAGGCCACCGCGAACTGCTGCGCGCTCATCGTCTGCTGCAGCGTCAGCGCCGCGTGCGCGACCGGCGACAGCCCGAGCGGGAACCCGGCCACCGGGAACTGTCGCTCGTGCCACACCTGGTGCGGCTCGTACCACTGCCGCCCGATCCGGTACCGGGCCACCCGGCCGTCGCGCACCCGCACGGTGACCTCGGCCAGGTCCTGCAGCTCGATCCGCGCGGGCAGGCCCAGCCCGTCGACCGCGGTGATGATCCCGAAGCAGTTCCCGGCCCGGTCCAGGTCCTGCTGGCTCATGTACAGCCACTCGTCGATCGGGCCGTCGGGGCTGGTCAGCACCGGCGGTGTGGGCACTTCCACGTGCAGCGGCCCGACCTTGCGGAACACGTCCACGGGCATCGTGGACAGCAGGTCCGCACGCAGCCGCACCGCCGCCCACACCGCGCTGTTGCGCATCGCGCTCGACGTGGTGACGGGTGCGGCGCCGGTGCGGCCGGCGGTGCGCTCGGCCACCAGCTGCCCCGCGTCGGGCCACGTCACGGACCGGCGGGAGAACAGGCTCACCCCGCACCACCGCCCTTGCCCGAGGTGGCGGCCAGGTGCTCGATCAGCCGTGCGCCGCCGTAGAGCACCAGGCCGCCGACCGCCACGGCCGGGGCACCGACGGCCAGCCACACCGCCGCGGTGGCACCGACCGCCACCGCCAGCAGCGCGGCCAGGTCCAACAGGGTCGTGATCATCTCGCGGGACAACGTCACCGCCTCCTCACGCGATCGAGTCCAGCGGGTCGTAGTCGTCGTCCACGACGATCCCCAGCCACGTCTCGTGGACGTACTTCGCCTCGGTGCCCGCGACCAGGGGCCCGATGTCGTTCTTGGCCTTGTCCTGCTTGCGCGCCCACACCACGCTGTCGGTGGTCTGCCGCACCTTCGCCGCCGCCACCGCCTTGTCCAGCGGGTCGTCACCCACGTGCCGCAGCCGGCTGTGCTTGACCGCGTCGAGCATCTGGCTGCACCCGGCGGACATGTCCAGGTAGTCCAGCACCAGCACCTGCCCGCGCCGGGGCTTGTCCGGGTCCTCGGGCACGGTGAACCCGTTGTCGCGCAACGCGTTCTCCAACGACGCGTAGGTGCCTTTACCCATGCCGATCCCGATCGGCCGCAGCACCTGCCGCAGCAGCGCCAGGCGCTCGATGACCCAGTCCGTGCCGGGCCGGTAGTCCAGCAGCTGCAGGTGCCCGACCCCGTCGGCGCGCACGCCGTAGAACGCGATCACCGCCCACTCGCGGTCCGGGCTGATGTCCACGCCCAGGGCGATCTCGCCCACCCGCCGCGACTCCGGATCGCGCAGCGCCGCCCACCGGTTGGCGTCGATCGCGCCCGCGTTGTCCTGCGCCCTGGGCCAGATGCACAGCACCTCGCGGGCGAACTCCAGCAGCGGCAGGGTGCGTCGGGCGATCGCCAGGATCTCCAGCGTCATCCAGCTGTGCCCCAGCGACGGGTTGACCCGCGCCCACAGCCGCGGGTCGTCCAGGTCGACCTGGTCCAGGTTGTCCAGGTCGCCCTCCAGGCCCCAGTCCCGGAACCCGAACCGGTCGTCGCCGCCGTGGTTGCCGAGGGCGGCCAGCGCCTCCAGCACCGCCTTGGCCCGCGCCCTCAGCGTGTGCATGACCTCGCCGCTGTCCGGAGACAGCGGCGGCGTGGACGTGTAGATGATCTGAGGGTTCGGCCTGGCCAGCATCGTCGGGAACAGCGCGGCGTGCTGCGCCCCGGTGTACGCGAACGTCTCGTCGATGATGTTCAAATCGCCCGAGAAGCCCCGGCCGCTGCCCTTGCTGCGGGCGATGAACCGGATGCGCTGGCCGGTGTCGAGCCGCTTGAACCCCTCCTGGCCGTTGGCCTCGCTGATTTTCACCGGCACGTCGCCGTCGACCAGGATGAAGTTGGGGTCTGCGGCCTTCTCCTCGTCGGGGCGCGGATCGAGCGCCTGCAGCAGCTCCTTGATCCGGATGAACGCCTCAGACGCGGTCTTGACCTCGTGCGCCGACCACATGATCAGGCGTTCGCCCAACAGCAGGAACCCCGCCAGGACGCGGGCCTCCAACACCCCGCCCTTGCCGTTCTGCCGGGCGACGATCTCGGCGTACTCGACGCACGCCCACCGGCCGTCGTCCCGGATCGACAGCAGCAGCTGCACCGAGTCGCGCTGCCACTCGTAGAGCGGCTTGCCCGCCCGCGCCATCAGGTCGGCGGCCTCGGCCCCGAAGTCGTCGGCAACGCCCGGGGGCCGGACCTCAACCCGTGGGTGGCTTGCGCCTCGCAGCAAGGCGGGCGGCAACGTCGACAACGGAACCACCACCCCCCGCGGTGCCGGTGGCGGCCTGGCCACCGGCGTAGGGCGCTGCGGCGGGGGACGGCGCGGGGTTGCCCGAGGCACCGGCGCGGCCCGGCCGCGGTGCCCGCAGCGCCTGGCGGAACTCCCCGATCAACGTCTTGAGCGCGGTTGCCTGCAGCCGCTCCTCGGCCAGCGCCTTGTCGACCACGACAACGACCGGGGCGGCCGGGTCGTCGTAGTCGCGCTCGATCGTGAGCCAGCTCGATTCGTCGCCGCGCAGTTGAGCGTCGATCTTGTCGAGCCGGTCAACCGTCCGGCAAATCTGCAACAGCAATGCCGCCTGCATCGGCGGAAGCTTTTCGCCACCGGTCACCTCCGACCACAAGGCGCGGCCCGGAGCGTCCAGTCCGCCGGTACGTTCCCGCTGATCAGACCCCGTGTCACGCGTAACGGGCCGCGTTACTTCGGCGCAATTCCCGACCTTGCACAGCGAGTGGTCACCCCGTCTGTGCAGGCGATATCGACGCGCCCGCAGTGCATTCGAATCGACCATTCCGACCCCCTTATTTTTGTGCGGGGGGAGATTGAGGGGAGGTTGGGCGCGGGGTGGGGCTGCCACCCCTTCCTAAAAGGACGGGGCACGTTTCCGCAGGTCAGAGGCTTGCGCCGGTGACCCTATTTCCGCAGGTCAGAGGGGGTGTCCGTCCCGGGGGGACGGTTAGCCCGAATGGAGTTGGACCACCACGACCCGCACGAGCACTCGTGGTAGGGGCGGTAGTGGGGCCAGTCCCTTTCGCGGTGACCCTCGCGGAGGATGCAGCCGCACGGCTCGCCGCCCAGCTTCCACACGGGGCCGGTCTGCGCCGTGCACGTGCGGACCGGTCGCCGCCGCCGGGCACGTGCCGCCTTGGTGTCGCGGCTGGAGGCGATCATGCGAACGGCCATGACCTCACGCTCCCCCGAGGTCGACGCTGCCGGGCGGGGCCCAGCCCAGCCGGACCAGCATCGCGACCACGTCGGCGGGCAGCTGCACGTCGGCCTCGCCGTCGAACGCCACCGGCCAGGCCATCAGGTCCAGCGTCACCGTGGGCAGGTGCCCGGCCTGGGCGGTGATGGCGACCCCGCGCACGAGGTCGGACACGTTGGCCTCGCCCACGTGGACAGTGCCCCGGCCGGGGCCGGTGAGGTGGATGGAGACGCGCTCGGGCATGGCGGTGTCCGTTCGGGTCAGATGGTGTACGGGTTGACGATCAGCAGCTGGGGGCCGCGCTCGGCCCGCAGCTGGTTGGTGCGGATCGTGTTGCACGCGCGATGCGCCAGGCGGCAGTTGCTGCGCTCGTAGGCCGGTCCGCCGTCGCGCAGGGCCCACACGTGGTCGACGGTGCGGGACCGCGGGTCCTCAACGGCCAGGGCCTGGTCGACGTACTCCTGGCACACCCAGCATTCGACCTCTTCGGCGAACACCTGCAGCTTCAGCCGCCGCCACCGGCGCGAGGCGCGCAGCTTCTCGCAGCAGCGGTAACAGCGCACGCTGGCGGCGGCGGGTTGCCTGCAGTCGCAGCAGGGATTGCCGAGGACACCGGCGTGTTCTCCGGGCCACTCAGCGCGGTGGTACCACTGGCGGATCGCGGCGACCGTGCCGCGGGGCCGGTGGTCCAGCTGGGCGCGGCGGATGCACTCGGCCATGCCCGGGTCCAGCAGTTCGACCTCGGCGCCCAGGCGCTCGGCTTCCACGCGGCGGCTGTCGGGGTGCGGCAGGGAGCGGACCACGTAGGCGGTGCCCGTGCGCGCGGCGGCCAGGCGGTCCAGCTGGGCGCGCATCTCGCGCTCGGCGCGGGCGGTGATGTCGGGGGCGTGCATGTGGCTGCGGGCGCTGCCCAGGGCGCGGGCGATTAGATCCCGGTCGATCACCTGGCCGCCGTCCTGGCGGGCGAGGCCGAGGGCGCGGGTGGTCTTGCCGCTGCAGGGCGGTCCGCAGATCAACAGCACGCGCTGGGGCATCACCACCACCCCCGGACATGCGACAGGCCCCCGGACCGGGGAGTGGTCCGGGGGCCTGTGGGCATAGCTCCGCGCCCGAAGCGTCTCACGTGGATTGATCAGCGGTCAAACCTGCTGGCCGGTCGGCGCGGCGCTGGCCGCGGTCGCCGCGCGTGCGCAGGTAGTCGTATACCTCGTGGACGTCGTAGCCCTTGCCGGGGCTCACCGGCACGCCGGTCCGGTTCTTCCACGTGCGCAGCGTGCTCTGGGTGACGCGCAGCCGCTCGTCGCCGGTGCGGTCGGCCTCGGCGTGCAGCAGCGCCAGCAGCTCGGCGGCCGACACCCGGCCGGCGGGCAGGCGCTCGGCCGCGGTGATCCGGACCCGGCGGGCGATCACGGTCGGCTCGCGGCGTCGACCAGCCATTCGGAGTCGGCGGCGCACAGGTCCAGCCACCGCCTGCCCGCGCCGGTCTGGAGGGCGTAGGCGACCTGGGCGCGCTGGCCGCACCGCACGCACGAGTGCTCCTCCCGGTACACGCGTTCGTGGATGGCGCTGGCGTCGACCTCAGTGTCGTCGGGCACGGGCCACAGCTCGGCGGCCTCGATCTCCAGCAGCTCCAACAGGCGGGCGGGGTTGTTCATCGCGGTTATCTCCTTGTGCTTCTTCCTGGCCAGGTCGATCAGCTCGAACCCGGTGAAGGTGTGGCCGCCGCCGCAACGGGCGCCGACGAGCGGGGCCTGGCCGTCGCGCTCGTGCTTCCACATGGTCACGTCCTCGCCGCACACCGGCCGGTCGTCGACCGCGCCTGGGGCCGGGGCGGCCCCGACGAGCCGGGTGCAGGTGGCCACCGGCTTGTCCGGCGCGTCACCGACCACGCCGCGCACCTGGCGGGCCAGCTGGTCGACCTCGTCGGCAAACGTCAGGACCCACGCCTGGCGGGCCACCCAGGGCAGCGCCAGCAGCAGGGTGGAGACCGCCTCGCGCAGCGTGGCCGGGGCCGGGATGAGCGACCGCAGCGACTCGGGGGTGCGTGCCTCCCACACCTGTTCGGCCCAGCCGCCGAGCACGGCCGGGGCCGACAGCAGCGGGTTGGGGTCGTCCTCGGGGCCGGTGAGGGAGCGGCCGACACCCCGGGCCGCGCTGCGCGGATCGAGCAGCACCAGGGCGTCGTCGTTGGCGGGGCTGGAGGGGCCGAACCCGCCGGCGGTGGCGACCATCTGCGGCCGGACCCGCCGGCGCGGCGACAGCATGGCCAGGTGCCACTCGATCCACCGCAGCAGCTGCCACAGCCGGTCGACGCACGGCACGCACAGCAGGGAGTCGACTTCTACGTGCGCGTCGGGCGTGCGGCAGCTCGGGGAGGTGCACAGGGTCAACGCGACCGCCGGGCGTGGATCGAGCGCGGCGGACGCTGCCGGGTGGCCGGGCCGGTGCTGCGGTGCTGCCGCAGCCACAGCGCCCGCGCCTGCGGTTCGGTCGGCGGGGCCTCGTCGAGCAGGCCCATCTCCCGCAACGACTTCGCCATGTCCGACAGGGCTCGGCTTGCCTGCTCGACAGCCGGGGCCAGGGCGCGCAGGGTCTCGGCCAGCACGGGGCCGATCGCCTCGGCGGCCGCGCGCCAGCGCCGTTCGATCTCGTCGATCACGACGCGATCCAGGCACAGGCTGCGGCCGGTCATGGCGCGCAGCTGCGCCGAGCGGTCGACCAGCGGCTGGTCGGAGGTGGACACGATCCAGGCCTCTCGGACGTCCATGGGTCTCTCCTCAGGACTTGCGGGTCGGGTGGTGGCGGGACCAGCGGGTGCCCTGGGGGCAGGTCTCGCGGTGGGGCAGGTGGAGGCGGTGGCCGTGGCGGCGGGCGCCGTCGAGCTGGCCGTGCGCGAGGGGGTGGGCGCGCACGTGGCTGGCGTCGCCGTCGGCCACGACGGAGAGCACCAGGTGCCCGTCGGCCGAGGGCTCGGCGTCGACCGGCAGCCGGTCGCCGCGCGGGTTGGCCGCCCACACGACGCGGCGGTGGCACCAGCCGCACGGCTCGACGTGACCGGCGACGTCCCCGCGGACCTGGTCGACGGGGAGCAGCCGGCGGCCGGGCTCGGTGGCCGCGGCCGGGTCGGGGGTGGGCAGGGCGGGGTGGGCGTCCTCGGGGTGCGCGGCGTCGGCGGCCCGGATGCGCCGCCAGCAGGACAGGCCGGGCCGGGGCGCGCCGTGCCAGCTGGTGCAGGGCTCCCAGGCCCGTACGCCGCAGCCCTCGGGGGCGGGCGGGCAGGGCTCCCGTTCGTCGCGGGGGCGGTGGGGCTGGCGGCACGGCTGGTCGACCGGGGCGCCGCACCCGTCGGGTGGGGCGGGGCACGCGACCCGCAGCACGTGGGTGCGCTCCTCCAGCAGGTCGTAGGTGCCCTGGGCGTGGTGGTGGCGGCGGGTTCGGGTCATGAGGGAGGTCTCCCTTCCGAGGGCGGGGCGGCGGGGGGTCGGGGGGTCGACGAGCGGGGCACCGGCGGGGCGTGCGGGAGGCGGGCGCGCTGGTGGTAGATGTCCGGCGCGTCGCCGGTGCGCACGGGCTGGCCGGTGGGGTGGGAGGTGCCGGTGCCGGATGGCGGGGACCCGACCCGACCCGGAGACCTCGCAGGCCCTGGCCGGCGCTGTTCTCGCTGCTCGTCGGTGTGCTGGTGATCCACCGGTGGCGTGGTGTCGTCGGTGGTGGGGGTGTTGTGCGCCGGTTGGTGATCAGCGGCGGGATCAACCGCGCGATCACCGACGTGGTGATGCTGTTGTTGTTGATCGGCGGCTGATCCGTCGTTGATCGGTTCGCTGATCGGGGACTCGTGCAGCACGAGGTCGAACGCGCGGCGGCCGCGCTTGGTCCAGGCCGCCGTCTCGGCCTCGGTGGGCGCCGGCAGCAGCACCATGTCGGCCTCGGCCGGGGTGCGGGCGCCCTTGTAGGTGTTGCAGCGCTTGCACGCGGTGACGAGGTTTTCGCCGTCGGGGCCCGCGGGCTGGTCGGGGTCGACGTGGTCGAAGTTCAGGACCTTCCTGAGGTCCTTGTTGCGCCCGGACTTCTTGCCCAGCACGCCGCTGCGGCAGTAGCGGCAGCAGCCGCCGTCACGGACCCACACGGCGTGCTTGAGGGCGGTGTTGCGGTGGTCGGCGCGCTTCTGGGCCTCGCGGTCCTGCTCCTTGCGGCTGGGGTTGCGCTTGAGGAACTTGTGGATGCGGTAGGTGAAGCCGGGCACCCACTCCTCGCCCAGGCACGCGCACTCGTCGCCCTTGCGGTGCAGCTTCGGGGCGCGGCCGAGCACGCTCATCGTCAGCAGGGCCACGACGCGCCGGGAGCACCAGCGGTCGACCTGTTCCTGGGTCAGGTAGCCGTCGTGCCGGTGGTGGCTGCTCTCGCTGTAGAGGTCGACCAGCCCGGCCTTGAGGTCGCGGATCAGCCGCGCGCTGCCCTCGGCCAGCACCGACCAGGCCGGGTCCGTCGCCCACTCGTCGCCCAGCAGGAAGTACGTCACCGGGCGCTCCCACCGCTTCGCTGGCGGCGGCGCGAGGCGGCGCACCAGTAGCGGGTCGCGCCGGTGCGCACCCAGGCGGCGTGGTCGCCGGCGGCGTGGCGGCGGCGGGCCTCGCGGTCGACCAGCTCGGCCGCGGACCCGGCGGGCGGGGTGGTGACCAGGCGGGCCACCACCGTGTCGTCGACCAGCGCGGCGACCTCGGCCAGCAGGTCGACCGCCAGCCGCGGGTCGGCGGCCGCGAGGTCGACGAGCACGGCCAGGCGCTCCTCCAGGTCGACCGGGGCCTGGCGGACGTCGAGCACGACGCGCGCGGCCAGCCGGTGCAGGAACGGACCGGTGTGCAAGGTGGGGCTCCTCGGGAACGCGGACGGCCGGCGGCCTGGTGGCCGTCGGCGGGGGCCCGGTGCGGGCACTCCGGGGCCCACCGGCGGGGGACGTCGGTGGGTCCTGGACTGCGCACCGCGGGTGCGGTGGTGTCCGGTGTGGACGGGGTGGGGATGCGCCGAGGCGGCCGGCGCGCGAGGGGTGCGCGCCGGCCGCCGACGGGCCGGTCAGTCCCAGCCGGCCGGGTCGACCAGCAAGGCGTTGGTCTCGTCGTGGTCGCGCCACAGCCGGTAGTCCGGGCCGTGGACGGTCCCGGCCTCGCGCGGCGTGGCCATCACGTCGACCAGCCAGGCCGCGACCCGGGCCGGGGCGGGCACCGGGCCCATGCACGCCCACCGGATCAGGGTCAGCGGGGACTGCCCGTCCGGGTCGGTGCCCAGCCACCAGCCGAACCGCTCCGACCAGCACAGCCAGTCGCGCGGGGCGCCGTCCTGGGCGGTGCCGACCTGGAGGGCGGCCGAGCGCGGCTCGGTCGGCTGGATCAGCCGGGTGGTGACCCAGGTCCACGGGTCGGTGGTGTCGTCCACCGCGTCCGCGACCGCCCGCACGTAGGGCAGGTGCAGGCGCGAGGTGTCCGGCGCGGTGGGCTCGTCGAAGTCGTCGTCAGACACCGGCGGTCTCCTTGGTGGTGTCGGCGGCCGGCAGCTCGGTCTGCTGCGGCCGGGTGTTCGTGGTGGGCTGCTCGGCGGCCAGGCAGTCCAAGACCTTGCGGGCCTGGCTGGTCGGCACGTCCTGGCCGAGCCGGGCGGACAGCTCGGCGGCCAGCGCCTCCCGGCCGATGCCCGGCCGGGCCGCGACGATCGGCCGGGCCGGGTCGACCAGCGCCCGCCACGCGCCGCGCCGCCCGGCCAGCTCGGCGGCCAGCGCCAGCGGTGGGCTGGCCGGTGGCCGGTGCAGGGCGTCGAGCCGTTCGGCCAGCACGCGGGCGGGCTGGCTGGTCGGGTGGCTGATCGGCTGGTCGATCGGGTCGGTCGGCTGACCGGCCAGGGTCGGGGCGGGCAGGTGCAGCACGGCCATCGGCGGCGGGACCGGGCGGGCGGTGGTGACCACGACCCGCCCCGACCAGCCCGCCGCCCGGCTGGCCGGTCGGGTCGCTGGCCGGTCGGTCGCGGCCTGGCCGGTGGCCGGTGCGGGCTGGTCGGGGCGGCGGGCTGCCAGCGACAGCACGTGCAGGGTCGCGGCGAGCACGGTGGGCGGGACCGCGCCGACCGCGATCTGGACCAGCACGTGCGGCCGCTCGCCCTGCTCGATCAGCCAGTGCCACAGGCCGTTGCCGCCGATGGACAGGCCGATGGCGGTCAGGGCCAGGGCGCGGGCCGCGCGCCGGGCGTCGGCCGGCGCGCGGCGGTTCAACCAGATGCGGGTGGACAGCACGCCGGTGGCGTCCAGGCTGACCGGCCAGAGGTAGACCAGCCACCCGGCCACCAGGCTGGCCCGAGCCAGCTCGGCCAGCCCGGCGAAGCTGAGCACCACCGCCGAGCCGATGACCAGAGCGGCCACCAGCCAGTCCAGCCAGTCCGGCCCCGACCAACCGGCCGGGGTCGGCCGGGTGCGGGTCACCACGCGCTCACCCGCTCGGCCAGGCCGGTCAGCAGCGCCTCACCGGCCGGGTCCAGCACGCACGACTCCAGCAGCTCGTCGAGCACCAGGCGCACCAGCACCTCGGCCGGGTCCCGGTCGGTGACCGGGTCGGCCAGCCGGGCGGCCACCACGTCGACCAACCGACCGGCCAGCGCCTCGGCCACCGGGGTCGGGATCGGGTCACCGGCCATCGGGCACCCCCGGACCGGCCAGGTCGGACACGTCCCGCGCCCGGGTCGACCCGGACCGGCCCGGCCGCCCGAACTCGTCGCGCCGGCACTCGACGGTGAGGTTCAGCCAGGCCAGCAGCGCGACCGCGCCGACGGCCAGGACCACGACCACCCCGACCGCGATCGTCACGAGGGCGTTCACCGGGCCACCTGCCCGGCCTGCCCGTCGACCGGCCCACCGTCGACCAGGTCGACCAGGTCGCCGTCGCGGACGTTGGCCCGGTACCAGAGCAGGGCGTCACCGACCGCGCCCAGGTGCGCCACGCGCGGTCCGGTCCGGGCCAGCCGCATGACCTCCTCGCGCAGCCCGGCGGGCAGCAGCCACCAGCACGACCGGCAGGCCAGCAGCCGCTTGGGCACCTGCTCCCCGCAGCCGCCGGGGCACGGGTGCGCGGCCGGGTCCGAGGTCGGCCGGGCGGGGCGGGAACTCCTACCCACGGCGGTCACCGCCCTCGGCGGCCGCGGTGGCGCGGTGCTCGGCGGCCTGGTGCAGCAGCTCGGAGAGCAGCGGCCGGGTCCAGGGCGCGCCCGCGGGGCGCGGGGCCGGGGTGATCACCGTCAGCCGGTCCACGGGCAGACCCCAGGTCGCCCGGATCGTCGACCCGTCGGCCACGACGTAGGCCCAGCCGCCCACGACCTGGTCGACCTCGCCGGTCATCAGCACGTCGCGGCCGATCCGCCACCCGACCCGGGCGCCGGGCTCCACCACGGGCTCGGGGGTCGGCGGGACCGGCCGGCAGGTGTGCCAGTGCCGGTCCAGCTCCACCCAGGCCGCGGACTCCGCCGGCCAGCCCACCGAGGTGGTGCAGCACAGCCAGCAGTGCGCCGACCAGGTACCGTCCCCGCCCTCGGCCGGGGAGACCCGGCCGAAGTGCCGGCCCGCGCCGGCGGCGGCGCGGGCCAGCATCGCGAACTCGCCCAGCTGCTGCATCAGGTCCGTGGCGGCGTGCTGCGCCTCGGCCATCACCGCGCCCAGCTCGGCGCCCTCGGGCTCCTCGTGCAGCCCCAGCCGGCGGCGCAGCGCCACCAGCTCGGACAGCCACCACGCCCGCGCCTCGGGCATCGTCATGTCCCCACCTCCGGTCATGCGGTCACCGCCGGGCCCTGCTCGGCGGGCACGGCCCACACCGCCGCGAGCTCGCGGGAGCGCTCCGCGTCGAGCTCGTGCGCCCGCCGGGCGTCGCAGACCGCCCGCCACAGCAGTGACGTGGACGGGACCAGCTCCCACATCTGCTCGTAGAGCCCGTGCATCGCCTCGTGCAGCTCGGCGCGGCGGGTGAAGTAGGCGAACCAGTCCACCGGGGTGTCGGGGTCCGGCATGGCCAGGGACGCGGCCCACTCGGCGCGCACCGTCTCCAGCTGCTCGTGCAGCGCGGCCAGCTGCTCCTCGTTCGTCTGCGGCATCACCGGTCACCGCCCCGGGCCACCGCGTCGGCGGCCTGGTCCCCGGTCACGCGACCGGACAGGTGCAGCTCGGCCAGCTCCCGCACGGCGGCCTGGTCCTCGTCGCCACCGGCCGCACCCGCACCCGCGCCGTTGACGCGGTGGGTCACCACCAGCCGCTCCGCGCGGTGGACCAGCTCGGCGGCCTCGGGCAGGTCGACCAGGTCGACCAGCGCGAACATCAGCAGCGAGCACAGCCGCGGCAGGTGCACGTGCAGCGCGCTGGGCACGCCCATGCACGCCCGCTCGGCCTCGGCCCCGCACTCCAGGCACGGCTGCGCCCACAGGTACGCCGCCCCCTGGGCGGACGCCGCCACCGGCTCGTCGACCACGCCCACCCGCAGCGCGGCCACCGCCGCGTCCTGGGCCTGGACGTAGCCCGTCGACAGCAGCCCGCGCTCGTCGTCCTCCAGGTGGACGTACGCCGAGAGGGCGTTCGCCAGCGCGAACCGGGACCCGCGCCCGAGGTAGCCGTGCAGCAGCCGGTCGATCGGGTCGCGCAGGTCCACCGGCGCGCCGGGCCGGGCGTGCGCCGAGGGCGCGGCCGGCAGCCGCGGCACGTACGCCGCGCTGCCCGGCCCCACCGCCGCCGGCGCCGACGGCAGCTGCTGCTGCGCGTACGGGCGCACCGCCCGCACCCCCGCCTCGTCACGGACTGGCCCCACCGGGGCGTGATCTGGGATCATGTGATCGGTCACGAGAGGTACCTCTCTCTGGTCGTGGGGCCGTCACGCCATGCCGGGCGCGGCGGCCTCTTCTTCTTGTGCGGCAGCGGTTTCCTGTGGCGCGGTCACCCCGAGGACCGCCCACAGGTCGGCGGTCGGCACGCGGTAGCCGCGGCCGATGGGCAGCACCCGCACCGGGTACTCGCCGTGCTTGGCCAGCTCGTAGCCGCGGGATCGGCTGAGACCGAGAGCGCGGTTGGCGGTGTCGAGTGGGACGGCCGCTGGCAGTGCGAGCAGTTCGTCTTGCCGCATCGAACGGTCGTTCGAGTTCGAGGCGGTCATGCGGTGCTCGCGATCGAGTCCACGGGCACGTCCAAGACGTGCGCGAGACCGGCTATCAGCTCTTCTCGGGCGCCTTTCCTCGCGCCCGTCTCGATGTTGCGCAGGTGGTCCTCGTGAAGCTGAACGCCCTGCTCTTCGAGCTGGTTGACAACGTCACGGACGCTGAGCCCGCGACGCACCCGGATGGCGCGGATCGCCGAGCCGTCGGTCTTGGCGGAGGTTCGGGGCATAGCGCACACACTAAGACGGGATCAGGCGGGTTTCAAGCCTGAAACGACCTGAAACCTTCGTATCGGGCGGGCATGGGCGGGCCCGATTGGAGTAATCGCAGGTCAGAGTGAGCCAGATCCCGCCTGATCCCGCCTGGACCAGTGGCCAAACGTCGGGCACCATCTACGTCTATGGACTACGACGAGTCAGCGTGGGCTCACCTAGCGGAGGTGGCGACAGCCCGCCGCGACTACCACGGGTGGACCCAGGCCGAGGTCGCCACTCGGGGAGGCATCTCCCTGGACACCGTCCAGTCGATCGAAGGGGCACGGCGCACCGGCTACCGCGCGCGGACGCTGCGTGGCTACGAGCGAGGGATGCTCTGGGCTTCGCACAGCGTGACCGCAGTCCTGGAAGGGCGCGAGCCCACACCGCTGGAAGGGGAGCCGTTGCCACGCACGGTGATGACACCCATCCCGAGCGGCGATTCCCCCGCGCAAGCCATTGGGCAGGCCCTGGAGATGCTCCGTGCCGTACGTGGAGCGTTCGGTCAAGTCATTTTTGATGCGGCACTAGCACAACTGCGCGCCGAGTCGGGTGGCGAGGCACACGGAGCGTCGGGATCGCGTTGATCCGATCGGCTGATCGGGTGTTCCAGTCGGGCGAGTCACGCTGCGTAGTAACAACTGGCGGCAAGGCGGGGATAGGCGGACTAGTCCGCACTGATGCGGAATAGCTCGTTCGGGGAGGACACTTGTTCACCTTGCGATCCGCCGTCCTGGTCGCTACCGCACTGCTGACGATCACGTACTTGCTCGACATCAAGGCGGTGATGGCATCCGGCACGGTGGGCCTGTTCTCCGCGCCGGTGAGTGGCGTCATCCGCACTGCCACCCAGGTGTCCTGGGTGGGCCTGATCGCCGTCATCGCGTGTAACCGGTTGTCCCGCCAGCAGGAAGAGCGGACTGCGCTCGTGCTGGCGAAGCTCAACAACACCCTGAGGGGCGTGGACGACGTGCGGCAGCTCGTCAACGGAGCGCCCGGCCGCCGGCACCTGAGCCGCGTCGACAACAACTAGACGTGGCCCCTCCTCAGGGATCACCAACCGAGGGAAGGGGAGAAGTTGAAGGGCTCGATCTATAGACGCTGCGGGTGCCGCGACCCGCTCACGAAACGACAGCTGGGAGCGCAGTGTCCGAAGCTCAAAAGGCGCGGGCACGGCACGTGGGCGCTACGCCAGGAACTGCCGCCACACCCCAAGACTGGACAGCGGAGGAACTTCCCGCGCGGCGGTTACGAAAGCAGCGGGGAAGCCCAGGCCGATCTCGATCGCGTGCGCGCACTGCTCGACATCCCCGGTGACGACGATCCCGACGGGATGGAACGGATCGTCGGGATGCTGGTGGAGCTGGCCCGGACGCGCGATCCTCTGCCCAGCTATGAGGAGACCGCAGCGCGGCTTCGCCGCGGGCACTCCCTCCAGGCGGCCGGGACGTTGGGCGACGCGCTCGATACCTGGCTGGCAGGCCGGAAGACTCTGCGGCCCACCACCCGGCGCAGCTACGAGGGGCACCTCCGGGTGCACATCATCCCGGCCATCGGGCACGTCCGGCGCGACCGGCTCACCGTGGCGCAGCTGGACCACATGTTCAGCGAGATCGACGAGCGCAACCGCGAGGTCGAAGAGGGGAACGCGCTGCGCCGCGACGCGCGGGCCCGGCTGGCTGTGGCCACCTCGCGCGCCGAACGCCGAGCGATCCGCGCCGAGCTGGAGGTGCTGCCCGCATTCCGCCGGGTAACCGGACCGGCCACCCAGCAGCGGATCAGGGCGACGCTGCGCAAGGCGCTGAACGACCTGATCCGCACCGATCCCGTGATGACGTTCAACCCTGCCAAATGGGTTGAGCTGGCACCCGGCGAGAGGCCGACGCCGGTGGTGTGGACCGACGAGCACGTGACCCACTGGCAGGCCACCGGCGAGCGGCCGAGCCCGGTCATGGTGTGGACGCCCGAGCAGGCCGGGGCCTACCTGGACTACCTGGAGGGCGATCGGCTGTACGCGATGTGGCACCTGCTGGTGTACCGAGGGCTGCGCCGCGGCGAGGCGTGCGGGGCGAGGCACGTCGACTTCAACTCGCACTCGTCGTTGCTGACCATCAGCGAGCAGCTGGTGATGCTCGGGACTGCGGTGGTGGTCGGCAAGCCGAAGTCCGCCGCGAGCCGGCGCCGGATCGCCCTGGACGCTGAGACCGTGCGGGTGCTGCGTGCACACCAGCGGCAGCAGCGCAAGGAACGGATGCAGTGGGGGGCGGCGTGGGCCGACAGCGGGCGCCTGTTCGTTCGCGAGGATGGCGCGCCGCTGGTGCCCGAGTGGGTGACCGATCAACACGAGCGCCAGGTGGCCGAGGCCGGGCTGCCGCCGGTGCGGCTGCACGACCTGAGGCACACCGCCGCGTCGGTGATGCTGGCGGCCGAGGTCGACGTCAAGGTGGTTCAGGAGACGCTGGGGCACTCGTCGATCGTGCTCACGCTCGACACCTACACGTCGGTGTTTCCGCAGGTGGCGACTGACGCGGCCGAGGCGACGGCGGCGGCCGTGCCCCGGAAGCGGGCCGCGTCACGTGTGCGCCGCGTGTGAGCGACGGGTGAGCGGATGCCTTGGGACGCACGCGGACAGCGGCGGACGATGAGGGACGCACACCGCCCCCACGCTGGGACGCAGCAGGATTCAGCGGGACGCAGCCGGACAGGCTGGCACCGGGCGGATGAGACTTTTAATCCGCGGGTTCAGGGTTCGAGCCCCTGGCGGCCCACCAAAACCCCAGGTTCCAGACCTGGGTCTTCAGTCATGCCTTGCCGCACCCAACACCTCTCAGGACTCGACCCGGTAGCAGCCCCGACAGGCCGGGCCGGAGGAGCGGATCAGCCCCGCCCTGCACCGACAACCAACCAACCGCGTCCTGTGCAGCACAAGAACCCGCACGCCGCTAACGTTGACCAAGTGCGCGTGGCTACCTGGAACGTGAACTCGGTCAAGCAGCGGGTGCCGCGGTTGCTGCCCTGGCTCGACGAGAGGCGCCCCGACGTGGTGTGCCTCCAGGAGTTGAAGCTCGCCGACGCCGCCTTCGACGACCTGCTGGGCGAGGAGTTGGCCCGTCGCGGGTACGAGGCCGCGGTCCACGGGCAAACCCAGTGGAACGGGGTGGCGATCCTCTCCCGGGTCGGGCTGGAGGACGTGGTCAAGGGGCTGGCGGACGGGCCCGGCTTCCCGGACCAGGAGGCCCGCGCGGTGGCCGCCACCTGCGGTGGGGTGCGGGTGCACTCCGTCTACGTGCCCAACGGGCGGGAGGTCGACTCCGACCACTACCGCTACAAGCTGGAGTGGTTGAAGGCGCTGCGGGACGTGGTGGCGGCCGGGCCCGAGGACGTCATGGTGTGCGGTGACGTGAACATCGCGCCCGCTGACGCCGACGTGTACGAGCCGGGGGCGTTCGAGGGGCACACGCACGTGACCGCGGCTGAGCGGGGGGCGTTGGGGGAGTTCCACGCGCTGGGGCTCCGGGACGTGGTGCGGGATCGGTGGCCTACCGAGCGGATCTTCACCTATTGGGACTACCGCGCCGCCATGTTCCAGCAGAACCTGGGCATGCGCATCGACCTGATCCTGGCCTCCGGGTCGGTGGCGGCGCGGGCGAAGGCCGCGTGGGTGGACCGGCAGGCCCGCAAGAGCGCCGGGTCCAAGGCCGCCGCGTCCAAGGACGGGGCGCCCAAGGTGGCGGGGCCCAGCGACCACGCGCCGGTGTTCGTCGACCTCGACGAGGCGCCGGACGGGGACATCGGGCCGGTGGTGCCGCCGCCGTCGGCTCCGCGCAGCGGCAAGTCGGTCAGGGCGCCCCGCTAGCCGGCCAACTCGTCCGGCTCCAGGTCCTCGCTCCACGACGGCCCGGGTTTCGGCGCGAGGGCCAGCGCCAGGCGCAGACCCAGGTCGCGCGCGCCGGTGAACCTGCGCACCCGGGCCAGGTCGTTGAGCCGTGACGACAGGAACGCCAGGCGCTGGGTGGCGCGCCGCCGCCTGCGGTCGTACTCGCGCAGGCCCGCCTCGACGGACGGGCCGGTCAGGCACTCGGCCAGCACCCGACCGTCGATGATCGCCTGGCACGCGCCCTGCCCCAGGTCGGGCGTCATGGCGTGGGCGGCGTCGCCGAGCAGCGCCACCCGACCGCTGACGTAGGACGGCAGCGGCGACAGGCGCAGCAGGTCGTGCCGTAGCACGTCGCGCGCCTCGGCGACCACCCGGGGGATCGGGTCGTGCCAGTCCCGGAACACCGACAGGTCACCGGTCGGCGGGGTCATCGCGTACCAGTTGGTGCGGCCGTCGGCCTGCGGGGTCAGGCCGAACTTCACGCCCCGGCCCCACGTCTCGCCGCCGACCTCGACCGGCACGTCCACGGTGCCCCGCAGGCCGACCGCGCCGCAGGTCAGGACGCGGGCGTCGAACAGGGCGGCACGCACCCGGCTGTGCACGCCGTCCGCGCCGACCACCAGGTCGTGCCCGGAGCAGGAGCCCGGGTCGGCGTCCGAGCCGAAGCGGATCACGTCCGCCGGCAGGGCGTCGGCCAGCACGCGCAGCAGCGCGGGCCTGGTGATCAGGCGCACCCCGTCGGCCCCCAGCCGGCCCAGGATCGTCCCGTCGGGCCTGCGCACCACCCCGCCCGGTTGCCGCCGACCGGCCCGGCGCGCGGCGTCGCCCACGCCGAGCCGGTCGAGCGCCCCCAGCGCGGCCGGCCAGATCCCCAGTCCCGTGCCGACCTCCGGCAGCGCCGCCGCCCGCTCGTGCACGACGACGTGCCACCCGGCCCGCCGCAACCCGATGGCCGCGGCCAAGCCGCCGACCCCGCCCCCGATCACCGCGGCACTCCTCATGCCGGCCACCGTACTACAGCTGTAGTGCCGATGACTACGGGTGTAGTGTGCAGGCCGATGACCAGGCAACGACAGGTGCTCGACGCCGCGATCCGGGTGCTCGGCGCGGGCGGCACGCGGCAGTTGACCCACCGGGCCGTGGACGCCGAGGCGGGGCTGCCGCAGGGTTCGACGTCCAACCACTTCCGCACCCGCGACGCCCTGGTCGCCGCCGTGCTGCGCCGGCTGCTGGAGCGCGAGACCGGGATCTGGGGCGCGCTGGCCCACGACGTGACCACGCCGGAGTCCTTCGCGCGGGCCGTGGGCGGTCTGGTCACCGAACTGGTCGCGGAGCGGACGACCACCCTCGCCCGCCACGCCCTGTTCGTCGAGGTCGCCCGGCGCCCGGAACTGCGCGAGCACGTCGACGCGGCCCAGCGCGAGCTCGCGTCCTGGGCCCTGCCCCTGGTCACGGCCCTGGGCTGCCCGGACCCGCCCGCCGACCTGGCCGTGCTGCTCGCCGTGGTCGACGGCCTGCTGTCCAACCAGCTGGCCAACCCGCGGGCGGGGTTCGACCCCGAGCGGGCGATCCGCGCGGTGCTTCGGGGGATTCTCGCCGGTTGACCGCTCCGACATCATGTGCCGCGACCCGATCCAGCGAGGAGCAGCCGTGACCGACCGCGTGACCCAGTCCTACCTGTCCGACGAAGGCGTGCACGGGGCGATGGGCAGGCTCGACCTACCCCCGTGCTTCGAGGCCAACTACGGGCACCGGCTGGTCGGCCGGCCGTTCTTCCTCCAGGACTCCGTCGCGCACGAGATCGCCGCCGACGTGCTCGCCCTGTTCGACCTGCTCTCCACCCTGCCCGCCCGGTTCTTCGGCGGCAGCTTCACCCGCTACGCCGCCGCGCTCGGCATCCCGCCCGAGGAGGCCGCGCTGATGAGCGCCGACCGGCCCCCGAGGCACGGCCGCGCCGACCTCTACCGCGTGGGCGACCGGTTCCGGCTGCTGGAGCTGAACGCGGGCGCGCACCTGGGCGGCGTGGACCTCGGCGAGCTGGCGCGCGTCATGCGGGAGACCCCGGACTTCAAGCCGTTCGCGCAGGCGCACGGGCTGGGCCACCACAACCCGATCGAGAAGCTGCTCGACGCCGTGGGGCGGGACCGGACCATCGCCTTCCTGGAGGAGGGCGGGATGCTCGCGCGGTTCGCCAAGGGTTTCGCGAGCATCCAGGAGGCGTGCGCGCACCACGGCGTGGACGTGCTGCTCGGCGAGCTGCACGAGCTGACCGTGCGCGAGGGCCACCTCCACCTGCGGGGCACGAAGCTGGACGTGGCCGTGCGGTACTTCTCCGCCAAGCAGGCCGTCGGGTACGCCGACGTGCTCACCAAGGGCCACAAGACCGAGCTCTACACGCCCCTGTCGTCCTACTACTACGACAACAAGTCGACGCTCGCCCTGCTGTCGGAGCGCCGCGAGGAGCTGGCCGACGCGGAGAAGGCGTTGGTGGACAAGCTGTTGCCGTGGACGCGGTACCTCAAGGACGTGCCGCGCGACCAGGTCCGGGCCGACCGGGAGAACCTGATCGTCAAGTCGGCGGGCGAGTTCGCGGCCAAGGGCGTGCACCCCGGCTGGCTCGTCACCGACCGGGAGTGGGCCGCGCTGCTCGACGAGGTCGAGGGCGACGCGTACGTGGTGCAGGAACGCGTGCGGCCCACGCCGGACGAGGTGCCCGGCGACGACCGGCCGTGGCTGACCACGTGGGGCTGGTTCGTCACCGACGCCGGGTTCGCGGGCATGAGCATCCGCGCCATGCCGTTCGAGGACGGCGCCGTGGTCAGCTACGCGGGCAACCCGCTGACCCGGGTCTCGGGGCTGCTCACCTACTGACCGGGGCGTCCCACCCGCGCGAGTCGAACACTCAGACCCACCGTGTCGAACACCCGGGACCCCCGAGTTCCGCGTTCGGAACGCGGTGGCGGGGGTCCGAGGGGTGCGCGAATGACGAACTCGGGTGTCCTGAACGTTCGACACGGTCGTCTTGAGCGTTCGACTCGCGCGGGTTCCCTAGGGGCGGGTGCGGCAGGGGTCGTGGGGTGGGCGGGGGTGGCGGCCCGCTGCGGAGAGGTCCGGGAGGCCGTGCTCGCGCAGCCGGTCGCAGTGGCGCCGGGGGTGGTCCGGGCCGTGGTCCGGGCGGCAGGGCTTGCCGGGTGGGTGGGTGCGGGTGCAGGTCTGGTGGTTGGGAGGGGGAGGTGGGGGATGAGGGGGCAGGGGTGGTGAGGTGGTGGAGTCGGGGTTCGGGGGTGCCGGGCGCGGGGCCGGTGGGGCGATCACCCCGACGGCGGTGGAGGAGCGCTGCGCCACGATGGTCGTGGTGTAGGTGGCGCTGAGCACGCCGGGCTCGACCGGGCTGAGGTCGACCCGCCGCACGTCCACCGGTCGCGGCTCGACCGAGAGCACCACGACCACCACCGCGCCGATCGCCAGCGCGAGCGCGGTGCCGGCGAAGGCGGTCCGTCTGCCACTGCTCATCCCAGCACCCGATCCCACGGTCCACGGTGTCACGTGGAATCGTCCGCGCGGCGGAAGTCGTTACCCAGCAGCCCGTTCGGGAAGGTGGGGATTCCCCGACCGTGGACCCGCGACCACCACCGGTGCCACGATCGGGGAATGGACGTCGGCATCCTGGGCCCCGCCACGGTGACCTGGCAGCTCCACGCGGACCCGGCGATGTGGGTGGCCGGCATCGCGAGCCTGCACCTCCAGTCGCTGCACCCGGGCGCGGTCGCGGGCGTGGTGCAGAACTCCGACTTCCGCCGCGACCCGCTCGGCCGCCTGCGCCGCACCGCGAGCTTCGTCGGCACGGTCAGCTACGGCCCCACCGCGCGGGTCCACGAGGCCGCCGCCCGCGTCCGCGGCCTGCACCGGACCCTCCGCGCCACCGACGCCTCGGGCCGCGCGTTCCGCGTCGACGACCCGGAACTGCTGCTGTGGGTGCACTGCGCCGAGGTGCACTCCTTCGTCGAGGTGGTGCGCCGCGCCGGCTACCGGCTCACCGACGCGCAGGTCGACCGCTACTACGACGAGCAGCGCCGCACCGCCGCCCTGGTCGGCCTGCACGAGGACGAGGTGCCCGGCAGCGCCCGCGCGGTGGCCGACTACTTCGCGGGCGTGCTGCCCGGGCTGCGCCGCACCGCCGATTCCGAGCTGGTGCGCCGGTTCCTGCTCCGCCCGCCGCTGACCGGCCCGCCGCGCCTGGCCCTGGGCGCCTACGAGCCGCTGCTCGGCCGGCTCGCGTACTCGCTGCTGCCGCCGTGGGCCATCGCGCTGCACGGCCAACGCCCCTACCCGGGGCCGGTCGCGACCGCGCTGCTGCGCGCCACCCGCGCCGCCGCCCTGGCGGTGCCCGGCCCGATCAGGTGGAGCGTGCCCGAAGGCCACGTGAACGAAGCGGTGCGCCGCCTCGGCCGCCACGCCGCGCCGAGGCGCGCGCTGCTGCCGTCATAGGGATCACACATCGCCCCCACGAGGAAAAACCTGGTGGTTCGGACCAGTGCGACCTTCGTCGCATAAGGCGTCTCAATGGGTTTGCCTAGCATGAATGACGTCCGGCGCGCAGATCCGCGCCGCGCCCGAGCGTTACCGAGCACCCGAGAGGTACGCAGCTGATGCTGTTCCGACGACTGCTGCCCGCGACCGCGTTGGCGGCGGCCCTGGCCCTCGGCGCCGCCTGCGGCGGACCGGGCGACGACACCCTGGCGGGCAAGGCCCAGGACGGCACCCTCACCGTCGGCATCCGGTTCGACCAGCCCGGCATGGCGCAGCGCCGGCTCGACGGCAAGTACGTCGGCTTCGACGTGGACGTCGCCAAGTACATCGCGGGCCGGCTGGGCGTCGAGGAGTCCGGCATCACCTGGCGGGAGGCCCGCTCCGCCGACCGGGAGCGGCTGATCGCCGAGGGCCAGGTGGACTTCGTGGTGGCCACCTACTCCATCACCGACAAGCGCAAGGAGCGGGTCACCTTCGCGGGTCCGTACTTCCAGACCGGCCAGGGGCTGCTGGTCCGCTTCACCGACACCGACATCTCCGGCCCGGAGACGCTCAACGGCAAGAAGCTGTGCTCGGTGACCGGGTCGACCTCCGCGCAGAAGGTGAAGGACGAGTTCGCGCAGGACGTGCAGCTGGTCGAGTACGGCCAGTACTCCGACTGCGTCGTCGCGCTGCTCGCCGAGAACGTGGACGCGGTGACCACCGACGAGGTCATCCTCGCAGGTTACGTGGCCGAGAACCCCGAGCTGCTCAAGGTCGTGGGCCAGGCGTTCACCACCGAGCGGTACGGCGTCGGGCTGGCCAAGGACGACCTGGAGGGCCGGTCGGCGGTCAACGCCGCGATCGAGCGGATGGTCGACTCGGGCGAGTGGCGGGCCGCGCTGGAGCGCAACATCGGCCAGTCGGAACTGGAGCTGCCGGAGCCACCCCAGGTGACCGAGAAGTAACCCACCGGTTGACGGATGCCATCCGAGTGGTAGTGCTCGGGCATGGCCTACCGATACGCTCGGTGGTGCAGGCCGTGGTTTCTGTGTTCGTGTCTCACGCTCGCGGAACGACACGCGGGCGTGCCGCCCCCCGCTGCAGGTAGCGGGGGAGTCGCCCGGGACGGCCGGGGCTGCACGGTGCAGCCCCAAGCATCCCTGCGATGGAGGCAGGTACATGGCACTGGGCACGGTCAAGTGGTTCAACGCCGAGAAGGGCTTCGGCTTCATCGCCCAGGAGAACGGCGGGCCCGACGTCTTCGTCCACTACTCGGAGATCCAGGGCTCGGGCTTCCGGACCCTGGACGAGAACCAGCGGGTCGAGTTCGAGATCGGTCAGGGCACCAAGGGCCCGCAGGCCCAGAACGTGCGCAAGGTCTGACCCTTCCGGTATGGCGCGGGCCCCCGACCGGCAACGGTCGGGGGCCCGGGTCGTCTCGCGCGGGTGGTGGGATCCCGCGGGTGTCCTAGAAGCCGCGCTGACGGGCTTCCCACTCCAGCCGCTGCATGACCCACTCGGTGGCCAGCGCCTGGGGGGAGGTCTGCCGCTCGGCGGCCAGTTCCTTCAGCTGCTCGTTCGCCACGAGCTGGAGGCGGAGCTGGTAGACCTGCGCGTTGCCGAAGCTGGTTCCGGCCCCGGTCGTCTCCGGGTCGGCGGTTTCGGGGGCCAGCGCCGCGAGGTAGGTCTGGAGCTCCTCGTCGGGCACGAGCTCATCCTGTTCGCGCTGAGGCGGGCGGTGACGGCCCGACTTCGAGCGTCCAAGCGATCCAAGAGGCACGGCGACACGATAACGGTTGGATTGCGGACGGGCACGAACTGTGGCGTGGGTCACAAATGTGTGCAGGGAGAGGCCCCCGCGCCAGGGGGAGGAACGCGGGGGCCGGAGGGGATCTCCACAGGTGCTGACCGGGGGTGTGTCAGCAAAACGGATTGTTGCACGCGCACGCGGGCCTGGGGAGTGGGTTGGCTCGAAATTTCAGCCGACCGATGCCCGGAACCCGCGCGGGCGCAGGCTGTTGGTGGCCACGAACAGGCTGGAGAACGCCATCGTCGCGCCCGCGAGCACGGGGTTGGGCAATCCGGGCGCCATGAGTGGCAAATCCGCAACGTTGTAGGCGAACGCCCGGAAAAGATTTCCCTTCACGGTGCGCGGGGTTCGGCGGGACAACCGGATCGCGTCCACCGCCACCCCCAGGTCACCCCGCACCACCCGCAGGCCGCCCCGCGCCGGCGTCAGGTCGCCCGCCTCCATCGCCGCGTCCGCGCCGGTGCCCACCGCCGGCCCCGGGTCGGCGCCGGCGCGTCGTTCACCCCGTCGCCGGTCGGCAGGATCGGCTCCAGGCCGAGCGCGCGCGGCCCCCGGACCGCCTCGGCGCTGGTCGGCTTCACCCGATCGGTCAACGCCGGCAGGCCCGGCGGCCGGTCCTCGACCACGACGGCGATCACCGTTCGGCCCAGCCCGCGCCACTCCCGGACCAGCGCCGCCAGGTCGTCGGGCAGCTCCACCCCGCCGGGCCGCCCCGCGAACACCGCGCGCCCGTCCGGGACCGCGGTGACGCCGACCGCCCGCGCGGCCCGTACCCGGTGGCCCGCACCGCGGCGACCGGGTACGCCACCTCCACGCCCACCGGGAGCTCGACGCGGTGCCCGGCACCGGTGGTGTTCGGACTCACGCCAGCTGGTACCCCGCCTCGGTGACGGCGTCCCGGACCTCGTCGCGGGACAGTTCGCGGGAGCTGGTCACGGTGACCGCGCCGCTGTCGAGCCGCACGTCCACGTCGGTGACGCCGTCGACCGCGGTCAGCTCCTCGGTGACCGAGCTGACGCAGTGACCGCAGGTCATGCCGGTGACGGTGTAGGTGCTGGTGACGGACATGAGCCCCTCGTTCCTCTTCGGTTCCTGCCGATGAGGATACCCCTAGGGGGTAGCGGTGTCGTCGTGCGGGGGCTCCAGGTGCGTGATCTCCCCCTCCAGGCGCTGCACCAGTTCCTCCAGGCCCGCCAGCATGCCGTCCAGCTCGCTCATCTTCTCGGTCATCAGGCGGTCGATGTCCGCCTCGATGTCCGCCAGGGAGAGGGTGCCGAGCAGGTCGTGCGGGTCGGCCCCGGCCTGGCCGAACGGCCCGGCGGTGGTCGGATCGCCGGTGTCGGTGCCGGTCGAATCGTCGGTGGCCGACGGTGTGTCGGTGCCCGACGGTTCCCCGGTGGCGGTCGGCGCGGCGGCGTCCCCGCGCCCCGCCGGCGGCTGCTCCACGGGCGCGGCCTGCCCCGCGCCGGTGGTGCCCGGCAGCGGTTCGGCGGGGTCGGGGTCGCGCGGGGCGCTCGGCTGTTCGGCCGGCGGCTGTTCCGCCGCCCGCCCACCTGCGGCCGGCGGCGTCCCGGTTGCTGCATCCGCCGACGTCCGCTCCGGTACCGGTTCGGTCATGGATTCACCCTCCTCGTTCGCGTCAAGCAGACCACGCGGTGCTCGACACCAAGTGGCCTACACGGAAAGTGACGCTGTGTCGCCCTCGAATCACTCTGCGGGGGGCTGCGGTGGTTCGTCGGGCTCGCTTAGCCTCGCGCCAACCTCAAGTCGGGGAGGCGTCATGAGCGGGTCCCTAGAAGTACGTCAGTTCCTGTGGAACCAGGACGACATCATGTCCAGGCCGGGCGGCGGTGGGGTGCCCGCCCAGCGGACCGGTGAACCATCGCGGATCTCGGACGACCAGGTGCACCGGGCGCGGCTGTCGGTCGCGCGTGGTGCCACCAGTGCCGAGGACTGCCGGTTGCTGCTCGAGATGCTCGGGCTGTCACCGGGCGAGGACGGGGGTCCGCCGCCCGTTCAGCGCTAGGACGTCCGGTCGGCCCGGTCGGGTCCGCGGTCGCGCGGGCGTCGGCCGGGTCGCCGCGACGGGGTTCCGGGGTATCCGGCGGGGTAATTCGCGCAGGTCAACGCGAAGTGCCACCCCCGTTTTGGAAGTGCGCACCCTTGTGCCCTATGCTTACGATGCTTCCACCGGACAGCGTGGAGGGCCTGGGAAGAAGGTGGCCCAAGAGGCTGCTGGAGGAACTGGTCCCCATCGTCTAGCGGCCTAGGACCCCGCCCTTTCAAGGCGGTAGCGCGGGTTCGAATCCCGTTGGGGGCACGTAGTACAGTAAGATCGGCAAGGCAGAGCAGTGCAGCAAGGCCCAGTGGCGCAGTTGGTTAGCGCGTCGCCCTGTCACGGCGAAGGTCGCGGGTTCGAGTCCCGTCTGGGTCGCAAGAGCAGTTCGGCTACACGGCCGGGTTGCCACCTGGCCAGGTAGCTCAGTTGGTACGAGCGACCGCCTGAAAAGCGGTAGGTCGGCGGTTCGACCCCGCCCCTGGCCACCACTACGTCGAAGAAAGCCCCTCGCGATCGCGCGAGGGGCTTTCTTCATTTTCCACCCCCGAATGCGACGACCGCGAGCGCCTGGTCGTCGTGCGCTTTCGGCCGCCGCCACGCGATGCGGTCCGGATCGCCGGCCTCGGCCGCGCGAATGGCGTCCAGGACGGCTTCCGCGCCTTTTTCCCGCGTGATCTCCAGCACCTCCGGCCAGTCGAACAGGCCGTAGTCGTCCACCCCGCACGAGACGCCGTCGGTCGCGACCAGGGCGGCGCGCACCTCGTGGCGCGGCCACCTGCGCCGCAGCGCCCGGTGCGCGGCCGCCGGATCGGCCTCGGCCACCCACCAGCCGTGCTCGCGGTTGCGCCAGTCGGTGATCCGGTCGACCTGCCCGCGCAGGTCGCGCAGCCGGGTGTCGGCGAGCACGTCCACCCCGCGATCGGTGAACACCACCACCGGGCTGTCGGCCAGCACCAGCGCGTCCACCGAGGTGTCGGTCCAGCGGAGGACGGCGACCGTGCTGGACGGGGAGTCGCCCGGGGTCAGGCCGTGCTCGCGAGCGAGCCGTTCGATCGCCCGCGCGAGGGCGTCGGCCAGGTCGACCGGTGAACCGGTGGGTGCGCGGGTCAGCTCGGTGGTCAGGGCCGCGGCGAGGTGCCGGGAGTGCCAGCCGCCATCGCGTGCGCGCGGGGTCGGCGAGGTGGCGCCGTCCAGCAGCACCACGGCGTCGGGGAGGACGACGACCCGGTCCTCCGTGGGGCGCGGCAGGCCGTCCAGGCCGACGCCGGCGCGTTCGACGGTGGTGATCTCGGGCATCGGTTCCCGAGCCTAGACCGTCAACCTGGGTTGACAAGAGCGCGCTTGTCAACCAGAGTTGACGCCATGACGGAGGCAACCGAACTCGCCTCGGCGGCGGGCGACCAGGACCCGAGGGTCGGGCTGCGGGCGGTCAGCGCACTGCGTCGGCTGCTCGAAACGCTCGAAGCGGTCCAGGTGCGCAACGCCCGCGCGCGCGGCTGGTCCTGGCAGGAGATCGCGGCCGAGCTGGGGGTCACCCGGCAGGCCGTCCACAAGAAGCACGGGGGAGGACGATGATCGCGGAACGGTTCACCAGGGAGGCCCGGCAGGCGGTGCACGACGCCGTCGTCGAGGCCGAGCGGCTCGACGCGCCCGAGATCGGGCCGGAGCACCTGGCGCTGGCGCTGCTCGACGCGCCCGTGCTCGCGGGCTTCGACCTGGTGCGCGACGAGGTGGTCGGCGCGTTCGCCGCCGCCCGGCGCAAGGGCGGCCTCAGCGACGCCGACGCCGAGGCGCTGCGCGGGCTGGGCATCGATGTCGACCGGATCGTGGCGTCGGTCGAGCGCACCCACGGCGAGGGCGCGCTCGCCGCGGCGCCCAAGCGGCGACGGCGGTTCTTCGGCAACCACCTGCCGTTCACCGCCGCCGCCAAGCAGACGCTGGAGCGCAGCCTGTTCGAAGCCCGTGACCTCGGCCACAACACGCTCAGGCAGGAGCACGTGCTGCTGGCGCTGCTGTCCCAGCGGGGGCTGGTGGCCGAGGTGCTGGGGGCGCGCGGCGTGAACTACGTCGAACTCAGGAAGCGGGTCGTGAACCAGCCCACGTGACCAGCGGGAGGAACGCCTGGGTCAGCGGGCCGATCGCGACGGCGTAGAGGACGGTGCCCACACCGATCGTGCCGCCGAGCAACCAGCCCGCCGACAGCACCACCACCTCCACGACCGTGCGCACCAGGCGCACCGAGGTCCCGGTCCGCGCGCAGAAACCGGTGGTCAGGCCATCGCGCGGACCGGGGCCCAGCCGGGCGCCGATGTAGGTGGCGGCGGCCAGGCCGTTCAGCACGATGCCCGCGACCAGGAAGAGGACGCGCGGCAGCAGGGCCGTCGGCCCCGGCAGGAACGCCAGGGTCACGTCCACCGCGACACCGATGACGACGACGTTGGCCACCGTGCCGACGCCCGGTCGCTGTCTCAGCGGAATCCAGCAGAGCAGCACCAGCGCGCCCACCAGGCCCGTGACCAGGCCGAAGGAGAACCCGGTGAGCTCGGTCAGGCCCTCGTGCAGCACGCCCCACGGTTCCAGCCCGAGGCCCGCGCGGAGCTGGAGGGCCATGCTCGCGCCGTAGAGCCAGAGCCCGACCAGGAGTTGCGGGACGCGGCGGAGCGGCGAGACGGAGACGGGCACCGGGATGAGCGCAGCAAGCATGTGGCCATCTTCTGTCGCTATTGGCCTTGTACTCCAGAGCCAATAACCGATAATTGGCCTCATGACCGTGCCCGGTGGACGCATCTCCGGTACCCGATTGGCCCGCCTGCTGGGGGAGTGGCGTCGTCGAGGAGCGCGCCAGGGCTCCGCGGACCTGGCCGCCGCCATCCGCCTGCTCGTCCTCGACGGCCGACTGCCCGCCGGCACCCGGCTGCCCGCGGAGCGCGAACTGGCCGAAGCCCTCCCGGTCAGCCGCACCATGATCACCGCGGCCCTCGACCAGCTGCGCGCGGAGGGCCTCGTCGCCAGCCGCCGCGGCGCCGGGACGTGGATCAGCCTGCCGAGCGGCACGATGGGCATCACCCCGGACACCCCGCTCGTCGGCCACAGCATGATCGACTTCGCCCGCGCCGCCCCACCCGCCCTGCCCGGCGTGCTGACCGCCTTCGACAACGTCCGCCGCCGCCTCCCCGAGCAGCTGGCGGACCACGGCTACTACGAGCACGGGCACCCGGACCTGCGCGCGCGCATCGCCGCCCGCTACGAAATGCGGGGCGTGCCCACGACACCCGACCAGATCGTGGTCACCAGCGGGGCCCAGCACGCGCTGGCCATGACGCTGCGCCTGCTGACCGGCCCCGGCGACCGGGTGCTGGTCGAGCAACCGAGCTACCCCAACGCCCTGGACGCGATCAAGGCCGTCTCGGCGATCCCCGTCCCGGTGGCCATGACCGACACCGGCTGGGACCTGCCCGGCATGGCCGCCGCGCTCCGCCAGGCCGCGCCGCGGATGGCGTACGTGGTGGTGGACTTCCACAACCCCACCGCGCACCGCCTGGACGCCGAGGGGCGCGTCGAACTGGCCGACATCGCCCGCCGCGCCAGGACCCCGCTGGTGGTGGACGAGACCATCGTGGAACTGGACCTGGACGGCGACCCCCTGGACGGCCCACCCGCGATGGCGGCCCTCGCCGACGACGTGGTCATCACCCTGGGGTCGGCAAGCAAGTCCCACTGGGGCGGCCTGCGCATCGGCTGGATCCGCGCGTCGGCCGAGGTGGTCCACCGGTTGATCTCCACGCGAACGGCCCTGGACCTGGGGTCCGCGGTGGTCGACCAGCTGGTCCTGGCCGACCTCCTCGCGGACCCGGACCCCGCGCTCCGCGAGCGTCGCGCCCAGCTGGCCGCCCACCGCGACGTCCTGATGGCCGGCCTGCGCGAGCACTGCCCAACGTGGCGCTTCACCCGCCCGGCGGGTGGGCTGAGCGTGTGGTGCGAGCTCGACGCGCCGGTCAGCACCCGGATCGCGGTGGTGGCCCAGAACCACGGTCTTCGTCTGGCGCCGGGGGCCCGCTTCGGCGCCCACGGCGGCTTCGAGCGCTGGCTGCGACTGCCCTACGTCCAGCCGCCGGACGTCCTGCGCGACGCCGTTCGCCGGCTCGGGGTGGTGGCGGGGTCGGTCAACGGCACGGGGTTGGTGAGCGAGGAGGACATCGCCATCCCGGTCGCTTGACCGGGTTGGGTCACCCTGTGCTCCGGCTCCGGCTCCGGCCCGGCTCCGACTGCCCGGCCCTGCCAGCTGGCCGTCTGGCTACCCGCGACTCGCCCCGCTGGCTACCCGGCGGCCCTGCCAGCTGGCTGCCTGGCTACCCGACTCGCCTGGCCGGCTGCTCGGCTGCCCGGCCCTGCCAGCCTGCTGTCTCGGCCACCTGCTCCGGCCACCTGCTTCGGCTGCTGGCTCGGCTCGTGTGACCGTTCGGTGCGGCAAGCTGGTCGGCCCGGCTGCTCGATCACCCTGCCGCTTTGCCTGCCCGCTCGGGTCGTCTGCCCCCGCCTGGTCCTCCTGCCGGCTCGTCCAATGGACCGGAGGGGCGGTCGGCTCGTGGGGTGGCGGTGGTGGTCGCTCGGGGTTCCTCATGTTCAACCGATGCGCGAGGGGCCCGTTTTCGTACATGTTTTGGCGTTGATCACTCCATCGTGTGATCAACCGCCCCGTCGGGTTCCGGCGCAGCCCCTCGATGGGCCGGAACCCGACGGTGGTCTTTGGACCTGCGGTGGGAGACGCTCCAGGGAGTGGCATCCCCCACCGCAGGCTCCCGTGCGATCCCATCGCTGCGGGGGCAGCGCTGCGACGGGATCCATGCCCGTTCCTGCCGGGGCGCGGTCGGCAGGAACGGGAAGCCTGTTGGTGTGCTGGGGCGCGTCGGCGCCGGACAGCGGCTTCGTTCTCAGTGCCGGATGACTGCGGCTGGCGTGTGCTCGGGGCACACGGGTCCCGCGGAACTCAGTCGGGTGACGTGCTGGGCAGACCTGGCACGCTGCCGGGCGACCGCCCGTCGTCGCGGCGTTCTACCGACCAGGCGGTCGTCCGCTCCACGCCGGACTGGCCGGTGAGGGAGGCGATGAGGCCACCTCGGTGACCGCCGCCGTTGTCGGCGCTGGAGGAGGAGGCCGTCGGCGCGCTGGGCGCGGGGGCCTGCTTCGGGGCCGGGGCGGGCACGTTGTGCTCCGGCGCTTCCCAGGTCACCTCGGCGGTCCTGGTGGACTGCGCGTCCGGTGCCGCGGTCGAGAACGTCGTGGTGATCGCCCAGGGTGCCGGGTCCGCTGTGGGGGTGGCCGGTGGGGTTGGGGGCGGGTCCTCGATCGGTGAGGCGGGGGTGGCCTCGGCTGCCGCTCGGGCGGCTGCCTTCGCGGCCACCTTCGCCTCGTACATCGGTGCGGGCATCGTGTTCGTCGCCGAGCCCGAGTGGCTGTAGGTGGAGTGGGTGGAGCCCGAGTACGACTGGCCCTCGTCGGTGAAGGGGTCGTCGGCGAAGGGGGTGTCGGCGAAGAACGCCTCGTTCGCCAGGACCTGGCTTACCCCCGCGGGTTGCTCCACCGGTTGCGGGACGACGAGCTGCGGGACGAAGAACAGTGGGGGGATCTCGAAGATCCCCGCCGACCCGTGTGCCGGCACCGCGGCGTGGAGCAGCGCGTCGGCCTGCGCCCGCCGCTCGTCGAACCCGAGGTCCGCCGCCGTGGACGGGAAGTCCGTGCCGAACGCGAAGTCCGCGGCGGGGGAGTGGGCGCCGGGGGAGTAGGCACCCGGGGAGTGGAGGTCCGGTGCGGCGAGGAGGTCCGCCACGTCGCCGGGGTGGTCCTCCGCCGCCGCCGAACCGGCGCACACCAGCCAAGCCGCCGTCGCCAAACCGCCTACGGTCAGGGCCCGCACCAGCAGTGATCCGCTGCGGCGCACCGCGTCGGGAACTGCCACTGGGGATCACCACCGTTCCGGTTACGGCGAACGGGACGGACCGTTCGAGGTCGACGTTTCGCTATGTCTATCACTGGTCACCGCATTTTCGAACTTTCTCCGGCGGAACCCACTCGGAAGGGCGGTGCGGTGCGGCTGTCCGGGTTGTCGCACCCCTCCGTGAACACCGTCCGTCGCCTCCACCACATCGGGTGAGAGTTTCTCAGGTCCGCGCCGGGTGGTGGTGGTTTTGTCCTGTGTGGACGGAGGTGTGCGCCTTTTGCTGCCTGAACTCGATCGACGTTGTGGGGTTCGGTGTGCTGCGGGTGGCGTGGGGTGATCCTCGGTACCAACGAAATGATTAAGCTGATCAGGTGAATATGTGGCGGGGTCGACCGGCATACCCGAAGGTAGCTCGTGTTCGACTGCTCATCCGGCCCCCACGCACACGAAACCCAGGTCCCCGTGCCGCGCCTGGGCATCCGCAAGCGCTTGCGCTGGGTGTTTCAGCCCGGCGTGCAGATCGATCATGACGTCGACCACCCGGTCGTCGGGCACGGCCCGCACGCTTTCCACGACCACGCGCGCGCCCCGGCGCAGCAGGACCCGCGCCAAACCGGATTCGCACGCGGACAGCACCACTATCGGGGGAACTTTGGTCAGGCTGTCCAGGTCATGTCCGTGCAAAGGTCCATCGTCAAGTTGCAAATAGGAAAACAGCTCATCTTGACGCACCCCGTGTGCGGCGATGTGGGCGACGTCCACGTGCGCCATTCCCGCCAGCGTTTCGTCCACGGTGGAGCGGAACCCGCCACCGTGCAATTGCTGCAAAGCCTCCACCTCGCGCCACGCGTGCCGGAGCTCGGGACCGGCCACCCACAACCTCCTGTCCAGCGCCAACGGCCGTGAGGCGGCCCGGAACCAGCAGCCGGCCGACGGCGCCACGGACACCGCCCGCCCCCGCGCCGACGGCAGCGCCGCCCACGGCACCCGCGCCAGCTCCGGGCTCGGCACGATCACCAGCCCCCGGTCCCCGGCCGGCCGCAGCAGGCCGTCGAGCTCGGCCACCGCGTGCGGTGCGGCGGATCCGGTCCCCGGCGAGCCGACCACTGCGCGTGAGGTGGCGGCGAGAGAGATCGCTCGAACGTGTCGAGCCGCGGTGCGGGCGTCGCCGCGGTCGTGGAGCCTGACCCGACCACCCGCGACCGACACCGCGACCAGGCGACCACGGTGGCTGATGAACATCAGCAGGGCCCGGTCGCCCAGCACGTCCACGACGTCCGCCAGCGGCACGACCGGGTCGTGGGCGGTGCCCGCCGCGAACGACAGCCTGCGCACCTCCCGCTCCAGGTACGCGATCCGGTCGTGCTCGCCCCGCACGCGCGCCAGCCTCAGCTCGGCGCGCACCTCGCCCACCTCGGGCGTCGGCACGGGCGGCGCGCCGTGGCGGCGCTCACCCCAGTACCGCACCGATCGGGCGTCCCGGCTGGTCAGGGCGTGGTCGAGGGCGAGTTCCACCAGGTCTCCGCGGGTGTCGGTGTCGGGGTCGGTTTTGGTGAGGGCGAGTCCCGCGCGGCACGCGGCGACCGCGTCCCTGCGCGAGGTGGCCAGGCGGGCTCGGGCGAGCCAGCCGACGGCCCTGGACCGCGTGGTGCCCCGGTGCCGGTGCGCGGCGGCCTCCGCCGGCACGAGGGCCAGCCGCAGTTCGGCCGCGGCCTCGTGGTGGCCCTGCTCGTCGCACGCCGCCGCGACCGCGCTCGCCGAACCCGGTGCGCCGGCGCGCAGGGCGAACGCCCGTGCGACCGGCACCCAGGACGGCCGGTCCTCGGCGCGGAAGGAGGTTTCCGCTTCCGCTGCCAGGGCGCGCGCCACGATGGCGTTGCCGTCGCGCAACGCGCAGCGCGCCGCGAGCAGCAGGGCCTCCGGCAGGCGCGAGGTCACGGCGGCCCGGAGCACGGCGTTCGCCTCCCGCACCAGGCCGGTGCTGAGCAGCGCTTCCGCCCGGTCGACCAGGGCGCGGGTGCGTTCGGGCGTCATGCGACGAACCACGGGGTGGCGTGGCGGGTCGCCGGTCCGAGCAGCAGGAACCGGACCGGTCCGGACGGCACGCCGTCCAGGTGGAACCAGCCCGCCCGGTCCACTGTCGTCCGGGCCTCGCCGCCGGGCCACCGGGCCACGGCCACCGCGCCGGGGGCGAGGAGGTCGGAGGTTGGGAGGCCGGGGTGGACGGGGCCGGGGTGGACGGAACCGGGCGCAGGAGCGTTGGCGGGATCGGGGGCGAAGTGGTGTGGGTGGGAAGCGTTCGCGGGACGGGGGATGGAGTGGTGCGGCTGGGGAGCGCCGGCGTGGTGGAGCACGGCGGCGGCGTTGGCTGGTCCGGTGCCGGTGAGTCCGGCGCCGGCGAGTCCGGTGGCGTGCAGGCCGTTGATGGCGTGGTCGAGCAGCAGGTCCAGGCCGACGAAGCGCAGCGTTCGGGTGGCGCACCGACCGCGCGTCCCCGGCGGCGTGACCAGGGCCGAGTCGGTGAGCATCCGCATCGGGGTCGCCTCGACGCGTTCGGCGAGGGCCCCGGCGGCTCGCCCGGCCAGCTCGTCGGGCGTGGGGTCGAGGTGGTCGACCAGGTGGGCGAGGGCGTCGAGCAGCAGGCGGTCGGCGGTCACCTGGCCACCTCCACGCCGATGCGCCGGCGCAACGCGGCCAGGCACCGGGAGCGTGTGGGCCCGAGGCTGTTGACCGGTAGCCCCACCGCCTCCGCGACCTGCGTGAACGATAGTTCCGGCGCGAACGCGGCCAGCCGCAGGATCTCCCGGCACCGGTCGCCCAGCGTCGCGTACGCCCGCCACAGCCGGGCGTCGGCCTCGTCGGCGAGCACGGCGTCCTCGGGCGTCGGCGCGTGGTCGGGTGGTGGCCACAGCTCGGCGGGCGCTTCGCGGCCGCGCAGCCGCAGCACGGTCAGCGACTCGTGCCGGGCCGTGGTCACGAGCCACGCGCCCAGCCGTTCCGGGCGGCGGATGCGGGTCAGGTTCTCGGCCAGCGCGAGCCAGGTGGTCTGGCAGACGTCGGCCGCGTCCTCCGGGCCCAGGCGGTGCGAGCGGGGCACCGCCCAGACCAGGCGCACGTGCCTGCGGACGATCTCCTGCCAGGCGGTCTCGTCGCCGGCGTGGGCGAGAGCGAGCAGTTCGGTGTTGGTTCGATCTTGCACATCAACAAAGGCCGCCGGTCTGACCTGGGGATACTCCTACCGCTCGATGGTGTGGTGCTGGGAACCGAAGATCGTTCCGGTGCGTCGCTACTCGGTTCTCAGGGCGGTCGGGTGGATCGCCGAGCGCAGCGCGGGCAGCGTGCACGCCGACATCGCGAGCACGACGACCGCCGCCGAGGCCACCGGGGCGGCGATCTCGGTCCACTCGACGCGGAACGACGAGGTCGGCACCACCAGCCACGCCGTGCCGACGCCGATGGGCACGGCCAGGCCGGTGCCGAGCGCCGTGGGCACGGCCGACTGCCACAGCGCGGACACCGCGAGCACCCGGTGCGGCACGCCGTTCGCCGCCAGCACGGCCGTCGGTCGGGCGCGCTCCAGCACCTGGTCGACGGCCGCCGCCACGAGCCCGACCACGGCCAGCAGGGTCAGCAGCACCGAACCGCCGATCACGCCGCCGCGCAGCGACGTGAACAGCTCGACCTGGCCCGCCTCGAACGGCGCGCGCAGCGTGACGGCCCGGTCGACCCGCCCGGTGGCGGCCAGCAGCCGGTCGCCGAACGACTCGTCCGGCGCGCCGTGCACCACCAGCTCGGCCGGGGGGACCGCCGCCAGCACGGGGTCCGCGCCCCCCGCGACGTACAGGCCCCACCGGACGTCGTCGACCTCGACCCGCCGGTGCTGCGGGACCACCCACCGCCTGCCCTCGACGGTCAGCGCGGTGCCCGGCGCGGGACCCCGGCCGCCGACCAGGTAGGCCGAGCCCGGCGCGCAGTCCTCCACCCGCAGGCGCTCGGCCAGCTCGGCGCAGTCCGCGCTGACCAGGGAGGTGCCCGGCACCTCGCGCGGGTGGTACCGGCGGACCTCGTCGACCCGCTCCACCCCGCCCACCAGGGAGATCGCCTCCTCCAGCGAGCGGACCGGCGTGTGCCCGGACAGGTCGAGCACCCAGCGGTCGGGGTCGTCCACGGGCGGGGCGGCGGTGATCTGCGCGGCCACGCCGAGCAGCACCTGGAGCGTCAGCGACCCGGTCAGCACCACCACGACACCGGACAGGACGCGGGCCGTGCCGGCGTCGAACCGCAGCGCGCGCAGGGCGAGCATGGGCGCGACGCCGTCCGGTTGCACGTGGTGGGCGACCTTCCCGACCAGCCACGGCAACACCGCGCCGGTGCCCGCGAGGACCAGCGCGATGCCCAGGCCCATGCCGACGGCCAGCCGTGAGTCGGTCATGACCTCCCAGAACCCGCCGACCGCGGAGATCACCACGAGCACCACGGCCCCGGCGCCGACCAGCGCGAACCGCCACCACGCCCGCCGGGCGGGCACCTCGACCGCGGGGACCAGACCCAGCGGCCCCGGTTCCTCGGCCCGCAGGGCGAGCAGGGCCGACACCACCGCGACCACCGGCACGCCCAGCGCGATCAGCGCGCCCAGCAGCGGGTCGGGCAGCAGGTCGGTGGGGAAGAAGCCGACGCCCTCGACCTCGATGAACCGGGCCAGCGGCCGGGCGGCGAAGAACAGCGCCACGCCGACGAACAGGCCCAGCACCGCCCCGGTCAGCGTCTCGCCGCCGGCGATCCACCGCAGCTGCCGGCGGGACGCGCCGACCAGGCGGATCGCGGCCAGGCGCCGGGCGCGGCCGGTGGCGCCGAGGCGGGTGGCGACCACGACGAAGATGCCGAGCGGCACCAGCAGGGCGCTGATCGCGGCGACCATCAGCAGGCGGTAGGCGGGCAGCAGCGTCGTGCCCGGCAGGTCGCTGCCGAACCCGGTGGCACCGTCGGCGGCCTCGACGTGCGCCGGTGGCAGCCCGGCGTAGAAGAGCAGCGACTTCGGCCTGGGCAGGCCCGCGTCGGCGATCACGCCGATCACGCTCTCCGGGAAGCGGGCGCGGACGGTGTCGTCGGTGCGCATCAGCTCGAACAGCTCCGGCGAGACGACCAACTCGCCCGGACCGGGGACGCGGCCGACCCCCGGCGGGGCGGGCGCGTCGGGAGCGGTGGCGGCCAGCTCCACCCCGCTGATCACGCGCCCCTGCCACGGGACGGTGACCCGGCGGACCTTCAGCGTGGCCGCCCGGTCCTCGGCCGAGGTGACCGCCGCGGCCCGCACCCGCTCGGACTTGGCCTCGCGGGCCGGTCCGATCGAGGCGGCCAGGAGGAGCACGGTCACGCCCAGCCCGACCCCGGTGGCGGTGAGCGCCAACCTGGCCCACGACGTCCGGCTGCCCCCGACAGCCAGCCGGACGCCCAGGACCAGATCGGCGACCCACCTCATCGGAGCGCACCCCGCGCGCTCCGGCCGCCGGCTCCCACGATGTCGTCGAGGAAAGAGATCACGTCCTTTAAGACGCCGCGGAGCCGGGTCGCGTGGCCTGGGGAGGCGCCGCCGTCGCGAGAAAGTCGTGGGACGGCGGCGCCGGTGGTGTCGTGCGTCACTCCGATCGCAGGCCCAGGGCACCGGTCGCCCGGCGCAACGACGGCAGGGACAGCAGCGTGACCACCACGACCATCAGGGCCGCCGTGCCGCTGAGCACGCCGATGCCCGCCCAGTCCAGCACGATCGGTTGCGTGATGATCTTGAGCAGCAGGGCGGCCAGGGTGCCGCCCACCGCGATGCCCACCACCAGGGCGAGCAGGAGCGGCACGGCGTTCTGCCACAGCAGCGACCGCCCCAGGGCACCCCGGGGCACACCGCTGGCGGCCAGCACCGCCAGGGGCCGCCGGCGTTCCCGCACCTGCTCCAGGGCCAGCACCAGCAGGCTCGCACCGGCCAGCAGCAGGGTGATCAGCGAGCCCGCCAGCAGGGCGCTCCGGATGCTCTGGAACTCCTCCACCCGCTGCGAAACGCCGGTGTCGCCGAAGTACGACGTGTGGACCTGCCAGGTCATCGGCGCCAGGGCGTTGCGGACGTGCTCGGCGATGTCCGGCTGCGCCGGGTCGACCCGCACCAGCACGCTTGCGTACGCGGACTCCAGCGGCAGCCCCTCCGCCAGCGACGGCGTCACCATCAGGCCGTAGTGGCGGCCCCCGCTCTCGGCGCCCTGCTCGACCTCGGTGAACTCCGGGATCGTCCACCGGGGACCGGACGGCACCTGCTCCTGGTCGAGCACCACGGTCACCCGCTGGCCCGGCTCCAGCGGCGTGTCGAAGCCCGAGTTCGGCTCCTCCTCGGGGACCACGAAGAACGCGTCACCCTCCTGGCAGGACGGCAGCGCGACGTAGGCGCGCAGCACCTCGCACGTGCCGATGTTCATCGAGCCGTACTCGTCCTCGCCGCGGACGAACGCCAGGCCCTGGAGCGGGTGGACCCGCTCCACGCCCACCGACCGCCCCAGCAGCGCCACGGTCTCGGCGGTCACCTCCGGCGTGGCGTCGCGCAGGTTGACCTGGACCCGGCTCAGGTCGGCCTCCGGCTGCCGGCGGTCGACGACCAGGGTCTCCGCGCTCGCCAGCATCGACTGGAGGGCGATGCCGCCGGCCAGCACCACGGCCACGCCCCCGACCACGCGGGCGGCCGTGCCGCTCTCCAGCTGGAGCCTGCGGATGGCCAGCTGCCACGACGGCGCGCCGCCGCACAGGCGACCGACCGCTCGTTCGACCACCCACGGCAGCAGCAGCGGGATGGACAGCAGCAGCATCATGATGCCGCCGATCAGGATCGGCTCGGACGCCCGGCCGTCCGCCCCGCCCATCGTGCCGGTCTGGGTGAGCAGGGCGCCGGAGCCGATGATGATCGGCAGCACCCGCCACCACAGCACCCGCTGCACCGGCTTCGTGCGGCGCACCACGCCCAGCGGCTCGATCACCGTGCGGCGCATGGCCACGATCGAGGTCACCACGGCCAGCACCGGCACCAGCACGCCGATCAGCACCGCCGACGGCGGCCACGGGGTCAGGTCCTCGACGAACACGCTGAGGCCCATCAACCGGACCCGCTCCACGAACTGGCGGGCCACCAGGAACAGCGCCACGCCCACGGCCAACCCGACGAACGCGCCGAGCAGCGACTCGCCGGCCGCGATCCGCCGCACGCGCTGCGCGCCCGCGCCGACCAGCCGCAGCGCCGCCAGCCTGCGGTCCCGCTCGGAACCCGCGAGCCGCGTGCTGATGCCCACGAACACCAGCACCGGGAACAGCAGCGCCACCACGCCGACCACGATCAGCAGCGACAGGATCGGGTCCAGCGAGCGTTCCCGCAGTTGGCCCCCGAACGAGACGACCGCGGTGCCGTCCTCCTCGGACACCGTCGCGTCACCCGCGTAGAACCGCAGGTCGTGCGGCGCGTTCAGGCCGGACCGGCCGATCGTGCCGACCACCTCCTGCGGGAACCGCTCGCGCAGCAGCTCGCCCTCCGGGGAGGCCAGCAGCTCCGCCAGGGCGGGTGACAGGAAGACCTCGCCGTCGCCCGGCACCCGCGACGTGCCCGGCGGCACCGGCGCGCCCGGACCCGAGGCCCGCACGAACCGGCCGTCGATCGAGTCGCCGCGGTACTCCGTGTTCCAGTACGCCTGGTACAGCACGTCCTGACCGCTCGGCGGCGACTCGGCGGTGACCTCCTGGGTCGCGGACGAGCGGGCGTCGCGCTCGGACAGCACGGTCGTCACCGACGACGCCGCCAGCAGCACGGCGACGCCGATGCCGATGCCCGCGCCGGTCAGCGCGAGCCGGACCCATGACGTGCGCCCGCCGCCGAGGGCGAGCCGGACGCCGAGGGCCAGGTCGGAGAGCCACCTCATCACCGGACCGGCTCCATCTCGCGGGACCGGCCGTCGCGCACCACGACCTCGCGGTCGGAGTACGCCGCCACGCGCGCCTCGTGCGTCACCAGCACCACGGCCGCGTTGGTCTCCTTGGCGGCGGTGACCAGCAGCTGCATCACCCGCTCGCCGTTGAGCGAGTCGAGCGCGCCCGTCGGCTCGTCGGCGAACACCACCCTCGGGCCCGTCACCAGCGCCCGCGCCACCGCGACGCGCTGGCCCTGGCCGCCGGAGGTCTCGCCGGGGCGCTTGTCCGCCACGTCGGCCACCTCCAGCCGCTCCAGCCACTCGCGGGCGCGCGCCTCGGCCTCGCGCCGCTTCACCGAGCCCAGGCGCAGCGGCAGCGCCACGTTCTCCAGGCAGCTCAGCTCCGGCACCAGCTGGCCGAACTGGAACACGAACCCGAAGTCGGTGCGCCGCAGCTCGCTGCGCGGTCCGTCACCCAGCGCGCTCAGCTCCACGTCGCGGTAGCGCACCGTGCCCGAGTCGGGCTGGAGGATGCCGGCCAGGCAGTGCAGCAGGGTCGACTTGCCCGAGCCCGACGGGCCCATGACGGCGACGACCTCGCCGGCGCGCACCCGCAGGCCCGCGCCGTCGAGCGCCGGGGTCGGCCCGAACGACTTGTGCAGGTCGACCGCTTCCAGCAGGGGGTTCACCGGGTCACCGCCGACTTCAGCTGGCCGAGGCGCGCGGCGGTGAGCTCCAGCCAGCGCAGGTCGGCTTCGAGGTGGAATAGGGCGTGGTCGCAGATCAGCTGGTCGACCAGGTCGCCGTCGGCCTTCCGCCTGGTCAGCTCGCGCATCGTCCCCAGGTGCGCGGAGCGCTGGACGTCGAGCACGTCGTCCGCGCTGCGGCCGGACAGCAGGGCCAGCACGACCTTCGCGTACAGGGTGTTCTGGAGGTACGGCTCCGGTCTCTCCGGGGTCGTCAGCCAGCGCTCCACGTCCGTCACGCCCGCGTCGGTGATGGCGTACCGCTTGCGCTCCGGGCCGTCGCCCGCCTCGACCCCGGCCTCCTCGACCAGGCCGTTGCGGAGCAGGCGCGACAACGTCGTGTAGACCTGCCCGTAGTGCAGCGGCCGGTCGTGGCCGAAGCGCTCGTCGTAGGCCCTCTTCAGGTCGTACCCGTGCCGGGGGCCCTTTTCCAGCAGGCCCAGCAGGGCGTGTCCGATCGACATGAGAGCGACTATACACACGAGGTATACACCGTGTTCATAACCCGATCGGAGGAACGGGGGATGCCACCCGAAAGGGCAGAAGGGCTAACCGCTGAAAACCACTTGACGGTTACTTAGCCACATCGTGACCATCCGACGCCTACAGTGGAGGGGTGACTGGTCTGGCGGCCGGCTGGGACCACGCGGCTCTCGCGCAGGGTCGAGCCGGCGATGCGGAACACGATGTGGAGCTGCTGCTCGCTTTCCTGAACACCAGGGACCTCGAACTCGGCACGGACGTGCTGGACAGCGTCGCCGCCTGGCGCGCGTGGGTCACCGAGCGCGGCCTAGGCCGGCCGGGTGACCCGGCGGAGGTCCGCGCCGCCCGCGACTCGCTGCGGGCCTCGCTGGGTGAACGGCACGACGGACCCGATCCCACCCCCGCCGCGGGCCTGGTCCGGGTCGACCTCAGCCGCGGCGTGCCGACCATGTCCGGCACCGACGCCCTGGGCGCGGTGCTCGGCGCGGCGGCGCGGCTGGCGGTCCTGGGCTCGTGGGAGCGGTTCAAGATCTGCCAGGCGGACGACTGCCGGTGGGCGTTCTTCGACCGATCGCGCAACCGCTCGCGCACCTGGTGCTCGATGCAGACGTGCGGGAACCGGGAGAAGGCGCGCAACTGGCGCGAGCGCCGCGCCCTGAGCGTGACCTGAACCGCGAACTCGACGGGTCTGGACGTACGACTCGCCGGGCCGGAACGTACGACACGCGGGGTCTGGGCGTACGACTCGCGCGGGTTGGGCGTACGACTCGCGGGGTGGCGCGCTGGTCAGGTGACCAGCTGGCCGACGGTGTAGATCACCAGGCCGGCCAGGGCGCCCACGACCGTGCCGTTGATGCGGATGAACTGGAGGTCCCGCCCGACCTGGAGTTCGATCTTGCGCGAGGTCTCCTCGGCGTCCCAGCGCTCGACCGTGTCGGTGATCAGCGTGGTGATCTCGTCGCGGTAGTGGGTCACCACGTACGCCGCCGCGCCCTCCAGCCACCCGTCGACCTTCGCGCGCATCGACTCGTCCTCCACCAGCCGCCGGCCGAACGACAGCAGCCCCTCGCGCACCCGCCGCCGCAGCTCCGACGACGGGTCCTCCGCCGCGTCCAGCAGCATCTTCTTCGCCGTGCCCCAGGCCGACCCGATCAGCCGCTGCACGTCCGGGTGCTCCACCACCTGCTGCTTGACCTGCTCGGCCCGCTGCATGGTGGTCGGATCGGTGCACAGGTCGTCGGCGAACTCGATCAGGAACTGGTCCACCGCCAGCCGCATCGGGTGGTTGACGTCGGTCTTCACCGCCCAGGCGAAGTTCAGCAGCTCGTTGTAGACCTTGTCGCCGAGCAGCGAGTCCACGAACTTCGGCGACCACGTCGGCGCGCGGTCCGACACCACGCCCATGACCTTGTCGTAGTTGTCCCGCACCCAGTCGTAGGCCCGGTCGCACACCAGGTCCACCAGCTTGTGGTGCGCCCCGTCGGACAGCACCTGCCCGAGCAGCTTGCCCAGCGGCGGGCCCCACGGCCGGTCCACCAGCCGCCGCACCACCGCCTGCTCGACGATCGCCTGCACGTCCTCGTCCCGCAGCACGGTCACCGCGCCGCGCACCACGTTGGCCAGCTCGGACGTCACCCGCTCGGCGTTCTCCGGCCGCACCAGCCACTCGCCCAGCCGCCGCCCCACGCCGACGCGCCGCAGCTTGTCCCGCACCACCGCCTCGGACAGGAAGTTCTGCCCGACGAACGACCCCAGCGCGTCGCCGAAGGTGTCCTTGCGGCTCGGGATGATCGCGGTGTGCGGGATCGGCAGCCCCAGCGGCCGGCGGAACAGCGCCGTCACCGCGAACCAGTCGGCCAGCGCGCCGACCATGCCCGCCTCGGCGGCCGCGCGCACGTACCCCACCCAGGCCGGACCGCCCTCCTCGAACAGCAGCGCGATGACGAAGACGGCGGTGGCGGCCAGGAAGAAGCCCGTCGCCACGAGCTTCATCCGGCGCAGGCCACGGCGCTTGAGCTGGTCAGCTGCGGTCAGTTGCTCCACACCGCCATTGTCCGTGAAGATTCGGAGTCGTGCGGGTACCAGCGCTAGTCCCCCGGTTGCGGCCGTTCACCTCGACGATCTTCGCGGAGATGACCGCGTTGGCGAACCGCACCGGGGCGGTGAACCTCGGTCAGGGCTTCCCCGACACCGACGGACCTGCCGGGATGCTCCGGGTCGCCAAGGACGCCATCGACGGCGGCCTCAACCAGTACCCGCCGGGTCCGGGCACGCCGGAACTCCGGCAGGCGATCTCCGAGCACCGGGCGCGCTACGGCACCCACCACGACCCCGACACCGGGGTCCTGGTCACGGTCGGCGCCACCGAGGCCGTCGCCGCCGCGCTGCTGGCGCTGGTCGAGCCCGGTGACGAGGTCGTGCTGATCGAGCCCTACTACGACTCGTACGCGGCGTCCGTGGCGCTGGCCGGGGCGACCCGGCGCACCGTCGGCCTGGTCGAGGAGCCCGGCACCGGACGCCTCGGCCTGGACGTGGCCGCGCTGGCGGCGGCGTTCGGGCCGCGGACCAGGGCGGTGCTGGTCAACTCGCCGCACAACCCCACCGGCACGGTCTTCACCCGCGACGAGTTGGCCGCCGTCGCGCGGCTGTGCGTCGAGCACGACGTGGTGGCCATCACCGACGAGGTGTACGAGCACCTGGTGTTCGACGACCGGGAGCACGTGCCGCTGGCCACGCTGCCCGGCATGGCCGAGCGCACGCTGACCGTCTCCGGCGCCGGCAAGTCGTTCAACTGCACCGGCTGGAAGATCGGCTGGGCGTGCGGCGCGCCCGAGCTGGTCGGCGCGGTGCGCGCGGCCAAGCAGTTCCTGACCTTCGTGGGCGGCGCGCCGTTCCAGCCCGCCGTGGCGCACGCGCTGCGCCACGAGCTGGACTGGGTCGAGCGGCTGCGGGCGTCGTTGCAGGACAAGCGGTCGCGGCTGGCCGCCGGCCTCGCCGACGCGGGGTTCGCGGTGCGGCCCAGCGAGGGCACCTACTTCATCACCGCGGACGTCCGCCCGCTCGGCTTCACCGACGGCGAGCAGCTGTGCCGCGAGCTGCCGGAGCGGATCGGCGTCGCGGGCGTGCCGGTGCAGGTGTTCACCGACCACCCCGACGAGTGGCGGCACCTGGTGCGCTTCGCCTTCTGCAAGCGCGACGAGGTGCTGGACGAGGCGATCACCAGGCTGCGCCGGCTAGGCGCCTGACCTCACCCGGTCGCGGGCGCCCGCCAGCCGGTCCTGCACCAGCGCGTGCCGGAACTGGTGGACGGCGCCCGCCTGGCGCAGCACGCCGAGCTTGCGGGCGTCCTCCAGGAACGCGGTCAGCTCCCACGGCAGCTTGCCGCGCAGCGCCAGCCACACCCGCGCCACGGTGAACCACCACCAGCGCAGGTGCAGCACGGACAGCGTGAAGCCGAGCATCAGCCCGCACGCCAGGCCGAGGCCCACCATGCCGCTCTGGTGCGGCCCGAACACCAGCCCGCCGGCCGCGCCGAACACCACGGCCAGCACCAGCGACCCGGTCCACACCGCCACGCGGTCCCGCGCCATGGTCCACTTCGGACTCGACGGGTGGGACAGCTCGGCGCTGCTGCCCAGCGCGAACCGCAGCGCCACCGCCACCGCGATGCCCAGGCCCACGACCAGGCCCGCCGACAGCCCGTACAGGGCGCCGAACACCAGGCCGGCCGCCGTGCCGAGCACGCCGCTGACCACCAGCAGGCTGCGCCACACGCCCAGCTTCTGCTTCGGCGCGCGCTGCCGGGACGCGTGCAGCGCGGCCGCCGCCACGGCCAGCCCGGCGACCAGACCGGTCAGCGGCGCGAACTCCGGCGTGCTCGCGTAGGCCATCAGCCAGGCCACGCCGAACCCGCCGATCAGGCCCAGCACCAGCGCGCCCAGCAGCGCCAGCCACGAGCCGCGGACCGAGTGCCGCAGGTCCCACCAGGCCAGCTCGCGCACGCCCCGGTCGCACATCTGACCGGCCAGGAACGCCAGCCAGCGCCGCGCCCGGTCCCTCGGCCACACCTGGCTCAACCGGGCCTGGTGGGCTATCCCGCGGTCGCCGAACGAGCCCGTGACCAGCGCGTCCACCAGGTGGTCCTCGATCGCGCGGCGGTCGGGGAACCGGCCGCGGTCGAGCAGCTCGCTCGGCTCGCCGTAGGCGTAGACGACACTGGCCAGCCACACCGAGAGCGGCGTGGACAGCGCCTCCGCCAGGCGGTCGTCCGGCTCGTCGCGCAGGTGCAGGAAGATCGGCTCCCAGCGGGCCGCCGTCACGGGGTCCGAGGTCGCCCGCAGGTAACCCGCGATCTCCTCGTGGTCCAGCGGCTGGAGCTCGACCACGTGCGCGCCGGGCACCCGCGCCCCGGCGAACTCGTCGGTGCGGCAGGTGAGCACCAGCGGCTGGGTCCTCGGGAACGCCCGGTTGATGCGGTCCAGCGCGTCGGCCCGGCGCTCGGCGGGGATCTGGTCGAGGCCGTCGAGCACCGGGAACACGCGCCGCTGCTCCACCAGGAGCTCGGCCGCGTAGCTGCCGTACAGCTCGGTGTTGCGCAGCGCCGGGTGGTCCTCGTAGAGGCGGCGGGTCATCCAGGTGCGCACGTCCTCCGCGCCCGGGTCCCAGGTGGACAGGGGGAGCAGGAACGGCACCGCCTCGTCGGGGCGCCGGTCGAGCAGGCCGGTGGTGAGCAGCATCGCCGTGGTGCTCTTGCCCGCGCCCGCCTCGCCCAGGAACACCATGCGCCCGCCGCTGCGCCGGTACGCGCCCAGGACGCCGTCGCTGTGCCCGGGTTCACCCTCCAGCGCGCTCCAGTGCAGGTCGAGCAGGTGGTCGGTCAGGCCGCGGGCGCGGCACTCCTCGTTCCACTGGGTGTGGAGGGCCTGGGTGAGGGCGTTCGCGGCGGCGGCGAGGTTGTCATCGGTGGCGAGACCGGCGGCGCGCCTGCGCTGGAGCCACGGGTCGAGCGCGGCGAGCAGCGCCAGGAAGCCGAGGACCAGGCCGATCAGCCACACGTCGGGGTCGATGCCGTAGTCGGTGACGAACAGGCCGGCCACCGCGAGGACGGCGGCCAGCACGCACCCGGTCAGGACGGCCCGCTGGTGGAATCTGGACACCAAGGAATCATGGCTCACCGACGGCCCGGGGGTGACTCAAGGTGCTGGAGCGGTCACCTTTGTGTCGTGCGTACCCTCGAACATGTGATCTGTCCGAAATGCCAGGACCTCATGCGGACCATCACCCGCGGCTCCGTGCACGTCGAGCAGTGCGAGAACTGCCACGGCGTCTTCCTCGACGGCGGTGAGCTCGAACAGATCATCGCCGCCGAGCGGGCCCACTACGCGCCGCCGTACCTGCCGGTGGGCGGGCCGGTGCCGGCGTTGCCGGTGGGGGTGCCGGTCCCGGGGCCGGTGGGGGTGCCGGTCCCCGTCGTGGAGCGTGCTCCGGAGCCGGTCGCGGGGCCCGACCCGGCGCAGGACGGGGAGCAGGAGACGCGGGTCGTGCCGGCCGCGGCGGACGAGACCGCCGACGAACGGCAGCCTCACGACCAGCCGTTCGACGACCGGCAGCCCGACGACACCCCGGCACCGGCCGACCCGCCGCCCGTCGACCCACCCGCCGCGCACCCGCCGGCCGTGCACCAGCCCCCTCCGCACCAGCCCCCTCCGCACCAGCCCGTCATGCCCCAGCCCGCCGGTCCGCCGCCCGCGTACCAGCCGCCGCCCGCCTACCAGCCCCCTCCCGGCACGCCGTCCGGCCCGGTGCCCGCCTACCAGCCACCACCCGGAACGCCACCGCCCGTCCACCCCGGCTACCACGACCCGTACCACGGCCACCGCCGCCGGCGCGGCTTCCTGGAGGAGCTGTTCGACTGAAGCGGGGTCAGAGGCGCCAGGTGTGGGGGGTGCGGGGCAGGGAGAAGTGCTGGTCCGCGGACGTGGCGGTGAAGGTGAAGTGCCGCCGGCGGGGTCTGCCCAGCTCGCGCCACCGCGCGTAGGCGGCCTCGACGTCGTCCCAGAGGCGGCGCGGACCGCCCTGGGCGATCGAGGAGCCCAGGTGCCGGACCCAGGAGCCGTCCCGGTGGGCCAGGCGCGGCGGGTCGCCGGCCACGACCACGCCGGGCAGCGCCAGCCCCGCGAAGAACTCGAACCCGTGCGCCGGGTCGAGCACCACCTCCGCGCCCAGGAGGGTGCCGCGCGCACTGGTCGGCTCCGCGTCCAGGGCGTTGTCCAGTGCTTCGTCGGCCCACGCGGCGTGGTGCGCGCGCAGCGGCATGAAGCGCCCGTCCTCGACCAGCACCGGCCCGGTGGCCACGCCGTCGCGCACGGTCAGGCGGACCAGGCCCGCGCCGATCGCCCGGTTGAACGTGGTCACGACCAGGCCGCCGGGCGCGGTCTGGGTGAGCCACGCCGGGGGGATGCGGGACACCGCGCAGGTGCCCAGGACCCGGTCGTAGGGCGCCCCGGGCGGGTGGCCCAGCTCGCCGTCGCCCAGGACGCACTCGGGGTGGTGGCCGGCGGCGGACAGGTGGGCCGAGGCCCGCGCCAACACGCCCGGGTCCACGTCGATCGAGGTGACGTTGCCCGCCCCCGCCACGTGGGAGAGCAGGGCGGCGTTGTAGCCGGTGCCGGTCCCGATCTCCAGCACCCGCGAGCCCTCGGCCACGTCCAGCGCCTGGAGCATGATCGCCATGATGGCCGGCATGCTCGACGAGCTGGTGGGGACGCCGACCGCGGGACGACCGGCGAGTGCTTGCTCCCAGGCCCGGTCGTCGCCGTTCAACTGGGTCACGCACACCTGGTTGCGGTAGACCAGCGCCAGGTGGTCCGGGTGGTCGGCGGTCACCGCCGACCAGGCGCCGTCCGGCCGCTGCACGAAGAAGCCCGGTAGGAACACGTGCCTCGGGACCTCGCGAAACGCCGCCTCCCAGCGCGGGTCGCGCAGCACGCCGGAGGCCGTGAGGGAGTCGACCATCCGGTCGCGCAGCTCCGCCGCAAGGTCCACACCCCCCACCGTAGCCCTGTGGGCGAGCCCACGTCCGGATTGCTAGCAGTCCGCTTGCAACAGCTAGCACCCGCGCGTAGCGTCGAAGCCGGATCGAGGAGGTGCCGCGCAGTGGACAAGCCCATCGACAAGGCGGTGGCCGACCTCGGCCGCGACATCGGCGAGTACATCCGCCAGCAGCGCAGCACCGCGAAGATCTCGTTGCGGCAGCTGGCCAAGCTCGCCGGGGTGTCCAACCCGTACCTGAGCCAGATCGAGCGGGGCCTGCGCAAGCCGAGCGCGGAGATCCTCCAGCAGATCGCGAAGGGTCTGCGGATCTCGGCCGAGGCGCTCTACGTCGAGGCCGGGATCCTGGAGCAGCGCGAGGGCGGTGCGCTGGCGGACGCCATCGTCACGGCCCCCGACCTGACCGAGCGGCAGAAGCAGGTGCTGCTCGACGTCTACGAGTCCTTCCGGCGGGAGAACGCGGCGGCCGACCACCGGCCCGCGCCCGCCGTCCCGACCAAGCCCGAGGAGTGAGATCGCCATGCCGAACCTGCCCACCACCGAGGAGCTGCGCAAGGCGGGCGAGCAGGCCGTCGCCGCGGCCCGGACCCCGCTGCTCGCCGCCCTGGGCGCCGGCGACCTGGCCGCCAAGGCCGTCGTCGAGGCGCTGAACAAGGCCCGCGAGCGCGCCGAGGCGGCCAAGCAGACCGCCGAGTCGGCCGACCTCACCGGTCTGAAGGACAGGTTCGACCCGGCCGAGCTGCGCAAGGTCGTGGACGCCTACACGCAGTCGGCGCTGAACCTGTACCAGTTCCTCGCCGTCCACGGCGAGGAGGCGCTGGAGAAGCTGAAGACCCAGCCGCAGCTCCAGAAGGCCCTCCACCAGGTGGAGGGGGCCGTGGACACCGCGCAGAAGCGCACCGGCACCGCCGCCGCGGACGCCCGCGACCTGGCCGACGACGTGCTCGGCAAGGTGACCCGCCGCACCCGCGAGGTCGGCGAGAAGGCCGCCGGCGACGTCGAGGAGGCCACCGAGAAGCTGGCCGAGGCGGTCGTGGAGGTGGGTGGCGAGGTCGCCCACGAGGTGCGCGCCACCGCCCGCAAGGCGACGGACCGCACCGCCACCCGCAAGACCGGCACGACCCGCGGCAGCACCGCGGCCCGCAAGCCGGCCACCGGCGTCGACCAGGACCCCCGGTAGCGAGGGGTGAACCCGCCGTGACGGGGCGTTCCGCCGGGACGCCCCGTTTCGGCTGTACCGGGAGCGCGCGACGCACGTAGTCTGGTGCTGTGTTTTTCCCGATCCCGCAACTCAGCCCCTTGTACCTGGACCACTGGGTCATGTTCGTGGCTTACTACGCCGCGCTGGGCATGGGTGTGTTCGCGTTCGCGCACGCACTCTCGCAGCGGGCCGACGCCTACCAGGCCGCGGATCGCATGACCAAGCCCGCGTGGCTGGGCATCACCGGCGGCGGCGCGTTCGCGCTGCTGCTGTTCAGCCCGTTCTCGGCGGGCGCCATGTTCTGGCTCGCCGGGCTCGTCGCGGTGACCGTCTACGTCGTGGACGTGCGCCCGCGGCTGATCGAGGTGCAGCGCGGCCCCCGGTGGTGACCCACCGGAGCTTCGGCTCCGGCGAACCCGTGACCCTCGTCGGTCACGGCCTCGGCGCGACGCCCGGTGAGGCGCGCCTGCCCACGTCCGGGCTGCCGGGCACGAGGGTCGTCGTCACGCTGCCCTCGCACGGGGACGCCCCGGACGCGCCCGAGGGCTACTGGACCTACCCGCGAATAGCCGCCGACCTGCGGGAACTCGCCCGTGCCACCGGTGCGACCCGCGCCGTCGGGGTGTCCCTGACGGCCGGCGCCCTGCTGGCGCTGCTGGCCCGCGAGCCCGACGCGTTCGAGCGCGTGGTCCTGCTGCTGCCCGCCGTGCTGGACGAGCCGCGGCCGGCGCTGACCCGCGAGGAGGCGATCACCGCCGTGGGCGGGCCACCCGACTACCAGGCCGAGCGGCGGGCCGCGTTCGCCCGGCTGGGCGACGCCCCCGACGCCCTGCGCGGCCAGGTCGCGGTGCCCGACCGGGCGGCGTTGGCGCTGGTCACAGCCCCGGTGCTGGTGGTCGGCGCGACCCGGGACCCGCTGCACCCGGAGGACGTGGCCAAGCAGGTCGCCGCCGCGTTCCCGAACGGCCGGCTGGAGCTGGTGCCCTCGTGGTTGACCCACCGGGGTGACGTGCGCGGGTGGTTGGTCGACTTCCTGCGCGGGTAGCCGAAGCGCATGGCCGAACAGAAGAGGATCGCGTTCCTGGTCGACACGGAGGGCATCGAGCAGGTCGAGCTGACCGATCCCTGGCAGCACGTGGAGAAGGCGGGCGCGGTGCCCAGGCTGCTCGCGCCGAAGCTGGGGACGGTGCGCGGGTTCCACCACCTGACGCCCGCCGACGAGTTCGACGTGGACGTGCCCTACGCGCACGCCGACCCCAACGACTACGACGGCGTCGTGATCCCCGGCGGGGTCGCGAACGCGGACTTCCTGCGCATGGACCGCGACGCGGTGCGGTTCGTCGAGCAGCACGTGGCCGCGGGCAAGCCGGTCGCCTCGATCTGCCACGGGCCGTGGCTGCTGGTGGAGGCGGGCGTGGTGCGCGGCAAGGCGCTGACCTCGTTCCCGAGCCTGGCCACCGACATCCGCAACGCGGGCGGTGACTGGGCGGACGAGGAGGTGCGGGTCTGCACCGCGAACGGGTGGACGCTGGTCACCAGCCGCAACCCCGACGACCTGCCCGCGTTCAACCGGGAGGCCCTGAAGGCGTTCGGGCTGCGCGGCCTCTGACCCGGGTCCGACCACGGGGATCTGCAGCTCCCCGTGGTCACCCCCTGGTGATCACCCTTCTGGGGGGTGCTTACAGCCTGGCCTGCGCGTAGGCCGCGATGGCGTCGCGGACGTACTCGGCGAAGCCCTCGGCGTGCTCGTCGAACTGCGCCTTGAACTCGGGCGAGTCGACGTAGAGCCGGCCCAGCCCGGTGTAGGACTCGCGGTTCGGCGTCCAGCTCCGGCACAGCCACGTGTGGTGCCGGTCGGTCACCTCCAGCACCTCGGGCGCGTCGGGCGCGACCCCGGCGTCGAACAGGGCGGCGAACGCCTCCCGGATCGCCCCCCACTCCGCCATGAACGCGTCGGCGTCGGTCTTCGTCCAGGTCCGCAGCCGGCGCTTGCCCTCGTCGATGTGCTCCTGGGCGCCCTCGCCGTAGCGCTCCACCAGTTCCGCCTCGTAGCGGGCCTGGCGGTCGGCGTCGAAGCCCTCGAACAGCTCTTCCATCCTCATGCGGTAACCCCCTTCCAGTTCCTCGATCGTCCTGGCGACGGTCTCGGCCAGCCTCGCCAGCCGCTCCTGCTCGGTCGACAGCCACCGCGCGTGGTTGCGCAGCACGTCGACCGCGGTGTGCCGCCCGTCCAGGACCTCGGCCACGGTGTCGAGACCGAGGCCCAGGTCGCGCAGCAGCAGGATCTGCTGGAGCCTGAGCAGCTGTTCGCGCTCGTAGTACCGGTAGCCGTTGCCGCCGATCCTCGCCGGCTCCAGCAGTCCGATCGCGTCGTAGTGCCGCAACGTCCGCGAGGTCACCCTCGACATCCGCGCCACCTGCGCGATCGACCAGGCCATGACCGTCCTCCCTCCTGCCCCGTCGACGGTAGGTGTTGACGCAGCGTCAAGGTCAAGCGGCGTTTGGCAGGATGTGTGGTGTGTGGACCATCGCAGGCAGCCTGACGCCCGTACCCGTGCTCGACCGGCTCGACCTGGTGGCCGAACCGGTGGCCGCGGCCCTGCGGTCGCTGCCCGACGGCTCGCGGCTCGCCGTCGCCGAGATCGACCCGGGGCTGGCCGACACCGCCGAGTTCTGCGCGCACTACGGCTCGCCCCTGGCGGCGTCGGCGAACTGCGTGGTCGTCGCGGGCAAGCGCGGCGACACCGTCCGGTACGCGGCGTGCGTGGTCCTGGCGACCACGCGGGCGGACGTGAACGGGGTGGTGCGGCGGCGGCTGGACGCGCGCAAGGCGTCGTTCGCGCCGATGGACGAGGCGGTGTCGCTGTCCGGCATGGAGTACGGCGGCATCACACCCGTCGGGCTGCCCGCGGACTGGCCGGTGCTGCTGTCGCCCGAGGTGGCGGCCGCGCCGGAGCTGGTCATCGGCAGCGGGGTGCGGGGCAGCAAGCTGCTGGTGCCCGGCGAGGTGCTGGCGAAGCTGCCCGGCGCCGAGGTGGTCGAGGGCCTGGCCCGTTAGGCAGCGGTCGAGCACCTCGTGCGCCTGCTCCGGCGTGAGGTGCCCGATGAGCACGTGCGCGGTGAGGCCGTCGGCCGGCGCGACCACGGCGCGTGCCGGTCGGCGTGCGGCTGATCGGCCGCGCCTACCGCGAGGACACGTGCCTGGACGCGGCGGAGGTGGTCGAGCGGGTGCTCACCCCGCGTACGCCCGCATGAACTCCACGGCCTCGGCCACGTCGTCGGTGACCAGGATCCAGCGCTCGGCCTCGCGGCCCCGGGCCAGCCGTTGGACCAGCGGCGCGGCGGGCACCTCGTCGACCCAGAAGTCCCGGCCCAGGAACACCATGGGCGCGGCCGGGCCGACCGAGCCGTAGTGGTTCTGGCAGTAGTCCTGGAAGACCTCCTGCACGGTGCCCGCGCTGCCCGGCGTGTAGATGATGCCGCCGGTGGCGATGGTGAGCAGGCCGTCCTCGCGGACCGAGTTGGCGAAGTACTTGGCGTGCAGCTCGCAGGCCGGGTTCGGCGGCTCGTGGCCGTAGAACCAGGTCGGGATGCCGATGGTGCGCGGCCGCTCCGACGTCGGCAGGTCGGCGGGGCAGGCGGCGAGCCAGCGGCCGATGGACCCGGCGTCGTCGCCGAACCTCGGCGCCCTGGCCAGGTCCCTGAGCACGGACTCGTCCTCGCCGACGCGCACGCCCAGCGGCACGGCCTCCATCACGCCCGGCCCGCCGCCGGTGAGCACGGTGAACCCGGCTTCGCCGAGGGCCGCGCCCAGCCGGACCGCGCGCCGGTAGCCGGGGGTGTCGCGGCCCAGCGCGTGCCCGCCCATGACCGCGACCGGCGCGCAGGTCAGGGCGTCGCCCAGGGCGTCGGTGATGGCGTGGTCGTGCAGGCGCTCGGCGAGGGCGTGCAGCGGGTCGGGGTTCTGGCCCTGGGCGCGGGCGTGCCGGTAGATCACGGCGTCGGGCGTGTCGGCGTAGGACCCCGGGTCGGCCGGGTCGAACCCGGCGAACAGCTCGGCGGGCGTGTAGAGGCGCGACCGGTAGACGTCGTAGGGCAGGTCCGGGATGGCGGGGAACACGAGCGCGCCGGCCGCCGCCGCCCGGCGCTGGGCGACGGGGGAGAGGGTGCAGCCGAGGAACAGCGCGCCGTCCACCGGCACGCGCAGTTCCTCGGCGCTCAGGTCCAGCCCGACGACGACGGCGTTGCCGAGGTCGTCGGCCGCGCGGACCTCGTCGAGGGTGGTGAACTCCGTGCGCACCGGCGCAGCCTACGTCCCGGGCTCGCGCCGGGGACGCGAACGTGGAACTCACCCGTCCTGAGCGTTCGACACGGTGGTCCTGGGTGTTCGACTCGCGCGGGCTGAACGTGTAGTTCGGGGGGTCTGGACGTGTAACTCGGGGGGTCTGGGCGTACGACTCGCGGGGTCTGGGGGTACGACTCGCGGGTTAGAAGATCACTGTGCGGTTGCCGTGGAGGAGGACCCGGTCCTCCAGGTGCCAGCGGAGGCCGCGGGCCAGGACGACCTTCTCGATGTCGCGGCCCTTGCGGACCATGTCGGGGATCGAGTCGGTGTGGTCCACGCGGATCACGTCCTGCTCGACGATCGGGCCCTCGTCCAGCTCGGCGGTGACGTAGTGGCAGGTCGCGCCGACCAGCTTGACGCCCCGGTTGTGCGCCTGGTGGTAGGGGCGGGCGCCGATGAAGGACGGCAGGAAGCTGTGGTGGATGTTCAGCGCCCGCCCGGACCAGGCCGCGCACAGCTCGACGGGCAGGACCTGCATGAACCGCGCCAGCACCACCGCGTGCGGGTCGTGCGCGTCCACCAGCTGCCGCAGCTGGGCGAACGCCGCCTGCTTGCCCTCCGGGTCGCTCACCGGGAACGGCACGTGGTGGAACGGGATGCCGTGCGCCCGGGTGATGCCCGCCAGGTCGGCGTGGTTGCCGATCACCGCCGCCACGTCCACGTCCAGCTCCCGCGAGGCCACCCGGCCCAGCAGGTCGTACAGGCAGTGGCCCTCCTTCGACACCAGGATCACCACCCGCCGCCGCTCGGCGGTGTCGGTGACCCGCCACGACCCGGGGTGCGCGCCCAGCTCGCGCGCCACCCCGGTGAACCGCGCCCGCAGCTCCGCCACGTCGAACCGCAGCGAGTCCGCGCGCACCTCCTGCCGGGTGAAGAACCAGTTCGTGTCCTGGTCGGTGTGGTAGGCCGCCTCCACGATCCAGCCCCCGTGCTCGGCCAGGAACGAGGAGATCCCGGCCACGATGCCGGTCCGGTCGGGGCAGCCGAAGGTGATCACGTAACGTCGCTCAGGCAGTGGCACGACGGAAGTATCTACGGTCGCGGCAGCGAGGCGGGCAACGACCTGTCCCCGGAGGCGACGGCGCCGCTCGGCCTGCCCCACACCGCCCGGTACAGCGCGTCCGCGGTGCCCGCCAGGGTGGCGTCCGGTTCGGTCGCCGCGTCCTGGATCGGACCGACCTCGGGCACCTGCCCCGGGGCGAGCCGGACCTCCCAGGCGCGGCCGGCGTCGGCGGCGTGCAGCACCAGCCTGCCCTCGCGCTCGATCGGCCGGCGGCCGGCCTGGCGGGGGAGGACCCAGGTCAGGTACTCGTCGACCCCGTCGGCCGCGAACACCGCGTCGAACAGCAGCGACGGCACCTCGGTGCCCAGCCCCGCGTGCTCGGCGTCGAGCCGGTGGATCGCGATCTCGTGCGCCTGCCTGCGGGCCCAGAACCCGTGGGTGCGGTGGTCCGGCGACATCGTCCACGCGGGGGTGTCGGACGTGGTGCCGGCCAGCGCGCCCACCAGCTCGTCCGCCCGGGTGTCCCACCACGCCAGCAGCTCGTCCCACCCCTCCGGGCGCGCCTCGGCGTCCGGGGCGGGGCCGTCGGGCGGGGCGGCGAGGGCCTTGAGCACCCACGAGTGCACCAGCGCCACGTGGTCCACCAGGTCCCTGACCGTCCACCCGGGACAGGTCGGCACGGGCGCGTCGGGACCGGCGGCCACCGCGGCGGCGCGCAGGGCGGCGATCTGGGTCTTCAGCTGGGTGACGAAGTCCGCGTGTTCCACCCGTCACACCCTAGGGACTCACCACGTCCCAGGGCACCGTCATCTCGCCCAGCCGCCACCGCCTGCGGTCGTCCAGCACCGGCCACCCGCGCGCGGCCAGCAGCCGCACCGACTCCACCCACCGGGCCCGCGGCCCGTACGGGGCGTAGGGCGCGGCGGTCGCCCAGCACGCGTCCAGCTCGGCCAGCAGCGCGTGCACCCGCTCGCCGGGCACGTTGTGGTGGATCAGCGCCTTGGGCAGGCGTTCGGCCAGCTCGCCGGGGGTCTCCAGATCGGCGGGCAGGCAGGAGAGCGTGAGCGTGCGCGGCCCGTCGGCGGTCAGCGACACCCAGCAGCACCGGCGGCCGACCTCGTCGCACGTGCCCTCCACCAGCACGCCGCCGGGGGCCAGGCGGGACAGCATGGTGCCCCACGCCTCGGCGGCCTGGTCCTCGGTGTACTGCCGCAGGACGTTGAACGCGCGCAGCAGCACCGGCCTGGCGCCCGCCAGCTCGAACCCGCCGCGCCGGAAGTCCAGCCGGGGCGGGTCGGCCGCCGCCCTGCCCGCGGCCACGCGGTCGGCGTCCAGCTCCAGGCCGAGCACCCGCACGTCCGGGTTGAGCGCGCGCAGGCGGGTCGCCAGCTCGACCGTGGTGACGGGGGACGACCCGTAGCCGAGGTCGACCACCAGCGGGTCGCCGGCGGCCAGCAGGTCGCGGTGGGCGTGCGCCAGCCACCGGTCGACCCGGCGCAGCCGGTTCGGGTTGGTCGTGCCCCTCGTGGGCAGGCCGAGCGCGCGGGCCCGGCCCGCGGCGAGGCGTGGGGTGCGGGCCATCGTCAGGAGCGGCGCGCCAACCAGTCGGACGTGAACCCGGTCTCCTTGTCCAGCAGCCTGGCGACCTGCTCGACGACCATCTTCTCCACCTTGCCGCCCAGCAGCGGGATGCCGACCTCGACCTGGCCCACGAGGTGCAGCTCGCTGCCGCCCGCGGTGTCGGCCAGGGTGATGGCGCCCTCGATGCGGCCGGGCACGCCGCCCAGCAGGCCCTCGATCGTCCCGGCCGGGCCCGCCTCGGTCCACGTCTCGGTGCGCGTGATCACCAGGTCGCCGCCGAGCGCGCCGCGCGCGACCGGGGGCAGGTCCGCCGCGTCCACGCCCTGCCTGAGCTGGTAGGTCGTGGTCTGACCGGTCGTGGTGAACGCCACCAGCTCGGCGCCCTTGCCGCCCAGGACGGCCAGGCGGTCCCGCAGGTGACCCTCGTCGACCAGCGCGGCGTACACGTCCCGCGCGGGCCAGGGGGACGCGGTTCGGTGCTCGATGCGGCGTGCCATGTCGCGGAGGCTACCGTTGACGCCCGTGACCACCCCGCCGTCCAGTGCCCGGACGTGGCTCGCCGAGTGCACCACGTTGCGGCTCGGTGGCCCGGCCGCGCGGTTCACGCGCGCCACCACGGCCGCCGAACTCGTCGAGACCGTCCGCGACCTGGACGCCTCCGGCGAGCCGGTGCTGCTGGTCGGCGGCGGGTCCAACCTGGTCGTCGCGGACGCCGGGTTCGACGGCACCGCGGTGCAGGTCGGCACGGTGGGCCGCCGGCTCGACCCGCTCGGCGACGGCCTGGTGCAGCTCACCGTCGAGGCGGGCGAGGACTGGGACTCGGTGGTGGCGGAGGCCGTGGCGCAGGGCCTGGGCGGGCTGGAGTGCCTGTCCGGCATCCCCGGCCTGGTCGGCGCGACCCCGGTGCAGAACGTCGGCGCGTACGGCGTGGAGGTCTCGCAGGTGCTGACCTCGGTCGACCTGCTGGACCGGCGCACCGGCCGGGTGCACCAGGTGCCCGCCGAGGGGCTGGGCCTGGCCTACCGGACCAGCGTGCTGAAGGGCACCGACCACGCGGTGGTGCTGCGGGCGCGGTTCGCGCTGACCGCGGGCGGCCAGTCCGCGCCGATCCGGTACGCGGAGCTGGCGCGCGTGCTCGGCGTGGCGCAGGGCGAGCGGGTGCCCGCCGACGCGGCCCGCAAGGCCGTGCTGGACCTGCGGCGCGGCAAGGGCATGGTGCTCGACCCGGCCGACCACGACACGTGGAGCGCGGGCTCGTTCTTCACCAACCCGCTGCTCGACGAGTCCACCCTGGCCGGCGCGCTGATCCGCATCGCCGAGCGGTTGGGGCGGCACGTCGAGGTGCCCACCTACCCGGCCGGCGGGGGGCGGGCGAAGCTGTCGGCGGCGTGGCTGATCGAGCGGGCCGGGTTCACCCGCGGGTACCGCGGTGCCGGTGGCCGGGTGGCCCTGTCGGGCAAGCACACCCTGGCGCTGACCAACCGCGGCGGCGCGTCCACGGAGGACCTGCTCGACCTGGCGCGCGAGGTGCGCGACGGGGTGCGGGCGGCGTTCGGGGTGGAGCTGCGGCCCGAGCCGGTGCTGGTGGGCTGCGACCTCGGGTGACCTCGCGCTGACCTGCGCCGGGCTACCGGGGGACCACCACCGGGGAGCCGACCGGCCGAATGGGTGACTGCGTGTGACGAAGCCTCACTCCGCGCGTTTCATGGAGTCAGGGGCACCCGTGGGAGGTCGTCATGGCTCACCAAGACGACGAGCGCGCGGCCGTCAGGCCGATCAAGAGGCTGGTCGAGGACGATTTCCTGAGCCGGCCCGGTGTGGTGGGCGTGGACCTCGGCGAGAAGACCACGCGCGGGCGCCGGACCGGGCGGTCGGCGATCCTGGTGTTCGTGCGCCGCAAGGGTCCCGCCGCGCAGTTCACCATCCCGCCGGACGTGCTGGGCGTGCCCACCGACGTGGTGGAGGACTCCTTCTCGCCGCACCACACCATCGCCTCGCCGGAGGGCGTCGGCGGCGCGGAGCGGCACGAGCTGCTCATCGGCGGCATCGGGATCGGGCCCAGCCGGGCGATCCGGTTCGTGCCGCCGGACGTGCCCGAACCGGACGACTACGTGGTGGCCGGCACGCTCGGCGCGCTGGTCACGCCCCGCCACCGGTTCCTGGTGATGGGCCTGACCGCGTTCCACGTGGCGTGCGTGGACGACGCGTGGGCGGTCGGGGACCCGATGGTGCACCCGTCCCGGGTGGACGGCGGCCACCCCTTGCACGACCGGGTCGGCGCGCTGGCGCGGGCCGCGCTGTCGTCCCGGGTGGACGCCGCCGCGATCCTGCTCACCACCCCGCGCCACCGGGCCGAGGTGGCGGAGCTCGGCCCGGTGCGCGGGTTCGCCGCGGCGCGGGTCGGCCAGCGGGTGCGCAAGCGCGGGCGCACCACCGCCGTCACCGAGGGCGTGGTGGCCTCCACGGACGCCGCGATCACGCTCGACTTCGGCGTGGGCCTGGGCGTGCGCACGCTGCACGACCAGATCCGCGTCGAGTCGCCCCGGTTCGGCGACCACGGGGACTCGGGCGCCGTCCTGCTGGACGACGCCAACCGGGTGGTCGGGCTCTACCTGGGCGGCAGCGGCCGCCGCGGCTTCGCCAACCCCGTCGAGCCGGTGCTCGACCAGCTCGACGTGGACCTGCTCACGAGCGGTGCGCGCGGGTCGCCGACGCCTGCGCGCGGGGCTTGAGCACGATCTGGTCCAGGTTCACGTGCGACGGCCGGGTGACCGCGAACGCGATGACGTCCGCCACGTCGTCCGCGGTCAGCGGGGTGAGGCCCCGGTAGACGGCCGAGGCGCGCTCGGCGTCGCCGTCGAAGCGGTTGACGGAGAAGTCGGTCTCCACCATGCCGGGCAGGACCTCGGTCACCCGGACCGGCTGCCCCAGCAGCTCGCCCCGGAGGGTGCGGTGCAGCGCCGACTGGGCGTGCTTGGCGGAGGTGTAGCCGGAGCCGTTGTCGTACGCCTCGACCGCGGCGATGGAGGTGACGGTGACCACGTGGCCGTCACCGGAGGCGATCAGCCTCGGCAGCAGGCCCTTGGTGACGCGCAGCGTGCCGAGGACGTTGGTCTCCCACATCCACCGCCAGTGGTCCTCGTCCGCCTCGGCCACGGTGGTCAGGCCCCTGGCGCCGCCGGCGTTGTTCACCAGGACCCGCGCCGCCGGGACCGCCGCCAGGAAGTCCGCCACGGAGGAGGCGGACGTCACGTCCAGCTCGACGGCCGTGCCGCCGATCTCGTCCGCGATACCCTGGAGCAGGTCGAGCCGCCGGGCGCCCAGCACCACGTGGAAGCCCTCGGCGGCGAGCCGCCGGGCGGTGGCCTCACCGATGCCCGCGCTGGCTCCGGTCACGACTGCGGTAGGACGGTTCACGCGCCGATCCTAGGTGCGGCCCGCGCGTCCACCGGGTACGTCCCACCCGTGGGACACCTGCCCGTGTGAGGCATGTCACCCGCACCTGGAGGCGCGTCGGACGTCTTCCGACCAGGAGGTCGTTGTGCACAGGAGATTTGTCGCCCTGCTGGCCGCGCTCGCGCTGCTGACCGGCTGCGGCGCGTCCGTGGAACAGGGCACGCCCAAGCCGCTCGGCGGGGACGCCCCGCCCGTGGCGAAGTTCACCACCGAACCCGCCGACGGCGCCACCGGGGCCCCGGTCGGCACGCCGGTGCGGGTCACCGTGGCCGAGGGCACGATCGACCAGGTCGCGCTGACCAACCCCGAGGGCGCGGCGGTCGCGGGCGCGCTCGCCGAGGACAAGAGGTCGTGGTCGAGCACGGAACCCCTGGGCTTCGGCAAGGAGTACACCTACGCGGGCCGCGCCACCGGCACCGACGGCAAGCCCGTCGACCTCACCGGCTCCTTCACCACCCTCGACCCGGCCGCCCAGGTGCGCGCCACCCTGTTCCCCGGCGACGACCAGACCGTGGGCGTCGCGATCCCGATCATGGTGAAGTTCGAGGCCGACGTGACCGACCGGGCCACCGTGGAGAAGGCCCTGACCGTCACCAGCTCGGCGGACGTGCAAGGCAGCTGGGCCTGGCTCAGCGCCCGCGAGGTGCACTACCGCCCGGAGAAGTACTGGCCGGCCAACACGCGGGTGCACGTCGAGGCCAAGCTGTACGGGGTGCCCTACGGGGGCGGCGCGGTCGGCCGCGCGGACGTGACGAGCGACTTCACCATCGGCCGCAACCAGGTCGTGAAGATCGACAACCCGTCCCACCAGCTGGTGGTGCAGCGCGACGGCCAGACGGTGGCGAGCTACCCGGCGTCCTTCGGGCGGGACGCCGACCCCGAGCTGACCACCCCGAACGGCACGTTCGTCGTGATGGAGAAGTTCTCGGAGTTCAGCTTCGACAACCCCCGGTACGGCTACACCAACGTGCTGAAGAAGTGGGCCGTCCGCTTCTCCAACCACGGCGAGTTCATCCACGAGAACAACGACAACGCGGCCAACATCGGCAAGAACAACACCTCGCACGGCTGCGCCAACCTGCTGGAGGCCGACGCCAAGGCGTACTACGACAGCGCGCTGGTGGGTGACCCGGTCGAGGTGACCAACTCGATCACCACGCTGCCCGCCCAGTACGACTGGTACGACTGGCAGGTGCCCTGGGCGCAGTGGCAGGAGATGTCCGCGCTGTAACCCGTGCCACACACGCCGTCCGGAGCCCGCGAAAGCGGCCGCTTCGGGAAGCCATGGGATGATCCCGGTGTTGTCGTAGGTCGTGCAGACTTCTCTCCTCACCGCGGAGGGCGTGCGGCTCTCCCTCCGCGAGGCGGGCCCGGTCGACGCTCCGCCGGTAGTGCTGGTGCACGGCTGGGCCCAGTCCGGGGAGGTGTGGCCGGATTATCCCGGTGTGCGCGTCGTCGCACCGGACCTGCGCGGCCACGGCGACTCCGAGGTCACCGGCGCCGGCTACCGGGACTCGGCGGCCTGGGCCGCCGACCTGCGGGCGGTCCTGGACCACGTGGGCCGGCCGGCGACCCTGGTCGGCTGGTCCTACGGCGGCCTGGTGATCACCGACTACCTGCGCGAGCACGGCACGGCGCGGGTCGACGGCCTGGTGCTGGTGGGCGCCATCACCGAGATCGGGCGCGACCGGCCCGGCGGCGCCGCGGGCCCGGTCATGCGCCGCGCGCTGCCCGCCGCGCTGTCCGAGGACCCGGCGGTCGCGGTGCCCGCCCTCGCCGGGTTCTTCCGGGACCAGGCCGACCTGCCGGGCGGACTGGTGCAGCGGCTGCTGGGCACGGCGCTGCGCGTGCCACCGGGGGTGCGCCGCGACCTGTTCCGGCGGGACGTGGACGGCTCCACCGTGCTCAAGGGTGTCGACAAGCCGACCCTGGTGGTGCACGGGACCGCCGACGGGGTGGTGGACCCGTCCGCCGGCGAGCACGCGGCGGGGACCGTCCCGGGGGCCGAGCTGCGCCGCTACGAGCGGACCGGGCACGTGCCGTTCCTGGAACGGCAGGAGCGGTTCGCCGACGACCTGCTGGGCTTCGTCGCGGAGGTCTGCCGGTGAGGCGCGTCGCGGTGCTCTCGGTGCACACCTCCCCGCTGGAGCAGCCCGGCACGGGCGACGCGGGCGGCATGAACGTCTACATCGTGCAGACGGCCACCTCGATGGCGCGGCGCGGCATCGAGGTGGAGATCTTCACCCGCGCCACCTCCTCCGAGCTGCCGCCGGTCGCGGAGCTGGCGCCCGGCGTGAAGGTGCGGCACGTCGTGGCCGGCCCGTTCGAGGGGCTGGGCAAGGAGGAGCTGCCCGCCCAGCTGTGCGCGTTCACGGCCGGTGTCCTGCGCGCCGAGGCGCGGCACGAGCCCGGCTACTACGACGTCGTGCACTCGCACTACTGGCTGTCCGGGCAGGTCGGCTGGCTGGCCCGGGAGCGCTGGGCGGTGCCCCTCGTCCACACCGCGCACACGCTGGCCAAGGTGAAGAACCTGGCGCTGGCCGCCGCCGACACCCCCGAGCCCCGGATGCGGGTCATCGGCGAGGAGCAGGTGGTCGCCGAGGCGGACCGGCTGGTGGCGAACACCGACGTCGAGGCCGGCGAGCTGGTCGACCTCTACGCCGCCGACCCGGCGAAGGTGCTGGTGGTCCCGCCGGGCGTGGACCTGGAGCGGTTCACGCCGGGCGACCCGCGGCCCGCGCGGGCCGTGCTGGGCCTGCCGGCCGACGCGGTGGTGCTGGCGTTCGTGGGGCGCATCCAGCCGCTCAAGGCCCCGGACGTGCTGCTGCGGGCCGCCGCGGAGATGCTCGCCCGGGACCCCGGCCTGCGCTCGCGGCTGGTGGTGCTGGTGGTCGGCGGCCCGTCCGGGACCGGCCTGAAGACGCCCGAGGAGCTGGTGCGGCTCGCGGCCGGGCTGGGGATCTCCGACGTGGTGCGGTTCCTGCCGCCGCAGGGCGGCGAGGCGCTGGCCCGGGTCTACCGCGCCGCCGACGTGGTGGCCGTGCCCAGCCACAACGAGTCGTTCGGGCTGGTGGCGCTGGAGGCGCAGGCGTGCGGCACGCCGGTCGTGGCGGCGGCGGTCGGCGGGCTGCCGGTGGCGGTGCGCGACGGGGTGTCCGGCGCGCTGGTCGACGGCCACGAGCCGGGCGCGTGGGCCCGGGTGCTCGCGGAGGTCGCGCTGCTCCGCCGCGAGGGGCTGGCGGCCAACGCGGTCGGCCACGCCCGCCGGTTCTCCTGGGACCGGACGACGGATTCGCTGCTGGCCGTGTACGCGCAGGCGGGCGAGGTATTCCGCGAGGAGGTCTTCGCTTGAGCACCCCGACCCACCCCGAGGAGGTCCCCCGCTTGAACACCGACGAGGTGATCCGCGCCGCCCTGGACGACCGCGAGCTGGACTACGAGCGCAAGGAGCCGGGCAGGTACTTCGTCACCCTGCCCGGGACCAAGAAGCTCCAGACCAACTGCTGGCTGGTGGTGGGCCGGCACGCGCTGGTCGTGGAGGCGTTCGTGTGCCGCCGGCCGGACGAGGCGCACGAGGAGGTCTACCGGTTCCTGCTGCGGCGCAACGCGAGGCTCTACGGGGTGCACTACACGATCGACCCGGCCGGCGACATCTACCTGGTGGGCAGGCTCGCCCCGCACGCGGTGACGCCCGACGAGCTGGACCGGGTGCTCGGGCAGGTGGTCGAGGCGGCCGACGGCGATTTCAACACCCTGCTGGAGATCGGGTTCGCCGGCGCGATCCGGCGGGAGTGGGACTGGCGCGTCTCGCGCGGCGAGTCGCTGGCGAACCTCCAGGCGTTCCGGCACCTGGTGTCCGAATCGTGATGGCGCCGGCGCAACTGACCCCACCCCCGCTCCCGTCCCTTCCCCGACGAAGGGGAGGGGTAGCGGATGGGTGCACGGGTCGGGGTGGCGTTGGCCACCGCGTTGATCGTGTTGACCGGGTGCGGCGCGGGCGGGACGTCGTCCGGCGCGGCCGACGTCGCCGCGCCGGCGCCGGCGCAGGTGCCGGGTGGCGTCGCCGAGAACGGTGAGCCCGGTGGCGTGCCGGGCGGTGCGGCGAAGGAGGACCGGCCCGCCGCCGAGCAGACGGCCAGGCAGCTGGTGCGCAGCGCGACGGTGGAGCTGGTGGCCGCCGACGTCGGCGGCACGGTGACCAGGCTCAAGGACCTGGTCGCGCTGCGGGGCGGCTACTCGTCGCAGGAGAACGCGACGCCCACCCGGGCCTCGGTCACCCTGCGCGTGCCGGGCGAGCAGCTGGACGGCGTGCTGAGGTCGGTCGGCGAGCTGGACGGCGCGGAGGTCGTCCGGCGCGAGGTGCGCACCGAGGACGTGACCGAGCAGGTCGTGGACGTCGAGGCGCGCCTGGCCAACCAGCGGGCGAGCGTGGGCCGCGTGCGCGCGCTGCTGGAGCGCGCCTCCTCCACCTCGGAGATCACCGACATCGAGGAGGAGCTGACCGGGCGGCTGGCCGAGCTGGAGTCGCTCCAGCGCCGGCACGACGTGCTCAAGGGGCAGGTCGCGATGGCGACGCTGACCGTGACCGTCGGCGAGCGGCCGGGCGAGCCGGCGCCCCCGGAACCGGACGACCAGGACTTCCTGGGCGCTTTCGCCGGCGGCTGGCGGGCCCTGGTGGACGGCGTCGGGCTGCTGCTGGTCGTGGTGGGCGCGGTGCTGCCGTTCGCCCTGGTGCTCGGGCTGCCCGGGGCCGCGGCGTACCTGTGGTGGCGCCGGCGCAAGACCGCGCTGACGGGGGTCAGCCTGCCGAAGTAGGGGTGCTACCCAGAGTTGCACGGGGGGTTGCCCGGCGGGGAGCGCGGGGCGGCTTGGGAGAGAGGGGGAGTCACGAGTTCAAGCCGCCCCGCGTCGGTCCCCGCTGCGGTGGACCCGGGCGGGGGGAGCCCGGAATTCCCAGCGGGACCGCGGCTCGACGGGGGGAAAGGCGAGCCGCGGCGGTCGCCGGGCGAGTCGTCGGAGTGCGTGGGAGCCGACCCGCGCGGCCCTGCCAACTTGGCAGAAGTGCGGTGATCACCACAAGGGCCGGCGTTGCTCCGTTCGAGTGTTCTTAGCCGAGTTAAGTAACGCCGGCGCGAATCGGTGAGACCACCGGTCACGTCCCCGGTGCGCCTTGACCGGGGGTGGTGCGTACCACACGATGGCGGGATCACCGCCCCCCGGAAGAATGAGGCAGCCGCATGGTCTTCCGCAGTCCGTACCCCGATGTCGTGGTCCCGGACGTCTCGCTCCACGAGTTGCTGTTCGCCGACCTCGGCGACCGGTCCGACCGGGTGGCCCTGGTCGACGGCGGCACGGGCGCGTCCCTGACCTACTCCCAGCTGGCCGGCGCGGTCGACCGGATGGCCGCGGCGCTGGCCGCGCGGGGCATCGGCAAGGGCGACGTGGTCGGCATCCTCAGCCCGAACACCCCGTACTACGCCGTGGTCTTCCACGGCGTCCTGCGCGCCGGCGCCACGGCGACCACGATCAACGCCCTCTACACCGCCGACGAGGTCGCCCACCAGCTGGCCGACGCGGGCGCGAAGATGCTGTTCACGGTGTCCGCGCTGCTGCCCAACGCCGCGCCGGGCGCGGCGAGGGCGGGCGTGTCCGACGTGGTCCTGCTCGACGGCGCGGAGGGGTACCCGAGCCTGGGCGAGCTGCTGGCGGGCGACCACCCGGTGCCGGTGGTGGAGATCGACCCGGCCGAGGACGTGGCCGTGCTGCCGTACTCGTCGGGCACCACCGGGCGCGCCAAGGGCGTGATGCTGACCCACCGGAACCTGGTGGCCAACATCGTCCAGTGCGGCCCCATCCTGGAGGTCCGGGACGCCTCCCGGATCCTCGCCGTGCTGCCGTTCTTCCACATCTACGGCATGCAGGTGGCGATGAACAACGGCCTGCACGTGGGCGCGACGGTCGTCACCATGCCGCGGTTCGACCTGCCGGAGTTCCTGCGGGTGATCCAGGAGCACCGGACCAACCTCGTCTACATCGCCCCGCCGGTCGCGCTGGCGCTGGCCAAGCACCCCGTGGTCGACCAGTACGACCTGTCGGGCATCGACACGATCTTCTCCGGGGCCGCGCCGCTGGACGTCGACCTGGCGGCCGCCGTCTCGAAGCGGCTGGGCTGCCGCGTCTCCCAGGGCTACGGCATGACCGAGATGAGCCCGGTCAGCCACGCCATCCCCGACAACCGCGACGACATCTCCGTCGGCACGGTCGGCGTGATCCTCCCGAGCATGGAGTGCCGCCTGGTCGACCCGGCCACCGGCGAGGACGTCGGCGTCGGCGAGCGCGGCGAGCTGTGGTGCCGCGGCCCGAACGTGATGAAGGGCTACCTGAACAACCCCGAGGCCACCGCGGCGACCCTGGACGCGGACGGCTGGCTGCACACCGGCGACGTGGCGGTGATCGACGAGGGCGGTCTGGTCACCATCGTCGACCGGGTCAAGGAGCTGATCAAGTACAAGGGCTACCAGGTGCCGCCCGCCGAGCTGGAGGCCGTGCTGCTGACGCACCCGGGGATCGCGGACGCGGCGGTCGTGGGGGTGCGCGACGCGGAGGGCGAGGAGGTGCCCAAGGCGTTCGTGGTGCTCCAGCCCGGGGCGTCGCTGGACGGGGCGGGCGTGATGGCGTTCGTGGCCTCGCAGGTCGCGCCGCACAAGAAGGTGCGGGTGGTCGAGTTCATCGAGGCCATCCCGAAGTCGTCGGCGGGCAAGATCCTGCGCAAGGACCTGCGGGCCCGCGAAACCGCGTCCTAGGCGGTGCCGGTGGGCGCGGCCGGAGGTCGGTCGCGCCCGCTGTCACCCGACTGCGGCGGGTCGGTCCCACGATCGTGTCTATGTCGTGGTCGCGGGGTGGTTCGGGGCCCGGGTGCGCCCCAGCATGTCCGGGTGCACTTCGCACGCACCCCGATGATTCGTTACGGAGATCCACTCATGCGCACCCTTGGAAGGCTGGTCGTCGCGGCCGGCGCGACGGCGGCTGTCCTGTTCGCGGCCCCGGCGGCCCTCGCCGCCCCCGGCAACCTGGGAGACCTCGGCCCGCAGGCCGGCTCGTCGGGCGGCGCCGCCAAGTTCCTGCCCGGCCTGCCGGTGCTGAACCAGGTCCTCGGCGCCCTGGGCACCGGCGTGAGCGGTCCGACGGGCACCCTGGGCAGCACCGGCAACACCCCCGGTGGCGGCCTGACCGGTGGTCTGGGCGGCGCCCTGGGCGGCTGACCCCCGCTCGAACCGGTGCGGCGGACCGGCAGGAGCGACCGGCCCGCTGCACCGATCAAGTCCCCGGCGACCACCCTCGTGAGCAGGCCGGGCCCATCTGGCAGGCTGACGCCCATGGCTGTCGGAACCCTCGTGCTGCTCCGCCACGGCGAGAGCGTCTGGAACGCGGAGAACCTGTTCACCGGCTGGGTGGACGTCCCCCTGTCGGAGAAGGGCGTCGCCGAGGCGAAGCGCGGTGGCGTGCTGATGCGGGAGGCGGGCGTGCTGCCCGAGGTCCTGCACACGTCCCTGCTGCGGCGGGCGATCTCCACCGCGAACATCGCCCTCGACTCGGCCGACCGGCACTGGATCCCGGTGCGCCGGGACTGGCGCCTCAACGAGCGCCACTACGGCGCGCTCCAGGGCAAGAACAAGAAGCAGACCCTGGAGGAGTTCGGCGAGGAGCAGTTCATGCTCTGGCGCCGCTCCTACGACACCCCGCCGCCGGTCATCGAGCCCGGCGCCGAGTTCAGCCAGGACCGCGACCCGCGCTACGCGGACCTCGGGTCCGACCTGCCGATGACCGAGTGCCTGCTGGACGTGGTCAAGCGGATGATCCCCTACTGGGAGACCGCGATCGTGCCCGACCTGCGGGCCGGCCGGACGGTGCTGGTCGCCGCGCACGGCAACTCGCTGCGCGCCCTGATCAAGCACCTCGACGGCGTCTCCGACGAGGCCATCGCGGGCCTGAACGTGCCGACCGGCATCCCGCTGCGCTACGACCTGGACGACGACCTCCGGCCGATCACGGCGGGCGGCACCTACCTGGACCCGGACGCGGCGGCCGACGCCATCAAGGCCGTGGCCAACCAGGGCCGCTAGAGCTCTTCCGCTCCACCGCCCGGCGGCGGCGCGTGCGCGGGGACACCCCGGCGCCCGCGCCGCCGCCGCGTTCGTCCCACCGGGGGTCGCGGGGCCTCGCCGCGACCTCCCGCACGTTCCCCACCGCGTGCTCGGCGCGACCTCCGCCGCGACCTCCGGCACGGCCCCCGCCGCGACCCCGCCACGTCCTCGGCGCGTCACCTGGAGGAGAGCCCGGCGTGGGCGAACCTGCACCTGTCCGAACAGGACCCGGCTCAATTGGACACGATTGGGTGAACTGCGGTCGTCTGCCGGGAGAACATCGGTCCCGGACGTGTCACGGGAGTCACGAACCGCGTTCGCGCACTAGGCCACCCCCGCCCTGACCTGCTTACCATGCGACCGTGACCGCAACGGGTTACTTCATCCTGTCGATCGGCGCTCTGCTGATCGGCGGCGTGGCGTTCCTGGTGGGCCGCGCCACCGCGCGCCCCCGCGACAGCCGCCCCCGGGGCCTCACCGTCGCCGACCTGATGGCGATGGTGGTCCGCTCCTCCCACGACGGCATCGCGGTCCTCAACGCCTTCGGCGACGTGGTGCTGCACAACGCGCGCGCCGAGGAACTGGGCGTGGTGCGCGGCAGCCGGGTGGACGACCGGGCCCGCCGCGCCGCCGAGCTGGCCCGCCGCGACGGCGGCGTGGTCTCGGTGGACCTGTCGTCGCTGGAGGTCATCAAGGGCCGCCAGCCCACGGCCGTGCACGCGTCGGTGAAGGTGCTGACGGAGTCCTTCGTCGTGGTCGAGGCGTCCGACGAGTCCGAGGCCGTGCGGCTGGAGGCGACCAGGCGCGACTTCGTGGCCAACGTCAGCCACGAGCTGAAGACCCCCGTGGGCGCGCTGGCGCTGCTGGCCGAGGCGGTGCTGGACGCCTCCGACGACCAGGAGCAGGTGCGCCGGTTCAGCGCCAAGATCATGCAGGAGGCCACCCGGCTGGGCACGCTGGTCACCGAGCTGATCGCGCTGTCGCGGCTCCAGGGCGCCGAGAAGCTGCCGGAGCTGAGCCCGGTCGAGGTCGACGTGGTGGTCAGCGAGGCCATGGGCCGCACCCGGCTCGCCGCCGAGCGCGCCGAGATCGCGGTCACCACCGACGAGCCCGGCGGCCTGGCCGTCGAGGGAGACCGGACGCTGCTGGTCACCGCGCTGAGCAACCTGCTGGACAACGCGATCGCGTACTCCTCGCCGGGCAGCCCCGTCTCGGTCAGCCGCAAGCTCGTCGACGGGTACGTGGAGATCGCCGTCACCGACCGCGGCATCGGGATCGCCGAGGACCAGCAGACCAGGGTGTTCGAGCGCTTCTACCGGGTCGACAAGGCCCGCTCGCGCGTCACCGGCGGCACGGGACTCGGCCTGGCCATCGTCAAGCACGTCGCCAACAACCACGGCGGCGAGGTGAGGTTGTGGAGCCTGCCGGGCACCGGCTCCACGTTCACCCTGCGCCTCCCGGCCCACCCGGACCGGGAGACGTCGACCACCGACCCGACCCGGGGCGCGCCGGCCGGGGTCGCCCCGACCGGGCAGGAGCTGACCACCGTGCCGACCGGCGCGGCAGGCAACCACGGAGGAGAGCTGTGACCAGGGTGCTCATCGTGGAGGACGAGGATTCCTTCGCCGATCCGCTCGCCTTCCTCCTGCGCAAGGAGGGCTTCACCGCGGCGCTCGCGGCCACCGGCCAAGAGGCGCTGGAGGAGTTCGACCGCAACGGCGCCGACATCGTGCTGCTGGACCTGATGCTGCCCGGCATGAGCGGCACCGACGTGTGCAAGCAGCTGCGCGCCCGCTCCGCCGTGCCGGTGATCATGGTCACCGCCCGGGACAGCGAGATCGACAAGGTCGTCGGGCTGGAGCTGGGCGCGGACGACTACGTCACCAAGCCCTACTCGGCGCGGGAGCTGATCGCCCGTATCCGCGCGGTGCTGCGCCGCGGCGGCGAGTCCGAGGAGCTGTTGCCGCAGGTCCTGGAGGCGGGCCCGGTGCGGATGGACGTCGAGCGGCACGTGGTGACCGTCGACGGCGCCGAGGTGAGCCTGCCGCTCAAGGAGTTCGACCTCCTGGAGTACCTGCTGCGCAACGTCGGCCGGGTGTTGACCCGCGGCCAACTGATCGACCGGGTGTGGGGCGCGGACTACGTGGGCGACACCAAAACCCTGGACGTGCACGTCAAACGGCTGCGGTCGAAGATCGAGCCGGACCCGTCGGCCCCGCGGCACCTGGTGACCGTGCGCGGACTGGGATACAAGTTCGAGTCCTGACCACCCCGACCAGGTACGGTGCACCGCGTGCGCCTCGGGGTGCTAGACGTCGGTTCCAACACGGTCCACCTCTTGGTGGTGGACGCTCATCGGGGTGCCCACCCCACGCCGATGAGTTCGGAGAAGTCCGTGCTGCGCCTGGCGGAGCAGCTGGACGGCTCCGGCATGCTCTCGCGCTCGGGCGCCGACCGGCTGGTGCGCTCCGTCGCCGCGGCCAAGGCGGCGGCGGAGCGGCTGGGCTGCGAGGACCTGATGGCGTTCGCCACGTCCGCGGTGCGCGAGGCGGGCAACTCGGCCGAGGTGCTGGAGCGGGTGCGCGGCGAGACCGGCGTGGACCTCCGGGTGCTGTCCGGCGAGGACGAGGCGCGGTACACGTTCCTCGCGGTGCGCCGCTGGTACGGGTGGTCGGCGGGCCGGCTGCTGTGCCTCGACATCGGCGGCGGGTCGCTGGAGCTGGCCACCGGCGTGGACGAGGAGCCGGAGGAGGCGTTCTCGGTGCCGCTGGGCGCGGGCAGGCTGACGCGCACGCGGTTCGCGCACGACCCGCCGACGCGGGACGAGGTGGACGGGACCGCCGAGTGGCTGGACGAGCAGCTCGCGCCGGTGGCCAAGGAGCTGCGCCGGGCCGGTGTGCCCGATCGGGTGGTTGCCAGCTCGAAGACCTTCCGGACGCTGGCGAGGCTGACCGGGGCCGCGCCGTCATCTGCCGGGCCGCACGCGCGGCGCGTGCTGACCGCCGCCGGCCTGCGGCAGCTGATCGCGTTCATCTCCCGGATGCCGTCGGCCGACCTGGCCGATCTCGAAGGGGTGAGCCCCAGCCGGGCGCACCAGTTGGTGGCGGGCGCGCTGGTGGCGGAGGCCACCATGCGGGCCCTGTCGCTGAGCGAACTGGAGATTTGCCCCTGGGCTCTCCGGGAAGGTGTCATCCTGCGCCGGCTGGACCACACTGATGGGCTGGACCAGGACGACGCGGCGGGCCGCAGCCGCCCGCCGGGCGTCACTGGACGGACTGGCCGCCACGGGGCACGGTGGAGTTGATGAGTCGAGAGAGCGAGTCGGAGCGGACCCAGCGCACCGTCGCGGAGTTGCTCGCCCAGTACGGCGGCGGCGACGGCGAGGTGGCGCCGCGCCGGCGACGGCGACGGGCCGAGGACACCTCGGACACCGCTCCGCAGGCGATCATCGAGCGGGTCAACTCCGACAGCGGGCGGTTGCTGCCGGTGCGGGACGAGCCCGCCGGGCCGCCCCCGCCCCCGTCGCGGGACGTCGAGGCCGAGCTGGAGCGGACGGCCTACCAGCCGCCGGTCCAGCCCCCGCCGCCACCGGCCGCCGCCACGGTCGCGCCGCCGCGGGTCGAGCCGCCGGCGCGACCCGTCCCGCCCGGCAAGCGGCCGCCGTCGGCGCCGGAGCCCGGCGGGCGCCGGCGCGCGCCGGACGTCGACCCGGCCGAGGAGACGCGCGTCGTCCCGCCGATCGTGGACGACTTCGGGGGCGAGCCGCCCCGCCCCGTCCCCCCGGCGCCGGACCTGCCCAGGCCGGACCTGTCGCGGCAGGACCTGCCCAGGCCGGACCTGTCCCGGCTCACGCCCGCGACCGGGGCCGAGGCGACCAGGCTGACCACGCCGGTCGGTCCCGAGGCGACCAGGCTCACCACGCCGGTGGTGCCGGAAGCGGCCAGGACCAGCCTGGTCCGCCCGGTGTCGCCGCCCGGACCACCGCCGCCCGGACCGCCGCGCGAACCGGTGACCGAGGTGCTGCCGCGCATCCCGGACGAGCTCAGGCCCAACGTGCCGCTGGAGTCGCTGCCCACCGAGTCGGTGCTGATCGTGCCGCCCGCGCCGCCCAGGCTGCCCGAGCCGCTGCCCGACCAGAGCGCCGAGGACTGGTTCGGCGACGACGGGCCCGCCGGCGCCCCCGGACCCGGCGACCGGCGGGACCGGCCGGACCGGGGTGACCGGCCGGACCGGGGTGGGCGCGTCGAGCCGGAGAGCACCCAGTTCCACCCCTACGTCGACCTCGACGAGGAGGACGACGACGACTACCCGCCGCCGTCCCGCGGTCGCCGCTTCGACGACGACGACGAACCGGCCGGGCTCTCCGACCTGGACGACGTGGACGACGACGACCCCGCGGGCGACCGGTCGGCGGGCAAGGAGTGGCTGGTCATGCTCGGCCAGCTGGCCGTCGGCGTGGTCGGCGGCGCGGCGCTGTGGCTCGGCTTCAACTTCCTCTGGCGGACCCTGGCGCCCGCGGCCCTGGTCGTGGCGCTGGCGGTGACCGTCGGCCTGGTGATGCTGGTCCGCAAGATCCGCCGGGCCGACGACCTCCAGACCACCGTGCTCGCCGTGCTCGTCGGGTTGATCGTGACGGTCTCGCCGGCGGCGATGCTGCTGGTGAAGTCTTGATCCCGGTCGGCCTGTCCACCGCGGCCGTGTGGCCGCAACCCGCCGGGGCCGCGTTCGAGGCGGCCGCCGAGCTGGGGTACGACGGGGTCGAGGTCATGGTCTGGGCCGACCCGATCAGCCAGGACGTGGGCGCGCTGCGGCGGCTGTCGAACCGGACCGGCGTGCCGGTGCTGGCCGTGCACGCGCCGTGCCTGCTGATCAGCCAGCGGGTGTGGTCGCCGGACCCGGTCGAGCGGCTGCGGCGCAGCGTCTCGGCGGCCGGCGACCTGGGGGCGCGCACGGTCGTGCTGCACCCGCCGTTCGCCTGGCAGCGGCGCTACGCCGACGCGTTCCCGGAGCTGGTGGCGTCCCTGGAGGACGACAGCGGCGTGGCGATCGCGGTGGAGAACATGTTCCCGGTGCGCCGGGCGCTCGGGCGCGGCCGCTCGGTGCAGATCACCGCGTTCCGGCCGTCCACCGACCCCACCGACGTGGGCCACCGCAACTACACCCTGGACCTGTCGCACGCCTCCGCCGCGCACGTGGACGCGATGGAGCTGGCCAAGCGGATGGGCGACAACCTCACCCACGTCCACCTGGCCGACGGCTCCGGCCTGCCGAAGGACGAGCACCTGGTGCCGGGCCGGGGCACCCAGCCGTGCGCGGAGCTGCTGACCCACCTGGCCGCCACCGGCTTCACCGGCCAGGTCGTCCTGGAGGTCAACACCCGCCGCGCCCGCACGGCCCCCGACCGCACCGCCCTCCTGGCCGAGTCCCTCACCTACGCCCGCCGCCACCTCCCCTAGACCCGCGCGAGTCGTACCCCCAGACCTCGCGAGTCGTACGTCCAGACCCCCCGAACTACACGTTCAGACCGCGCGAGTCGAACGTTCGGGACCACCGTGTCGAACGTTCGGGACGGGTGAGTTCCACGTTCGGGCCGGTCGGCAACCCCGCGTTCGGCGCACCGCGTCCGGTCCGCGTGGCTGTACTCGTGCCACCCAGCGGTTAGGGTCTTGATCGTGAATCCGTTGCGGACGCTGATCCTGGCCGCCGCGGGCAACGGGGCGGTGCGCCGGGTCGTCGCCACCGCGCCCGTCAGCCGCGACGTGGTGCGCCGGTTCGTGGCCGGCGAGACCACCGCCGACGCGATCGAGGCGGCCGGTCGCCTGGTGGGCGACGGCCTGCGGGTGACCCTGGACCACCTCGGCGAGGACGCGGTCGACCGGTCCGCCGCCGAGCGGACCGTGCTGGCCCACCTGCGGCTCCTCGACGAGCTGCACGCCGCCGGCCTGGCCGGGGACGTCGAGGTCACCGTGAGGCTGTCCGCCGTCGGGCAGGCGCTGGGCGAGACGCGGGCCCTGGACAACGCCTCCCGCGTCTGCGCCGCCGCCGAGCAGGCCGGCACCACGGTCACCCTGGACGCGGAGCGCCACACCACCACCGACTCGACCCTGCGCGTGCTGGCCGAGCTGCGGCGCGCCTGGCCGTCGACGGGCGTGGTCCTCCAGGCGCGCCTGCGGCGCACCCCCGACGACTGCCGCGAGCTGGCCGGCACCCGCGTCCGGCTGTGCGGGGGCGCCTACGACGAGCCCGCGTCGGTGGCCTTCACCGACCCGCACGAGGTCGACCTCAACTACGTCCGCTGCGCCAACGTCCTGCTCGCGGGGTCCGGCTACCCGGTGTTCGCCACCCACGACCCGCGCCTGGTGGAGGTCGTCGCCGAACGCGCCCGCTGGTACGGCCGGTCCGCGGCGGACTTCGAGTACCAGGTGCCCCACGGCGTCCGCCCGGCCGAGCAGCGGCGCCTCGCGGCCGAGGGCCACGTGGTGCGCGTCCACGTCCCGTACGGGGACCAGTGGTACGGCTACCTGGCGCGCCGCCTGGCCGAGCGCCCGGCGGACGCCGCCCTCTTCCTGCGCTCGCTGTTCGGCCGGTCGTGAGGAGTCCCGTGTCCTTCTCGGTAGCAAGTGCGGTCCGCCCGCTGGGCGACGGCACGTACACCGCGTCGCTGCCCGCGGAGTGGACGATCGGGCCCAAGCCCCACGGCGGGTTCCTGCTGGCCGTGCTGGCGCGGGCGGCGGTGGACGGCGCGCGGTCGGTGATGCCCGGCGAACTCGCGCCGCTGTCGGTGAGCGCCCAGTTCCTGCGCGCGCCGGAGATCGGTCCGGTGCTGATCAGGACGGAGGTCCGCAAGGCCGGCCGCACGGCCACCGTGGTGTCGGCCGTGCTGGAGCAGCGCGGGCGCGGCTGCGTGGAGGCGGTGGTGACGGTCGGGCGGATGCCGACGGCGGCGCCGGACTACGTGGACCTGCCGGACGTGCCCGCCGCGCCGCCCGCGAACGCGGTGGACCTGGCGTCGATGGGGCCCGGCGGGGTCTACAAGCTGGGCTCGGTGTGCGAGGTGCGGCTGGACCCGGAGGGGGCCGGGTTCCTGGCGGGGCGCGTCGGCGACCCGCTGGTGCTGCGGCTGTGGGCGCGCCCGCTCGGCGAGCGGCCGGACCCGTACTTCGCGCTGGTCGTGGGCGACATCTCGATGCCGGTGACGTTCAACCTCGGCCGGTTCGGGTGGTCCCCGACGGTGCAGCTGACGGCGTTGCTGCGGGCCGAGCCCGCGCCGGGGTGGCTGCGGGTGCGGGTGTCGTGCAGCGCGGTGCACGGGCAGTGGTTCGACGAGGACGCGGTGGTCGTCGACTCGACGGGGCGGCTGGTGTGCCAGGCGCGGCAGTTGGCCCTGACGCCCGCCGCCCAGGGCTGAGCAGCCGGGGTTGGGCAGCCGGGGTTGGGCACGTGGGGCTGGGAGTCCGGGGTTGGGCACCCGGGGCTGGGCACCCTGGGGCGGAGCGCCCGGAATTCCGGGTTGGCGGGGCGTGGCAGGCTGAGGGGCATGACGACCATCGCCGTGCTGGGGGCTGGCAAGATCGGTGAAGCCCTGCTCTCGGGGCTGTTGCAGGGTGGCCGCAGGGCCGACGAGCTGCTGTTCACCGAGAAGCACCCGGAGCGGGCCACCGCCCTGACCGAGCAGTACGGCGTGGAGGCGCTGGACGTGGCGGGCGCCGCCCAGCGGGCCGACGTGCTCGTGGTCGCGGTCAAGCCCCAGGACATCGAGCCGCTGCTCGACGAGCTGAACCCCGTGCTCAAGCCCGGCACGCTGGTCGTGTCGCTGTGCGCGGGCCTGCCGACCTCGCTCTACGAGCGCCGCCTCCCCGACCGCACGCCGGTGGTCCGGGTGATGCCCAACACGCCGATGGTCGTGGGCCAGGCGATGAGCGCCATCTCGGCCGGCCGGTACGCGACGGACGAGCACCTCGGGCTGGTCGAGGAGCTGCTGGGCACGGTCGGCCAGGTGGCGCGGGTGCCCGAGGGCCAGCAGGACGCCGTGACGGCGTTGTCCGGGTCCGGGCCCGCGTACTTCTTCTACCTGGTCGAGGCCATGATCGACGCGGGCATCCTGCTCGGCATCCCGCGCGACCTCGCCGGGCGGCTGATCATCCAGTCGGCGGTCGGCGCGGCCACCATGCTGAACGAGGGCGACCAGCACCCGGTGATCCTCCGCGAGGCCGTCACATCCCCCGCCGGCACCACCATCATGGCCATCCGCGAGCTGGAGAAGCACGGGGTCCGGGCCGCGCTGCTGGCCGCCCTGGAGGCCGCCCGCGACCGCTCCGTGGAGCTGGGACGGGCCCACGAAGAGGGCTGATCCCGCCATTGGCCGTCGCACCAGTCCCAGGTGTCCCGTTACCCTCAGGGGAGCACGTGCGTGTCGAACCGTCGGTGGGGAAGCCGACGGCACGACGCGTGTCGAAGGACGCGGTGATCTATGCCTGCGGAGGAGAAGTCGCTCGGCCAAGTCAAGTTCCTGACGGTCGCCGAGGTCGCGCTGGTGATGCGCGTGTCGAAGATGACGGTGTACCGGTTGGTTCACTCCGGTGAGCTGACGGCGGTGCGCGTGGGCAAGTCGTTCAGGGTGCCCGAGAAGGCGGTGGACGAGTACCTGCGCAACGCCTACTTCGACGCCGGGTGACGCCCCGGTGGAGGAGTCGGCGGGAGGTGGTGTCGGCGCTGGTCCCTGAGGTGTGCCCGGTCGTCCGGAGCGTGTGGCCGGCCGTCCGGACCCCCTCTGGGGCGGGTGCCTGACGGGGCGCGCGGGCCGCCGGGTAAAGTGGAAGGCCGTTCGTGCCTGGTGTCGGCGCGCCCTCTTGACGGGTGTCTCCACAGGCGCGTGGAGAGCAACCGACGTCTAGTAGTTAAGGAACCCGCATGGGCTCGGTCATCAAGAAGCGCCGCAAGCGCATGTCGAAGAAGAAGCACCGCAAGCTGCTGCGCAAGACGCGGGTGCAGCGTCGCAAGCGCGGCAAGTAACCCCTGCGGGTTCTCACACCGCCAGGCCCCGGTCTCGTGCCGGGGACTGGCGGTGTTGTTGTTGGTGGGGGCGTGGGGGCTTCGGGGGCCGGTGGGCTTCGGGGTTCGGTCGGGTGGATTCCGGGGGCGGCCGCTCGGGGCGACCTGCGCGGGCGTCCCGTCCTTCGCGTTGGCGCGGAGCCGGTTAGCATCGTCGAGTCGCAGCACCGGACATGGAGTCGCATGGCGCCCAAGGTCGTTCTGGTCACCGGTTGCAGCCGCTTCCTCGGCGGCCACCTCGCCGCGCGCTTCGCGGCGAACCCCGACGTCGAGCGCGTGCTCGGTGTGGACACCGAGCCGCCGCCGCGCGACGTGCTGCGCCGGATGGGGCGCGCCGAGTTCGTGCGGGCCGACATCCGCAACCCGCTCATCGCGAAGGTCATCGCCACCGCGCAGGTCGACACGGTCGTGCACGCGTCGGTGACGGCGAACCCGGCCGGGCCCACCGGGCGCAGCGCGATGAAGGAGATGAACGTCATCGGCACGATGCAGCTGCTGGCCGCGTGCCAGAAGTCGCCGCACGTGCGCAAGCTGGTGGTGAAGTCCACCAGCGCGGTGTACGGGTCCAGCTCGCGGGACCCGGCCGTGTTCACCGAGGACATGGGGCCTAAGGACCTGCCGTCCAGCGGGTACGCCAAGGACGCGGTGGAGGTCGAGGGCTACGTCCGGGGGTTCTCGCGGCGGCGGCCGGACGTGGGCGTGACCACGCTGCGGTTCACGAACTTCATCGGGCCCCGCATCGACACGGTGATGACCAGGTACTTCGCCCTGCCGGTGGTGCCGACGGTGCTGGGCTACGACGCGCGGGTGCAGCTGCTGCACTCCGAGGACGCGCTGGCGGTGCTGGAGCGGGCGACGCTGCACGAGCTGCCCGGGGTGTACAACGTGGGTGGCGACGGGGTGCTGCTGCTGTCGCAGGCCATCCGGCGGGCCGGGCGGGTGAACCTGAGGGTGCCCAGCGCGGCGGTGCCGACGATGGGGCGGTTCTTCCGCGGTGCCCGGTTGGTGGACTTCTCGCCGGACCAGATGAGGTTCCTCAACTGGGGGCGGGTGGTGGACACGACGTTGCTGAAGGGCGAGTTCGGGTTCACGCCGCGGTGGACCACGCAACAGGCGTTCGACGACTACGTGAGCGGGCGGGGGTTGCGGCCGTTGGTCGACTCCGGCGTGGTGGTGGCGGCGGTGGAGCGGGGCGTGCTGGGTGCGGCTGCCCGGTGGCGTTGAGGGGCGCTGGCTGGTGCTGGCTGGTGCTGCGGGGCTTGGGCGGGTGTTGCCGAGTTTGGGCGGGCGTTGACGGTGGTGGGTGCGGCTGGGGGCGACGGTGAGGAGGTGGACGTGGCGGAGGCGCGGGTGATCCCGTTGCACGGGGCGGACCGGGAGGCTCCTCGGCGGCGGGGTGGTGCCGGGTCGGCCGGGCAGGCGTCCACTGCCGGCGCTGGTGCCGGTGCTGCTGCCGGCCCTGAGGCCGAAGCTGAGGCGGTTGGGCCTGCCGAGTGGGAGCGGCGGCTGGCCGAGCTGCTGAACTTCGCGCGCAGGCGCATCCAGGGCGAGTACGAGGTGGACGAGTTCGGGTTCGACCGGGACCTCACCGACAACGTGCTCATGCCGCCGTTGCGGCCGCTGTACGAGAAGTGGTTCCGGGTCGAGACGATCGGGATGCACAACGTGCCCGCCCGGGGTGGGGCGTTGATCGTGGCCAACCACTCGGGGACGTTGCCGCTGGACGCCCTGATGACGGCGTTCGCGGTGCGGAACGACCACCCGGCGCGGCGGCGCCTGCGGATGCTCGGGGCGGACCTGGTGTTCAAGACGCCGGTGCTGGGGGCGTTGGCGCGGAAGTCCGGGCAGACGCTGGCCTGCAACCCGGACGCGGAGCGGTTGCTGTGCTCCGGCGAGGTGGTCGGCGTGTGGCCCGAGGGGTTCAAGGGGATCGGGAAGCCGTTCAAGGACCGGTACAAGTTGCAGCGCTTCGGGCGTGGCGGGTTCGTGTCGGCGGCGTTGAACACCGGGGTGCCGATCATCCCTTGCTCGATCGTGGGCGCGGAGGAGATCTACCCGAAGATCGGTGACGTCAAGGCGTTGGCCAGGTTGTTCGGGTTCCCCTATTTTCCGGTGACGCCGTTCTTCCCGTGGTTGGGGCCGTTGGGGGCTGTTCCGCTGCCCTCGAAGTGGTACATCGAGTTCGGTGAGCCGATTCGGACCGATGAGTACGGGGAGCACGCGGCGGATGACCCGATGCTGGTGTTCAACCTGACGGATCAGGTGCGGGAGACGATTCAGCAGACCCTGTACCGGTTGTTGACCCAGCGGCGGAACGTTTTCCTGGGCTGAGGTGGGTGGGGTTCACGGGCTGTCGCTCGCCGCTGGGCAGGCCGCCGGGGGAAGGGCTCGGCTCGTGGTCTCCCGTATGGCCTGCCTGAGGCAACCACCCTTGTCCAGGGGGCGTCGCGAAAAGCGTGCGACACCCCCTGGACAAGCGCGGTAGGGCTGCGCCCAGGCCATACGGGAGACCACGAGCACCCCACAGTTGGAGACTGCGCGCCCCGGTCCCGTCGTGCAACCGGTCTCGTCGGCGTCTTGTGAAGGCTCGCGCGAGTCGAACGTTCGGGACCGTCGTGTCGAACGTTCGGGACGGGTGAGTTCTACGTTCGGGTTGCGCGAGTCGTACGTTCGGACCTCGCGTGTCGTACGTTGGAGACGCGCGTGTCGTACGTTCAGGTCGGGCGTGTCGTACGTTCGGGACCGGTGAGTTCAGCGTTCAGGACCTGCTGTTCCCTGCGTTCGGGGTGGTCAGTGGCGGCGGCGGTAGGCGATCGTGGCTGCTGTCGCGCCTGCCAGGAGGCCGGCTCCCAGGACCGACGGCACGCCGATCTTCGCCGCCTTGCGGCCCGTGCGGAAGTCGCGGATTTCCCAGCTTCGCTTGCGCGCCGTTTCGCGTAGGGCCGAGTCCGGGTTCACGGCTACCGCCGTGCCCACCACCGACAGCATCGGGACGTCGTTGGCCGAGTCCGAGTAGGCCGTGCAGCGGCGGAGGTCGAGACCTTCTTTGGCGGCCAGGGCGCGGACCGCGTGGGCTTTTGCCCGGCCGTGCAGGAGGTCGCCCACCAGGCGGCCCGTGTAGATGCCGTTCGAGTTTTCCGAGACCGTGCCCAGGGCGCCGGTCAGGCCCAGGCGGCGGGCGATGATCTGGGCCAGTTCCACCGGGGTGGCGGTGACCAGCCAGACCCTTTGGCCCGCGTCCAGGTGCATCTGGGCCAGGGCTTGGGTGCCGGTCCAGATCTTGTCCGCCATCAGTTCGTCGTAGATCTCCTCACCCAGGGAGACGATTTCCGCCACGGAACGGCCGGCTACGAAAGAGAGGGCTTGTTCACGGGACGCGGCGACGCTTTGTGGGTCTTCTCGGCCGCCTACGCGGAATTTGAACTGCTGCCAGGCGAAACCGAGGAGGTCGGAGTTCTTGAAGAACTTGCGGGCCGCCAGTCCCCGGGCGAAGTGGAAGATCGACGCGCCCATCATCATGGTGTTGTCGACGTCGAAGAAGGCCGCCGCGGTGAGGTCGGTGGCGGTGGGGTCGGCGGCCGCCAGCGCGGCTTCGGCCGAAGCCTCTCCCGCGATCGCGGCGAGCCTTTCCCGCTCGGCCGTGCCTTCCACAGCCCTTTTCACCACGTCAGCGCCTCCCGGGGTCCGATGGGGACAGGGTAGCGATCAGCCGCCGAGGCCGGGCAGCGGCAGCGACGGCAGCGGCAACGTGGGCAGGGGCAGCACGGGGACGCCCCGGGTCGTGGTGGTCGGGGACGTCGGTTGTGGGGCCGGCGGGGCGTTGACGGAGGTCGTCGGCGTCGGCGGCGGGGGGATGTTGTCGGTGGTGGTGGCGGGGGCGTTGCCGGGCGGCAGGGGGGTGGGGACGGCGGGGGTGGGGGAGAGGAGCGAGGGGGTCGGGCCGGTCGGGGTGGGTTCCTGCCGGGTGGGGGCGCAGTCGTCCCGCGCGGGCAGCGGGCCGAGCTGGTCGGTCTCGCCGGACGTGGTGGAGGTGCACGTGGTCCTGGACTGGAGCGCGGTGGCCCGGTCGGCGATGCGGGCCAGGAGGTCCAGGGAGGTGTTCGAGAGGGTGACGGCGTCTTCCGGCAGGGTGGGGCGCAGCTGCTCCAGGCGTGCGGTCTGCGACGTCGCCCAGTCGCGCAGGTCCGCCAGGGCGCGGTGGTCCGCGGCCGACCCGAACGCGGTCAGCGCGCGGGAACCCGCCGCGGCGTCGGTGTCGAAGTCGGTCAGCGCCGTCAGGTAGCCGCCCAGGGGGCCGCCGCCCGCGTACCGGTCGACCAGGGTCTCCACCTCGGTCAGGCGCGCGGAGGCGAACTCCAGGAGCTTGTGGCCCTTGGAGTCCTCGCCGAAGGTCAGGCCCAGGGAGGCCGACTCGGCGGTGCGCTTCACGCCGTACAGCGCGTCGCCCGGCAGCGCGTCGCGGCTGAGCAGGAGGCTCATGCCGGCCAGCGAGAACACCAGGCACAGCGCGGCGGCCAGCGCGACCGCTAATCGGCCGCGCGCGCCGGTGCGGTGGGGCTCGACCTTGGTCGGGGCCGGCGGGGCGGTGCCGAGGACGCGCTCGCGCATCCGGGCCCGGGTGGCCTCGTCCGGGCCCGAAGTGACTGCGGCTTCACGTAGCAGCGCGACGACCGCCAGCTCGTCGGCGAACGCCTCGTCGCCCGGTTCGGGGTGCGCTTCGACGGCGCGGGCGAACTGCTCGCGCTGCCTGTGACGCCACAACGGCGTGATCCCTCTGCCCACCATCCCGCACCGTTTTCGAGCGATCCTGTCCCGAGTAACGAACCGGGCGCTCCCGGGGTTACGCGCCGGCGGTCACCGCAACCAGTTCGGCAGCAGTTGGGCCAACCGGCGCACCGCCCGGTGCTGGAGGGCTTTGATCGCGCCCTCGTTCCGGCCCATCCTCGCGGCCGTCTCGGCCACGGACAAGCCCTGGATGAAACGCAGTGTGATGCATTCCCGCTGGTCGTTCCCCAGCTGGGCTACGCAGCGCAGCAGCTCCGCGTTGGCCGCACCGGTCAGGACCTCCTGTTCCGGACCGTCCGTGACCTCGCGGTTGTCGGTCAGTTCGGCGGTGGTGACCTCCAGCCGGTAGCGGCTGGACTTCACGTGGTCGAAGACGATGTTGCGGGCGATGGTGACGAACCACGCGCCGACGTCGCGGCCCTGGTAGCTGATCGACCGGATGCTGCGCAGGGCGCGCAGGAACGTCTCGCTGGTCACGTCCTCGGCCAGCGTCCGGTCGCCCACGCGGAACAGCACGTACCGGTACACGACGTCGACGTACCGGTCGTAGAGCGCGCCGAACGCGTCCGTGTCGCCGCCCTGCGCGGCACGGACCAGGTTCCACGGCTCGTCCGCCGGTTCGCTCTCCACGCTCACGATCGTGCTTGACCGCCCTTCCGTGCTCCACATCGGACGAAGCGCGCGGATGTTTCGGACGGGGTTCTCGCGTGCCCTCGCGGTCATCGGTTCGCGACACCTCCGCGGGGTCGCCGTCGAGGCAGCATACGTCTTGTTACTCCGTAGTAGGTAACGGTGGCCGGTCCCCCGTCCGCGACGCGGGTGGAGGCGCTTCGCGACGCCGCCCGCGCGTGACAGACTGCGCTGAGGTACGCCGTGGTCCCCAGGAGGTCGAGTTGACCGCATCCGCTCGCAACGTCGCCGACCTGGTTCGCGCCTCCGCGCACCGAGGACCCAAGCACGTCGCACTGGTGGATGTCACCACCTCGGGCAGTTGGACGTGGGCCGAGTTCGACGCCGCCGTGGACGCCGAGGCGCACCGGTTGGTCCGGGCGGGCGTCACGCCGGGCGACCGGGTGGCCGTGCGGCTGCCGACCGGTCCGGGCTTCTGCGTGGCGGTGTTCGGCGCGCTGCGCGCGGGCGGGGTCGTGGTGCCCGCCGGGCCCGGCCAGCCGGCCCGCGAGCTGCGGCGGCTGATCGAGGACAGCGGGGCGCGGCTGCTGGTCGGCGACGCCGGCGAGGTCGACGTCGAGGCGCTGCCGGAACCGGGGTTCGAGCCGGGCGAGGAGTTCACCGCCATCGGGTCGGCCGAGGACCTGGCCGTGCTCGGCTACACGTCGGGGACCTCCGGCACGCCGCGCGGCGCGATGCTGTCGCACCGGGCGCTGCTGGCCAACGTCGAGCAGTGCGCGTCCCTGCGGCCCGCGCCGGTGACCGCCGGCGACCGGGTGCTGCTGGCGCTGCCGCTGTTCCACGTCTACGGGCTCGGGCCGGGGCTGCTCCAGGTCGCGGGCGCGGGCGCGACGGCCGTGCTGCTGGAGCGGTTCGACCCGGACCAGGCGCTGACCGCGATCCGCGAGCACCGGGTGACCACGCTGGTCGGCGTGCCGCCGATGTACCAGGCGATCCTGACCCTGCCGGTCGAGCGGCTGCGCGAGGACCTGGCGACCGTGCGGCTGTTCACCTCCGGCGCCGCGCCGCTGGCGCCCGGCGTGCTGGACGGGGTGCGGCGGGTCGTGGGGCTGCCGGTGTTCGAGGGCTACGGGCTGACCGAGACCGGGCCCGTGCTGACCACGACGCTGGCCGGCGAGCCGAAGGCCGGGTCGGTCGGGCGGGCGCTGCCGGGCGTGGAGGTGCGGCTGGTCGACTCCGACGGCCGGCCGCTCGACGAGGACGACGAGCCGGGCACCGGGCTGGTGTCGGCGCGGGGCGCCAACCTGTTCGGCGGGTACTGGCCGGACGGCGCGCACGGTCCCGACGCGGAGGGCTGGTTCCGCACCGGCGACGTGGGCTACCTGGACGCCGACGGCGACCTGCACCTGGTGGACCGGGCGGGCGACCTGATCATCGTCAACGGGTTCAACGTCTACCCGCACGAGGTCGAGCAGGTGGTCAACGAGCTGCCCGGGGTGGCCGAGTCGGCGGCGGTCGGCGTGCCGGACGAGCGGACCGGCGAGTCGGTGAAGGTCGTGCTGGTGCGGGACGCGGGCAGCGGGCTGACCGAGGACGCGGTGAAGGAGCACTGCGCCCGGCGGCTGGCCAAGTTCAAGGTGCCGACCGCGGTGGAGTTCGCCGACGCGCTGCCGCACTCGCCGACCGGGAAGCTGGCGCGGGCGCGGCTGAGGCTGCCTCTAACCTGACGGCGTGAGCCACCACGTCACGTTGGTCAGCCGGGTCGACTGCCACGCCTGCGAGCGGGCCAGGGACGAGATCGAGCGGATCTGCGGGGAGCTCGGCGTGCCCTGGGACGAGCAGGACGTCGACGCCGACCGCGAGCTGCGCGCCGAGTACGGCGACCGGGTGCCCGTGTTCCTGGTGGACGGGCGGGAGCACGGGTACTGGGAGGTCGAGGAGGACCGGCTGCGGGCCGCCCTCGCCTGAATTGCCGAAGCCTTGCGGTTTCGGTGAACCGGAGTGCGGCGGGTGTCGAATCCCCCGTATGACCCGCTGGACCGCCGCTCTCACCGGACTCCTCGGCGTGGCCGCCGCACTGGCCGCCGGGCACCTCGTCGCGGCGCTGGTCGGGCCGACCGCCTCGCCGTTCCTCGCCGTCGGCAACACCGCGATCGACTTCACGCCGTCCTGGCTGAAGGACTTCGCGGTCCGGACGTTCGGCACCTACGACAAGCTCGTCCTGCTGATCGGCATGGCCGCCGTGCTGGCGGTCGCGGCGGTGGTCGCCGGGCTGCTGTCCCGCCGCTCGGCCACGCCCGGGACGGTGCTGGCGGTCGTCCTCGGGCTGCTCGGCGTGGCCGCCGTGCTGTACCGGCCGGACCTGGGGCTGCTGGGCGTCCTCGCGCCGGTCGCGAGCCTGGTCGCCGGGGTCGCGGTGTTCCGTTGGCTGCACGCCCGCGCGTCGTCGGAGGCGTCGGTCGGGGGTCGCCGCGAGTTCCTGGTGGTCTCGGGCGCGGCGGTGCTGGCCGGGCTCGGCGGGCAGTTGCTGGGCAACCGGGTGGACGTGGAGGCGTCGCGGCGGGCCGTGGGCGACCTCACCCCCGCGCGGCCGGCCCCGCCGCTGCCGGCCGGCGCCGACTTCGCCGCCGAGGGCACGCCGTCCTTCATCACGCCGAACCGCGACTTCTACCGGGTCGACGTGGCGCTGAGCGTGCCGCGGGTGCGGGCCGAGGACTGGGTGCTGCGCGTGCACGGCCTGGTCGACCGCGAGCTGAACCTCCGCTACACCGACCTGAGCCGCCGGGACCTGGTCGAGCGCACCATCACGATGACCTGCGTGTCCAACGAGGTCGGCGGGCCCTACACCTCGACCGCGAACTTCGTGGGCGTGCCGCTGCGGGACGTGCTGCGGGAGGCGGGCGTGCGGCCGGAGGCCGACCAGCTGCTCTCCACCAGCGTCGACGGCTGGACCGCGGGCACGCCGGTGGACGTGGTCCTGGACGCCGACCGGGGCGCGCTGATCGCGCTGGCCATGAACGGCGAGCCGCTGCCGCTGGAGCACGGCTTCCCGGCCCGGCTGGTCGTGCCCGGCCTGTACGGGTACGTCTCGGCCACGAAGTGGGTCACCGACCTGGAGCTGACCACGTTCGCGGCCAAGCGCGCCTACTGGTTGGAGCGCGGGTGGGGCGAGCGGGGGCCGATCAAGGTCATGTCCCGCATCGACAGCCCCAAGGGCCTGGCCACGGTGTCCGGCCGGCCCGTGGTGACCGGCGTGGCGTGGGCGCAGCCGACCGGCGTGGCGAAGGTCGAGGTGCGCGCGGACGGCGGGCCGTGGCGGGCCGCCCAGCTGGCCACCGAGGTCAACGGCTCGACCTGGCGCATGTGGCGGGCCGAGCTGGACCTCGCGCCCGGCGGCCACACCGTCGAGGTGCGCGCCACGGACCGGTCCGGGTTCACCCAGCCGTCGGAGCGGGTGGCCCCCGTGCCGGACGGCGCGACCGGGTGGCACTCGATTTTTTTCACGGTCGAGTGATCCGGTCGAACCGAACGGCGCTGAGGATCGAATGCCTCAGTGAATACCGAATCCGGTGAAACTGAGGAGTGATCCGCTGTGCGGAACCCCAAGCTCGTCCTCGTCGGCGCCGTCACCGCCGCCGCCCTGTCGGTGGCCGCCTGCGGTGGCGGTGGCGACGACGCGGCGGCCCCCGCGTCCACCACCACCACGACCAGCGCGGCGGCGACCGCCTCCTCGATGCCGATGGCCGAGAGCGACGGCGTGACCGGGACGACCGACGTGTTCGGCCCCGGCTGCGCGAGCGTCCCGTCCGACCCCTCGAACGAGGGCTCCCTCCAGGGCATGGTCGACGACCCGGTGGCCACCGCCGCGTCCAACAACCCGCTGCTCACCAAGCTGGTGGCGGCCGTCACGGCGGCCAACCTGGGTGACACGCTCAACTCGCAGAAGGCCATCACCGTCTTCGCGCCCGCCGACCCGGCCTTCGCCGAGCTGGGCGACGCGAAGTTCCAGGAGCTGGCGAACGACCCGGCGACCCTGGGCAAGATCCTCCAGTTCCACGTCGTCGGGCAGCGCTACGACGCCGAGGGCCTGGAGGAGGCCGGCACCGTCAAGGCCCTGACCGGCCAGGAGCTGACCATCGCGGGCTCCGGCGACACCATGACCGTGAACGGCGCCCCGGTGCTGTGCGGCAACATCCCGACCGCCAACGCCACGGTGTTCGTGATCGGCAAGGTGCTCACCCCGCCGGCCGCCTGACCTGCGGCTTCGCAAGTTCACCCGTTGGTGGGCCGCATTCCCTCACGCCACGTGGGGAATGCGGCCCACCTGCGTGCGCGCCGCCCTCCCACCGGTGACGGGCGCCGGTCCGCCAACTTTGTGCAAGCGTTCACAAGCGGTACGGTGGTCGTATCACCCCGCTGGTGAGGGTGCCCGGCGGGTCGGTGCGGCGGATCTCGAGGAGTACCAGCGTGGCGGATCGGCGGGGCGAGGGTGACGGGGTCGTGACCACTCCGAAGATCCCCGCCGACACTTCCGCGGACGTCCGGGAGCGGGCGCGGGCGATCCCCGAGGCGGCGGTGGCGCGCCTCGCGGTGTACCTCCGGGTGCTGTCCGGGATGGCCGAGCAGGGCGTGACGACCATCTCCAGCGAGGAGCTGGCGGGCGCGGCGGGCGTCAACTCGGCGAAGCTCCGCAAGGACCTCTCCTACGTCGGCTCGTACGGCACCAGGGGCGTCGGCTACGACGTCGAGGTGCTCGTGAGCCACATCGAGCGAATCCTCGGGCTGACCCGGAAGCACTCGGTCGCGGTCGTCGGCATCGGTAATCTTGGTCACGCGCTCGCGAACTACGGCGGCTTCCCCAGCCGGGGCTTCCCGGTGGCCGCGCTGTTCGACATCGACCCCGACCTGACGGGTGTGCCGGTAGGCGGCATACCGGTCCACCACATCGACGACATCACCTCCGTCTGCGCCGAGCGGGAGGTGTCGATAGGGGTCATCGCCACACCCCCTCAGGCAGCTCAGGCCGTCTGCGACCGTTTGGTATCCGCCGGAGTCCAGTGCATCCTGAACTTCGCACCCGTCGTGCTCCAAGTGCCGGACTACGTCGAGGTGCGCAAGGTCGACCTGGCGGTCGAGATGCAGATCCTGTCGTTCCACGTCGCGCGGCGGGCTGACCAGGCCGCCGGTGACGTGGTCAACGGAGTCGGAGTGGACGGGGTGGTGATTCGCCCGTGATCGTGCGGGTAGCCGGCCGAACGGTGGAGGCGGCATGAGCGTGCTCGTCGTCGGGCTGTCCCACCGGACCACCCCCGTGCCCGTCCTGGAGCGCGTCGCGGTGGCCGACGCCGACCGCGACAAGGTGCTCGACCAGCTGCTGACCTCGCCCAGCGTGTCCGAGGCGGTGCTGCTGTCGACGTGCAACCGGGTCGAGGTCTACGCGCTCGTCGAGACCTTCCACGGCGGCATGAACGAGGTCGTCGAGGTGCTGGCCCGCCAGGCGGGCGCCGAGCCGGCCGAGCTGTTCGAACACCTGTACGTGCACTACTCGGCCGCCGCCGTCGAGCACCTGTTCTCCGTGGCGGGCGGCCTGGACTCGATGGTCGTCGGCGAGGCACAGATCCTCGGGCAGCTCCGCGCCGCCTACAACGCCGCCGACGCGGCCGGCGTCGTCGGCCGCACCCTGCACGAACTGGTCCAGCAGGCCCTGCGGGTCGGCAAGCGCATCCACACCGACACCGGCATCGACCACGCCGGCGCGTCCGTCGTGTCCGAGGCCCTCACCGACGCCGGTCGGGCCCTCGACGGGCTGACCGGCCGCAAGGCGGTCGTCGTCGGCGCCGGGTCCATGGGTGGCCTGGCGGCCGCCCACCTGCGCCGCGCCGGCATCGGCGAGGTCGTGGTCGCCAACCGCACCGCCGCCAACGGCGAGCGCCTGGCCACCGCCCTCACCGAGGAGGGCGTGCGCGCCCGCCACACCGACCTGCGGGCCCTGACCGACGAGATCGCCACCGCCGACGTGCTGTTCGCCTGCACCGGCTCCGTCGACACGGTCGTCGGCGCCGAGCACATCGGCGACCGCGCCCCGGACCGGCCGCTGGTCGTCTGCGACCTCGGCCTGCCCAAGGACGTCGACCCCGCCGCCGCGCTGCTGGACAACGTGCGCGTGGTCGACCTGGAGACCCTCCAGCGCCGGCTGTCCGACGCCCCCACGGGCCAGGACACCCGGCGCGCGGCGGAGATCGTGGCCGAGGAGGTCCGCGCCTACCTGGCCGGACAGCGCTCGGCCGGGGTCACGCCCACCGTGACGGCCCTGCGCAAACGCGCCGCCGAGGTCGTCGACGCCGAACTGCTGCGCCTGGACCAGCGACTGCCCGAACTCGACGGCGCGGTGCGCGACGAGCTGGCCAAGACCGTGCGCCGGGTCGTGGACAAGCTCCTGCACACCCCCACCGTGCGGGTGAAGGAGCTGGCCGCGGCGCCCGGGGGAGCCGGTTACGCCGAGGCGCTGCGCGAGCTTTTCGGGCTCGACCCGCAGGCGCCGTCCGCCGTCAGCACACCCCACAAGACCCAACCCGAAGGTGAAAAGCGGTGAACCGCACCCTCAGGATCGGCACCCGCGGCAGCGCCCTCGCCCTCGCGCAGACCGGCCACGTGGCCGATCAGCTGCGCGCGGCGGGCGCGAACGTGGAGATCGTCACCATCTCCACACCCGGCGACCGGTCGCACGCGCCCATCGCCGAGATCGGCATCGGCGTCTTCACCTCAGCCCTCCGCGACGCCCTCGCGAACGGCGAGATCGACGTGGCCGTGCACTCGTACAAGGACCTGCCCACGGCCCGCGACCCGCGCTTGTCGCTGGCCGCCGTGCCACCCCGCGAGGACCCGCGCGACGCCCTCGTCGCCCGCGACAACCTCACCCTCGGCGAACTGCCGCAGGGCGCGCGGGTCGGCACCGGCTCGCCCCGGCGTGCCGCCCAGCTCGACGCGCTCGGCCTGGGCATCGAGGTGGTGCCGCTGCGCGGCAACGTCGACACCCGCATCCGCAAGGTGACCGACGGTGAGCTGGACGGCGTCGTGCTCGCCCGCGCGGGACTCGCGCGCCTGGGCCGCACCGCCGAGATCACGGAGACCCTGGAGCCGATCCAGATGCTCCCGGCGCCCGCGCAGGGCGCCCTGGCGGTGGAGTGCCGGGTCGACGACGTCGACGCCGAGCACCTGCTCCAGTCCACCCTGGACGATTCGGCCAGCAGGGCCGCTGTGGCCTCCGAGCGCGCCCTCCTGGCCGCGCTCGAAGCGGGTTGCAGCGCGCCGGTCGGCGCACTGGCCGATGTGGTGGAAGACCTCAGCGACGAGGGGACCGTGGTGCTCCGCCTGTCCCTGCGCGGGGTCATGGCGACGGAGGACGGTGACCTCCTCCGTGCGTCCGCCACCGGTGACTTGACCGCAGCAGAGGAACTCGGCCGCGCGCTGGCCGCCGAGTTGCTCGACCTCTCCGGCCACGCCACCGCGTCGCCGGCGAGGCGTAGTTGATGGGGAGTGCCCTCAGATGACCCGCGCACGAAAGACCCCCGGCCGAGTCGCCTTCGTGGGCTCAGGCCCCGGCGACACCGGGCTGCTCACGGTCCGTGCCCGTGACCTGCTCGCCAAGGCCGAGCTGGTGGTGACGGACCCGGACGTACCGACCGAGGTGGTGGCGCTGGTACCGGACGGCGTCGAGGTCCGCCCGGCCGTGGGCGACCCCGCCGACGTGGCGAAGGACCTGGTCACCGAGGCCAAGAACGGCGCGGCCGTGGTCCGCCTGGTGGCGGGCGACCCGCTCACCCTGGACTCCGTGGTCAAGGAGGCCCAGGCCGTCTCCAAGACCACGATCGCGTTCGACGTCGTCCCCGGCGTCCCCGCCGGCACGGCCGTGCCCGCCTACGCGGGCGTGGCCCTCGGCGCCGTGCACACCGAGGCCGACGTCCGGGGCGTCACCGACTGGGCGGGCCTGGCCTCCGCGCCCGGCACCCTGGTCCTGCACGCCACCGGGAGCCACCTGGCCGAGGCGGCGTCGTCCCTGGTGGAGCACGGCCTGGCACCGCAGACCCCGGTCTCGGTGACCGCCGACGGCACCGGCTTCAGCCAGCGCACGGTGGACACCACCCTGGCCGGCCTGGCGCAGGACGCGGGCGACCTGGGCGGCCCGCTGGTCGTCACGGTCGGCGCGGCCGTCGCCAACCGGACCAGGCTGTCCTGGTGGGAGTCCCGCGCCCTGTACGGCTGGCGCGTCCTCGTCCCGCGCACCAAGGAGCAGGCGGGCGCGATGAGCGACCGCCTCCACTCCCACGGCGCGATCCCGGTCGAGGTACCCACGATCTCGGTGGAGCCCCCGCGCAGCCCGGCCCAGATGGAGCGCTCGGTCAAGGGCCTCGTGGACGGCCGCTACCAGTGGGTCGTCTTCACCTCGACCAACGCCGTGCGCGCGGTCTGGGAGAAGTTCCGCGAGTTCGGCCTGGACGCCCGCGCCTTCTCCGGCGTCAAGATCGCCTGCGTCGGCGAGTCGACGGCGGCCAAGGTCCGGAGCTTCGGCATCATCCCGGAACTGGTCCCGTCCGGCGAGCAGTCCTCGGAAGGTCTCCTGGCCGACTTCCCGCCGTACGACGACATCCTCGACCCGGTCGACCGGGTGCTCCTCCCGCGCGCCGACATCGCCACCGAGACCCTGGCGGCGGGCCTGCGCGATCGGGGCTGGGAGATCGACGACGTCACGGCCTACCGCACCGTCCGGGCGGCCCCGCCGCCCGCCGACACCCGCGAGATGATCAAGTCCGGCGGTTTCGACGCGGTGTGCTTCACCTCGTCCTCGACCGTCCGGAACCTGGTCGGCATAGCCGGCAAGCCGCACGCGCGGACCCTGGTGGCCTGCATCGGCCCCCAGACCGCCGAAACGGCCCGCGAGTTCGGCCTCAGGGTGGACGTCCAGCCGGAGGACGCCAACGTCCCGGCCCTGGTGGACGCCCTGGCCCAGCACGCCGCCCGCCTGCGCGCGGAAGGCGCCCTGCCGCCCCCGCGCAAGACCAAGCGCCTCCGTCGCTCCTGAGGAAACCCGTCCTGAACGCGGAACTCACCCGTCCCGAGTGTTCGACACGGTGGTCGTGAACGTTCGACTCGCGCACCTGAACACTCAACTCGCCGGGTCTGGACGTACGACTCGCCCGACCTGGACGTACGACTCGCGAGGACGAGCAGGGACCACGACGGGACGGGAGGCAGCCGACGAGGCCCGATGTGACATGGGTTCGGGTGCCACGGGCTGGTCGGAGCCGGCAGGCTCGGCGGGGCGCTCTTCCCCGCTGGGCCTGCCGGTCGCGGCCTGCCTCCGGTACCCGTGAGGGCCCCGTGCCACATCGAGCCGGGATCGACCTCCGGCCAACCGAGGACAACGAGCACACCGGCCAGACCGACAGGGAGTACCCGCCGTGTTCCCAGCCCACCGCCCCCGCCGCCTGCGCACCACGCCGGCCATGCGCCGCCTGGTCAGCGAGACGACCGTCGAACCGCGCCAGCTGGTCCTCCCGATGTTCGTCAAGGAGGGCGCGCGGCAGCCGGCCGAGATCAAGAGCATGCCGGGCGTCCACCAGCACACCCGCGAGTCGCTCCGCAAGGCGGCGGTGGAGGCGGTGCAGGCCGGGGTCGGCGGCATCATGCTGTTCGGCGTCCCCGCCGAGCGCGACGCGGTGGGCTCCGGCGCCACCGACCCCGACGGCATCCTCAACGCCGCCCTCGCCGACCTGCGCGCCGAACTGGGCGACAGCACGGTCCTGATGTCCGACTGCTGCCTGGACGAGTTCACCGACCACGGCCACTGCGGCGTGCTCACCCCCGACGGCGCCGTGGACAACGACGCCACCCTGGAGGTCTACGGCGAGATGGCCGTGGCCCAGGCCCGCGCGGGCGCGCACGTGGTCGGACCCAGCGGCATGATGGACGGCCAGATCGGCTTCATCCGCACCGCCCTGGACGAGGCCGGCTTCACCGACACCGGCATCCTCGCCTACAGCGCCAAGTACGCCTCCGCCCTCTACGGCCCGTTCCGGGACGCGGTGGAGTCGCAGCTCTCGGGCGACCGCAAGACCTACCAGCAGGACCCGGCGAACGCCCGCGAGGCGCTCCGCGAGGCGACCCTCGACCTGGCCGAGGGCGCGGACATGGTCATGGTCAAGCCCGCCCTGCCCTACCTGGACGTGATCAAGGACGTCGCCGCGCTCGCCACGGTCCCGGTCGCCGCGTACCAGATCTCCGGTGAGTACGCGATGGTCGAGGCCGCCGCCCGCAACGGGTGGATCGACCGGGAGCGCACCGTGCTGGAGACGCTGACCTCGATCCGCCGCGCCGGCGCGGCCGTCGTGCTGACCTACTGGGCCGTCGAAGCCGCGGGCTGGCTCGGCGCCCGCGACCGGTGATGAGGACCCCGGTGCCGGAACGGCGACAGCGGAGGCCCAAGGCGCCTCGCCCCACCCCGCCCAAGCCGGTGGACCTGGCCCGGTGGCTGTTCATCCTCAGCGCCGTCGTCGGCATGGCCAGGTTCCTGGTGCAGGTGTCCGACCGGGGGATGCTGATCGGCGAGCTGCGCGCGCGGCAGCCGGAGCTGGGCCAGGACGAGCTGGACGTCGCCGCGACCGGCGGCACCTTCTTCAGCCTGCTGCTCGCGGTCGGCCTGGTGCTGATCTGCACGAGGCTGGCGAACCGCATGGCCGCCGGCCGCAACTGGGCGCGCGTCGTGCTGACCGTGCTGGCGGTCGCCGGCGCGTTCCTCGGCGTGGTGCGGTTGATCACCGTCGGCACCGGTTTCGCGACCGCGTACGGGCTGGTGGTGAGCCCCTTGGACCTGGTGTTCAACGTGATCACCATGGCGATCGACGCGGTGGCCGTGGTGCTGGCGTTCCAGCCCGCCGCCGCCGGGTACTTCCGGTCGCGGCCCGTCACGGTGGACAGGGCCCCTGGTCACCCTTAGCGTTCCACCCGTGACCACGCCACAGGACCCGGAGCACCGGCCGCAGCAGGAGCCGTACGCCACCCCGGCGCCTCCCCCGCCGCAGTCCGAGCAGCCAGCCGGGTACCAGTCCACGGGGTACCAGCCCGCCGGTTACCCGAGCACCGGCTACCCGGCCGGCGGCGGCTACCCGACCCCGGAGCGCGACGTCCCGGGTGCGGCCCCGCGGACCGCGCCGAAGCAGGTCCGGATCTCGTTCTGGCTGTGGCTCGCCACCGCCGCCCTGATCACGGTCCTCGCGGTCGCGGCCCTGCTGATCATGCTGGCCAACCCCCAGGCCGTGGTCGACATCGCCAAGCAGAACGGCGGCAGCCAGGGCCTGACCGACGAGCAGCTGCGCACCGGCCTGGTCGCGTTCCAGGTGTTCTTCACCGTCGCCGCCGTGGTCGTGGCCGGCCTGCTGGTGTTCTTCGCGGTCAAGGCGCGCGCCGGCCGGCCGTGGGCGCGGACCTGGCTGAACGTGACGGGCATCGTCGCGCTCCTGCTGAGCATGTTCGGCTTCACCCTGCTCAGCCTGCTGGTGGTGGTGCCGCTGGTGGCCGCCGTCTTCCTGCTCTACACCCCCGCCTCGAAGGAGTACTTCGAGGCGGCCAAGCGACTCGGGTGACGGTGCGCGAGCAACCGCCCGCCGTCGTGCGCGGGGCGGTCGGCGTGTGGTTGGCGCTGGCCGCCTTCGTGCTGTTCGAGCACGCCGTGCTGTGGTTCCGGCGCGACGACCTGCTGGCGGCCGCCGAGCGGGCCGGCGACCCACCGGCACGGGTGAACGAGATCCTGCTGCAACTCGCGCTGGTCAGCGCGCTCCTCGCGATCGGCTACGGGCTGTTCGGGTGGCTGCTGAAGGCGGGCAAGCGGTGGGCGCGGGGCGTGCTCACCGCAGTGGCCGTGCTGCACGTGCTGTGGATCGTGCTGCCGGGGGCGAGCGGGGACGCGGCGAACCTGGTCGTGCTCCTGCTGATCGCCGCGGGATCGGCCCTCACCTGGATGCCCGGTACGGCACAGTGGGTGAGGCGGCACTAGCGGGCCGACCCCGACCGAGGACGGTGACGACATGACCGAGCCGCCGTTCGACCCCTACGGCACGCCCCTGCGCCCGGTGAACCACCCGCGGCAGCAGCCCTACCCGCAGCAGCCCCACCAGCAGCCCTACCAACAACCACCCCACCAGCCGCCCCACCCGTTCGGCTTCCCGGGCCGGATGCGGGAGGTGGACCAGTCCTCCACCGCGGTCCTCCGCCCGGCCCCGGTCGCCGTGGCGTTCGCGCTGTGGCTGCTCGCCGCCCTGTCCTGGCCCCTCGGCACGATCGCCCAGGCCCTCGCGGGCCCCGGCTCGCTCGCCGGTTTCGGCCCGGTCATGACCCTGTTCCTCACCACCTGCGTGGCCCTGGCCGGCCTGTGGGGCGCGGTCGCCCTCCTGCGCGGCAGCTACCACGCACGCCTCGGCCTGTGCGGCGGCGCGCTGGTCCTGGGCGTGCTGGCGCTGGCCGCCGCGGTCGTGGCCGCCCGCGGCGACGCCGAACCAGTTCCCTGGGTGGTGAGCGCGCTGCGCCTGGCGCTGCCCGCCGCCGCGGCCGTGTTCAGCTTCCTGCCGGGCACCCGGCACTACTTCGCCGGCAACCTGGGCTGAGGGCGGGGACAGTGGAGCAGCCGACCCTGTACGCCGAGCCCGGCGCGTCCTGGTGGCCCCTGCTGTGGGGCCCGGTGTTCGCCCTGCTCGGCTTCGCGGTGGAGGCGCTGACCGGCGCCGTCCGCCCCCTCCTGTGGGTGGTCGTGGCGCTGGCGCTGGTCCTGCCGACCCTCGTCTGGGTGCGGGGCAGGCGGCGCGTCTACGAGGTGCGCCTCACGCCGGCGGCGCTGCACCAGGGCCGCGAGGAGCTGCCCGTGCGGGACATCGCCGAGGTGGAGGGCGTGGAGCGGCGCGCGGGCGCCAGGGTCCTCGGCGGCGGCTGGACCCTGCCGCGCGGCACGGGACCGGTCCCGGTCCGGCTGGCCGACGGCACGGTCGTCACGGCCTGGGCCCGGGACGCGGACGCCCTGCGCGCCGCCGTGGCCAGGCTGCTGCCGACGAGCGGCACGTGAGAAGCTGACCGGCGTGACAGCGGCCACCGCGGAGAGCCAGACCGTGCCCCAGTCCCCGAGGCTGCACCAGCCCAAGCGGGCGTTCATCGCCGCCGGCGAGGTGCTGCTCGGCGTGCTGCTGGTCCTGGCGGCGGTGTGGTGCTGGCAACGCGGTGTGGAGCACCACAGCTACCCGGTCCCCGACCACGAGCCGCTGGGGGCCACCCGCTACCGCGGCAACTGGATCGGCCTCGCGGTCGCCCTGTCCACCGCGGCCGGCGTGCTGGTGCTCGACGCGGTCCGCCAGGCGGTGCTGGCCACCCGCTCCCGCCGACCCGAGCACGACCACGAGTACGACCACGACCACGAGTACCCGGACGAGGACTTCTCGCCCGCGCACCCCGCGCCCGCCCACCCCCACCAGGTGGCAAAACCCGGCGTGCAGCAGGTCACAAACAACGACGTGTGAAACTGGACCCCGTGACAGCGACCCGATCCCAGGCCCTGTTCGAGCGCGCGACGGCGGTCATCCCCGGCGGCGTGAACTCCCCGGTCCGGGCGTTCCACTCGGTCGGCGGCACGCCGCGGTTCATGGTCCGCGGCGAGGGCCCGCACCTGTGGGACGCCGACGGCAACCGGTACGTCGACCTCGTCTCCTCCTGGGGCCCGATGATCCTCGGCCACGCCGACCCCCGGGTGGTCGAGGCCGTCCGCGAGGCCGCCACCGGCGGTCTGTCGTTCGGCACGCCCACCGAGGGCGAGATCGAGCTGGCCGAGGAGATCATCGACCGGGTCGCGCCGGTGGAGCGGGTCCGCCTGGTCAACTCCGGCACCGAGGCCACGATGAGCGCGATCCGCCTCGCCCGCGGCTTCACCGGCCGCCGGAAGGTGGTCAAGTTCGCGGGCTGCTACCACGGCCACGTGGACGCGCTGCTCGCCCAGGCGGGCTCCGGCGTCGCCACCCTCGGCCTGCCCACCTCGCCGGGCGTGACCGGCGCGCAGGCGGCCGACACGATCGTGCTGCCCTACGACGACCCGGAGGCCGTGCGCCGCGTCTTCGCGGACCACCCGGGCGAGATCGCCTGCGTGATCACCGAGGCCGCCGCGGGCAACATGGGCGCGATCGCCCCGAGGCACAACGCCGAGCTGCGCGACCTCTGCCGCGCCGACGGCGCGCTGCTGGTCATGGACGAGGTCATGACCGGCTTCCGCGTGTCCCGCGCCGGCTGGTACGGCCTGGAGCGGGTCGAGGGCGACCTCTACACCTTCGGCAAGGTCATGTCCGGCGGCCTGCCCGCCGCCGCGTTCGGCGGCCGCGCCGACGTGATGTCCAGGCTGGCCCCGTCCGGCCCGGTCTACCAGGCGGGCACGCTGTCCGGGAACCCGGTCGCGGTGGCCGCGGGCCTGGCCACGCTGCGCGCCGCGACCGACGACGTCTACCGCACCCTCGACGCCAACGCCTCGCGCCTGGGCTCGCTGTTCACCGCCGCGCTCACCGAGGCGGGCGTGGCGCACCGGGTGCAGTTCGCGGGCAACCTGGTCAGCGTGTTCTTCACCGAGGACGAGGTGACCGATTACGCGGGCGCGCAGGCCGCCGAGACGTGGCGCTTCCCGCCGTTCTTCCACGCCCTGCTGGAGCGCGGCGTCTACCCGCCGCCGAGCGCGTTCGAGGCGTGGTTCGTCAACGCGGCCATGACCGAGCGGGACTTCGAGGTCATCGCGGACGCCCTGCCGGCTGCCGCGCGCGCCGCGGCGCAGGTCACGGCGGGGGCGGCGAAGTGAGGGACCACGCGCCCACCGGGGGCGGGGACCGGACCGTCGTCCACCTGCTGCGCCACGGCGAGGTGCACAACCCGACCGGCATCCTCTACGGCCGCATCCCCGGCTTCCGGCTGTCCGAGCGCGGTCGGCGGCAGGCGCTGACCGTGGCCGAGCACCTGGCCGACCACGACATCGCGCACGTGGTGGCCTCGCCGCTGGACCGGGCCCAGCAGACCGCCGCGCCCATCGCCGACTCGCACCGGCTGGAGCTGGGCACCGACGAGCGGCTGATCGAGGCGGACAACCAGTTCGAGGGCCTGCGGGTGTCGGTCGGCGACGGCGCGCTGCGCTCGCCGCAGCACTGGCCGAAGCTCGTCAACCCGTTCCGGCCGTCCTGGGGCGAGCCCTACCTGGGGATCGCGCACCGGATGCTGGGCGCGGTGCAGCGGGCGCGGGCGGTGGCGGAGGGCCACGAGGCGGTGTGCGTGTCGCACCAGCTGCCGATCTGGACGCTGCGGCGGTTCCTGGAGGGCCGCCGGATGTGGCACGACCCGCGGCGGCGCGAGTGCTCGCTGGCGTCCCTGACGAGCCTGGTGTTCGAGGGGGAGCAGCTGGTGCGCCTGGTCTACTCCGAGCCGGTCGGCGCCACGAACCCGCGGGTGACCGGCGCGTGAGGCGGGTGGCGGCGTTCCTGTCCGCGCTCCTCCTGGTCACCACGGCGTGCTCGACGGGTGACGACGCGGTCGTGGCGGGCGGCGAGTTCCAGCTGGTCGCGCCGAACGGCGAGACCAAGCTCCGCTACGAGGGCGACGAGCGCAAGGCGCTGGGCGACCTCACCGGCCCGAGCCTGATGGAGGACGGTCGGACGATCTCGCTGGCGAAGGACTTCGCGGGCCAGGTCGTGGTGGTCAACATCTGGGGCGCGTGGTGCCCGCCGTGCCGCACGGAGGCGCCCGAGCTCCAGCAGGTCCAGGACGAGAAGGGCGCGCTGGGCGTGCGGGTGCTGGGGGTGGACGTCAAGGAGACCTCCACCGAGCTGCCGCGCGACTTCATGCGCAACCGGGGGCTGACCTACCCGTCGATCTACGACGAGTCCGGGCGGGCGATGCTCGCCTTCCGCGGGCTGCACCCGAACACGGTGCCGTCGACGTTCGTGCTGGATCGGCGGCACCGGGTGGCGGCGGCGTTCCTGGGCGGCGTGATCGCGAGCGACCTGATGCCCGTCGTGGACCGGTTGGCGGCGGAGTCCTGAGAGGACCCCGCCGCCGCGGTCCGGTCTTCCCGGGTCTTCCGGTACTCCCCGGCCTCACGGCCCGGTGCGGAGCTCCGGCCCCCCGGCGGTCCGGAGCTCCGGCACCCTGGCGCGGAACGCCTCGACCATCGCGTCCCGCCCGATCAGGTTGAACTCGCGGCCCAGCGTGCGCATGATCGAGTTGTCGGTGGGCCGGTACAGGCCGAACCTGTGGTACCTGGCGCCCTCGAACGCCCCGACCACGCCACCGTCCGGCGAGGACTGCCCGAGGTGCTCGGCCCACTTCGCGCCGGTGGGGTCCGCGGTCACGTTGACCTCGGCGGGCTCGGAGCCGGAATACCGGTCGTAGGGGTAGTCGTACTCGTCGGCCAGCCCGCCGACGGAGTGCCCCAACTCGTGCACGGCGATCTGCCCGGCCTGGTCGTTCGCGCCCGCCGCGGTGGCGACGCCGCCGCCCGCGCCGCCGTACTTGGCGGTGTTGCCCAGCGCGATGACCTGGTCCGACCCGGGCGCCAACGCCGCGAACTGCGTGGCCTTGGTCTGGTTCACGCACAGCAGGCGCTCGGTCTGGGGGTCCCGGCCCTGGCACCAGAAGCCCATGTCCAGCGCGGTGTCGCGCGCGACGCCCAGGGTGGGGTCGTGGTCCACACCGGACTGGGGCGAGGTGACGTTGACCTGCCAGACGTTGAAGTACTGCTTGTAGGAGGCGAAGGGCTCCACGGCGGACAGCTCCGCCCACTTGCCCACCACGTGCGAGTGGAAGGTCCCGACCTCGGCCGCGGTGTAGCCGTCGCCCACGAACACCAGGTCGAACCGCTGGTCCGGGGCGCCGGTCTGCTGGATGGCGACCACGTCGGCCTCCAGCTCGTCGGGCGAGGCCGCGGCCTCGAAGGCCCGCGGCACGTCGGTCCGCGTGATGGTGCCGTCGGGGGAGAAGACCTCCATCCGCTCCAGCCCGGTCCCGACGGGCGGGCCGGACTCCGCGGCGCCACCGGGCAGGGGGGCGGCGACGACGGCGAGGGCGACGGCCAGCAGCGGCAGGGTCAGCCGGTGTACGCGCATGTCGTCACGTTATGAAGTTGGTTGTTCACCCACAAGGGTTGATGGTTGGGTTTGAGTTTTCTTCGATCGGGGAAGCTGTCTCGACGGGCGGGCAACTGTGAGCCGGGTCGCTCCTAGGGGAGTCCGGTGCGCGGACCTGCCCAGGGGCTACCTACCCTGGACGGCGTGAACCCGACAGATCTGGCCACCTCGGGTCCGATCCTGCTCGCGACCGGCGTGGCGGTGCTGGCCGGGGCCATCTCCTTCGCCTCCCCGTGCGTGGTCCCGCTCGTCCCCGGCTACCTCGCCTACCTCGCCGGCCTGGTCGGCGCGGAGGCGCCCGCGGTCGGCGACGGCGAGGCCCGCAAGACCGGTCGCTGGCGGGTGGCGGGCGCGGCGCTGCTGTTCGTCCTCGGGTTCACCGTCGTGTTCGCCCTGACCTCGTTCGTGGTCCTCGGCCTGACCGACCTGTTCTGGTTCGAGACCGACCTGCTCCAGCGCATCGGCGGCGTCGTCACCATCGCCATGGGCCTGGTGTTCATCGGCCTGGTGCCGGCCCTCCAGAAGGACGTCCGCCTGCGCCGCGCGCCCAGCGCCGGCCTGGTCGGCGCGCCGCTGCTGGGCGGCGTCTTCGCGCTGGGCTGGACCCCGTGCCTCGGCCCGACCCTCGCGGGCGTGCTCGCGCTGGCCCGCGGCACCGAGGTCGGCTCGGCCACGGCCCGCGGCGCGGTGCTGGTGCTGGCCTACTGCCTGGGCCTGGGCCTGCCGTTCGTGCTGATCGCGCTCGGCGCGCGCTGGGCGGTGCGGGTGACCGGCTGGCTGCGCGGCCACGTGCGCCAGGTGCAGGTGTTCGGCGGCGTGCTGCTGATCGCGGTCGGCGTCGCCCTGGTCACCGGCCTGTGGGGCGATTTCGTCGGTTGGCTGCGCGACAACGTGGTCAACGACCTGGAACTGCCGCTCTAGTGCCGAACACCGCCCTCGCCTTCCTGCGCAACACGTGGCGCGGCCTCACGGCCATGCGCACCGCGTTGACCCTGCTGTTCCTGCTCGCCCTCGGCGCGATGCCGGGCGCCCTGCTGCCGCAGCGCTCGCTCAACGCCCGGAAGGTCGACGAGTACATCGCCGGGAACGGCTGGTGGGGCCGCTTCCTCGACGACCTCCAGTTCTACGACGTCTACGCCAGCTACTGGTTCTCCGCGATCTACGTGCTGCTGTTCGTCTCCCTGGTCGGCTGCCTGCTGCCGCGCACCTGGGAGTACTTCAAGCAGATGCGGGCCAGGCCCGTGCTGACCCCGCGCAACCTGGCCCGGATGCCGCACCACGCGAGCGCCGAGGTCGGGACCACCCCCGACGACGTCGTCGCGAACGCCGAGCGCCGCCTCAGGGGCTGGCGCCGCGTCACCGGCGAGGAGGCCGACGGCACCCGGACCGTGAGCGCCGAGCGCGGCTACCTGCGCGAGACCGGCAACCTGGTCTTCCACTTCGCCCTGCTCGGCCTGCTGGTGGCGTTCGCGCTGGGCAAGATGTTCGGCTACGAGGGCCAGGTCATCGTGCAGGCCGACGGCGGCCAGTTCTGCAACTCCGGCGTCTACAACTACGACACGTTCCGGCCCGGCCTGCGCGTGGACGGCTCCGGCCTCACCCCGTTCTGCGTGAAGGTGGACGACTTCTCCGCCTCCTACCTGCACAACGGCCAGGCCGAGAGCTTCCTGGCCGACATCGGGTACCAGTCCGGCGCGGACCTGGACAGCGGCACGTGGCGGCCCTACCCGCTGCGCGTGAACAGCCCGCTGCGCACCGCCGGCGACCGCGTCTACCTGCTCGGCCACGGCTACACGCCGGTGTTCACGGTCACCTTCCCCAACGGGCAGACCCGCACCGGCGCGATCCAGTGGCGGCCGGTCGACCCGGTCACGCTGGCCTCGGAGGGCGCGACCAAGTTCGACCCGCCGGACGTGCCCGACGCCGAGGAACGCCGCCGCAGCCAGCTCGCCATCACCGGCCTGCTCGCGCCCACCGCCGCGTACCGGGGCGAGCTGCTGGACTCGGCGTTCCCCGCGGCGAACGACCCGGCGGTCGCCATCGACGTCTACCGCGGCGACCTGGGCACCGACTCCGGCCGCGGCCAGTCCATCTTCTCCCTCGACCAGAAGATGATCGAGGACGGCAAGCTCAAGCGGGTCGCCCGGCAGAACCTGGGCCAGGGCGAGCAGCTCACCCTCGACGACGGCACCACCGTCCGCTTCGAGGGTGTGCGCGACTGGGTGTCCCTCCAGGTCTCGCACGACCCCGCGCAGAACTGGGTGCTGGTGTTCTCCGTGCTGGTCATCCTGGGTCTGGGCGTGTCGCTGAGCATCAAGCGGCGCCGGGTCTGGGTGCGGGCGACGCCGCTCGGGGACGGGCGTACTTTGATTGAGGTCGGCGGACTCGCGCGGACCGACCAGGCCGGGTACGGCGAGGAGTTCGGCGGGCTGTCCCGCGACCTGCTCGCACACAAGGAGGGCAGCTGATGCCGGTCAACCAGACCCTGTCGACCTACAGCGACTGGACCTACGGCGCGGCGGTGCTGGTCTACTTCCTCGCCGCTGTCCTGTACCTGTGCGAGGCCGCGTTCGCCCGGCCCGCGAAGGTCAGGGCCGGGTCGCTGGTCGCGGCCGGCGGCACGCGGGCCGACGGCACCTGGGCGCCGGGCCGCGTGACCAGGCCGGAGAAGTCCCGCGCCGAGCGCCTGGGCCGCATGGGGCTGGCGCTGAACGTGCTGGGCGTGCTGCTCCAGGCCGGTTCGCTGGTGCTGCGCGGCTTCGCCACCGGGCGCGTGCCGTGGAGCAACATGTACGAGTACATGTCGCTGCTCACGCTCGCGGGCGTGGTGACGTGGCTGGTGCTGGCGCGGATGTTCCCGGTGCGCCGGCTCGGCGGGTTCGTGCTCGTGCCGGTGGTCGTCCTGATGTTCCTCGGCGGCACCGTCCTCTACGCCGAGGCGTCGCCGGTACCGCCGCCGCTCCAGTCGTACTGGCTCGTGGTGCACGTGTCGGTGATCTCGGTGTCCAGCGGGGTGCTGCTGGTCCCGGGCGTGGCCAGCGTGCTGTACCTGCTGAAGTCCTCCGGCCGCGCGCGGTTCGTCAAGCTGCCCGACGCCGAGGTGCTCGACCGGCTCGCCTACCGCAGCACCGTGTTCGCGTTCCCGCTGTTCACCATCGGCATCATCTGCGGCGCCATCTGGGCCGAGGCGGCGTGGGGCCGGTTCTGGGGCTGGGACCCCAAGGAGACCGTGGCGTTCGTGTCGTGGGTCGTCTACGCGGCGTACCTGCACGCGCGGGCCACGGCGGGCTGGCGCGGCAGGCCGGCGGCGTGGATCAACTCGCTGGGCTTCGCGCTGACCGTCTTCAACCTGTTCTTCATCAACCTCGTAACGACTGGGTTGCACTCGTACGCCGGCGTCGGCTGATCGCGTAGACCACCTGCTGGAAGGCTTTTCCCGGCCCCCACCCGGTGTCGTGGAACCGCCGGTCCCCGGCTACCGTCGGACGGGTGGGGTCGGGGAGGTCTCGATCCGCTCAGCTCAGGGAGGACCCCAGCGGTGACCGGTCGCTACGAGAATCCCGAGCCGTCGTGGCAGCAGCCGCCCGGCGAGGAGGGGCAGCAGCCCAACCCGAACCAGTCGGGCGGTCACCAGGTCGAGCAGGCGCCCGGCGCCCAGCACCCCGAGCCCCAGTACGCCGAACCCCAGCCGCACCCCGAGCCCCGGTACGTGGAGCCGCAGACGGTGTACCTGGACCCGGCGGCCATCGGCCCGGTGACCGGCCCGCCCTCCGGCGGCTTCCCGGCGCAGGGCGCGCCGTCCGGGCCGTACCAGGTGCCCGGCCAGCCCGGTCCGCAGCAGGTCCCCGGTGCCCAGTCCGGCCCGTACCAGGTCCCCGGCGCGCAGTCGGGCCCGTACCCGGTCTCGGGTGGCCAGTCCGGCGCCTACCCGGTGCCGGGTGGCCAGTCGGGTCCGTACCCGGTGTCCGGTGGCCAGTCGGGTCCGTACCCCGCCGTGTCGGGCGGCCAGTCCGGCGCCTACCCGGTGCCCGGCGCGCAGTCCGGCCCGTACCCGGTGGGCCCGGGGCAGTTCCAGGGCGCGCAGTTCCAGGGCGGGTTCCCCAACAACTTCCCGCAGAGCGTCCAGCCGCAACCGCAGCCGCAGCAGCAGGCCAACGCGAACTCGATGTCCTCGCAGGAGCTGATCAAGCGCGCCAAGCGCCCGCCGCAGTCCGGCTGGCGCAAGACCCTGCACGCGGTGACCGGCGGCCTGGTCAACCTGGGCGAGAGCCCGGCCGACCTGCGGCGGCGCGAGCTGATCGCGCGGATCAACCAGCCGCTGCGCGGGTGCTACAAGATCGCGATGCTGAGCCTCAAGGGCGGTGTCGGCAAGACCACCACGACGACCACGCTGGGCTCCACGTTCTCGTCGCTGCGCGGTGACCGGGTGATCGCGGTGGACGCCAACCCCGACCGGGGCACGCTGGCGCTGAAGGTGCCCCGGGAGACCACGGCGACCGTGCGGCACCTGCTGCGCGACGCCTCGCGCATCACCCGGTACAGCGATGTGCGCGCGTACACCTCGCAGTCGCCCAGCCGGCTGGAGGTGCTGGCGTCCGACCAGGACCCGGCCGTGTCGGAGGCGTTCAGCGACCAGGACTACCTGCGCACGGTCTCGCTGCTGGAGCTGTTCTACAACATCGTCCTGACCGACTGCGGCACCGGCCTGATGCACTCGGCCATGAAGGGCGTGCTCGACCAGGCCGACTCGCTGGTGCTGGTGTCGTCCGGCTCGGTGGACGGCGCGCAGACCTCGGCGGCGACGCTGGACTGGCTCGACGCGCACGGCTACCGCGAGCTGGTGGCGAAGTCCGTCGTGGTGATCAACTCGGTGCGGCCGGGCTCGGGCAAGGTGGACCTGGACAAGCTGGCCGCGCACTTCGCCCAGCGGTGCCGCGCGGTGGTGCGCATCCCGTTCGACTCGCACCTGGAGGAGGGCGCGGAGATCGAGCTGGACAAGCTCGACCCGGCGACCCGGCTGGCCCTGCTGGAGCTGGCCGCCACCGTGGCGGACGACTTCCCCAACAGCTAGTCCCGACGAGGGGGCCTCGGTGGCGAGGCCCCCCGACGTCACTCTTCCTCGTCCTGCGGCTCCTTGCGGTCCTGCGGCTTCTTGCGCTGCTCACCGAGCTCCCGCAGGAAGTCCGGGTTGTCGTCGGGCGCCACGAACCGACGACTGGGGGCGGTGTCGAGCCGGTCCGGTCCGAACGCACGCCACAGCAGCACGGCGATCGTCAGCGCACCGACCACCGCGAGCAGGTACAGCATGGTCGCCACCTCCTTTGCCACGAGATTACCCTCGTGCCGGAGGTGTGCGGTGTCAGTGCCTGACCGGTTCGGTCGCCTCGGTGGTCAGCTGCGACAACAGCTGCTGCACCTCGGACTCGCGGAACCTCCGGTGCCCGCCCGGCGTGCGGATCGAACCGATGCGACCCGCGGTGGCCCAGCGGGTCACCGTCTTGGGGTCGACCCGGAACAGGTTCGCGACCTCGCCCGGTGTGAGCAGCCGTTCCCCCTGGTGTCCCTGCGTCACGGTCACGGTGATCCTCCCCGCTGGTGAACAGACGTACCGGACGCATCGTGGCATCACACCCTTCGGGTACTCGAACGCTTGGGTGATGGTAAAGAGGTAGTAAGGGACGAAGCGCGCGGTTCGGACATCGACCTCCCTGGCCCTACCCTGTACCCGATGGACGCTCTTGATCGCCAGATCATCGCCGCTCTCCGGGCGAACGGTCGGGCCACCTACGCCGACCTGGGCCGCAAGGTCGGCCTGTCGGCCTCCGCCGTGCACGAGCGGGTCGGCAAGCTCGAAGCCACCGGGGTCATCACCGGCTACCACGCCGTGGTCGACCCGAGCGCCGTCGGCCTGGGGGTGACCGCGCTGATCGGCGTCCACCCCACCGACACCGCCGACGACGACGACCTGGCCGTCGCGCTGGGCGAGCTGATCGAGGTCGAGTCGTGCTACCGGGTGGCCGGCGACGAGTCGTTCATCGTCAAGGTGCGGGTGGCCACGGTGGACGACCTGGAGCGGTCGCTGGGCAGGCTGCGGCGCATCCCGGGCGTGGCGCGCACGCGCACCACGGTCGTGCTGTCCACGCGGTTCGAGGGGCGTCCCAACCCCGCCACGACCGGCCCCGACGCCTGAGCCCGGAGGGGCGGCGTAGCCTGGGGAACCGTGCACCTGGGTCGTGATGTGACGCTCTACATCTGCGCGCGCCTGGGCATGGTCGCCGCGATCACCGCGCTGCTCGTGCTCGTCGACGTGCCGCTGCTGGTCGCGCTCGTCGTGGGCGTGGTGGTGGCGCTGCCCCTGTCGCTGTTCGTGTTCAAGGGGTTGAGGAACCGGGTGGCGGAGGGGTTGGAAGCGAAGCAGGCCGTCCGCCGCGCCGAGCGCGAGCGCCTGCGCGCCCAGCTACGTGGCGACAGCGTCCCCGACACCACCGCCTGACCGCGCCGGTCGCGCCGCCTGGTCGCGCCGATCCGGCCACCCGGTCCTGCCGTCCGATCGCGCCGCTCAGATCACCAGCAGGATCACCCCGCCGAGGTTCGCCAGCAGCACCACCGCCAGCACGGCCCCGACGTTCGTGCTCTCGCGCAGCCGCAGGGCCAGTGCCAGCGGGCCTACGGGCGGCAGGACCGGGCCCCCCTCCCGGCGGGCGATGCGGACCGCGCCGAACGCGACCCCCAGCGGGTGCAGGCCCACCTCCCGGGCGCCCGCCACGTCGGACCGCCACTGCTCCAGGTAGCGATCCCGCTGGGACGGCGGCAGCAGCGCGGCGGCCACCCGCACCAGGGCCAGGGCGAGACGGGTCATCGGGCTACCTCCGGTCGGGTGGCGGTGGTGGGACGGGCCTTCCGGGCGCAGACCCGGACGGCCTCGCGGGCACCGTCGGGCGTGAGCACGTACAGCCGTCGGCGCGGGCCGCGCCGGTCGCTGTCGTCGTCCCAGTCGGAGGTCACCCAGCCCGCCCGTTCCAGGCGGTCGAGCAGCGGGTAGACGCTGCCGGACGGGCGGCCGGTCAGCTTGATGATCTCCAGGCCCCAGCGCGGCCGGTCGCTGTCCAGCAGGACGGCCAGCACGTCGACGGTGGTCCGGCCGATGCGTCCGAGGGGTTCCACGGCCCCAATGCTACCTATGTAGATAAAGCGTGTCCACGGCCGGCGGGCGCGGGCACCCCCGGGCGCGGCGCTAGAACCCGAACACCTCGCCCGCCTCGCCCACCAGGCGGTCCACCACGTCGGCCAGCTCCAGGCCCGCCAGCCAGTGCCCCGGGATCGCCCCGTCGCCGTCCCGCGCGCCCAGCAGGTTCCCGCACAGCGCGCCGGTCGAGTCGCTGTCACCCGAGTGGTTGACCGCGAGCAGCAGTCCGTCCGGCAGGTCCCGGGCGGCCAGCGCGGTGAGCACCGCGATCGCCAGCGCCTCCTCGCCGACCCAGCCGCCGCCGAGGGCGGTCTCGACCACCTCGGGCGTCGGCCGCACGCCGCGCGCGCCCAGCTCCACCGCCAGGTCGAGCAGGCTCAGCTGCTCCTCGTGCCCGGCCCAGCGGACCAGCTCCGCGCGGGCGGTGCCGACCGCGTCGACCAGGTCGGCCCCGGCCAGCACCTGCCGCACCAGCACCGCCAGCACGCCCGCCGACAGGTAGCCGCTGGGGTGGCCGTGGGTGAGCGCGCCCGTCGCGGCGGCCAGCCCGAAGACCTCGCGCACGTCGTCCGACCACAGCGCCACGGGCGCCGCCCGCATCACCGCGCCGCAGCCCTTGGAGTCGTTGATCGGGTCGTCCACCGTGCCCGGCGCGCCCGAGCGCAGCGCGGCCAGGCACGTGGCGCCGGGCGCGCGCTGCTGGTGCAGCTCGGGCACGTCCAGCAACCACCCGTCGTGCGGCACCTCAGGACCGCCCTGGGTGCGCAGCCAGCGCCCGTAGGCCACGCGCACCTCGTGCACCGGGTCGCTGCCCCGGCGGCGGGCCAGGACCAGGCCCTCCAGCGTGAACAGGGTCATCTGGGTGTCGTCCGTGATCGCGCCCAGCCGGCCGTAGGCGGGGGCGTAGTCGGTGAGGCCCGAGGGGCCGAAGCGGCTCCGGATGCGGTCGATCCGGTCGAACTCGATCGAGCCGCCGAGCGCGTCGCCGACGGCGCCGGCGAGGAGGCTGCCGCGGAACGAGCTGCTCAGGGGTGAGGTCACGGTGGGAGAAGTTATCGTGCCGGACGTGATTTCTTCGGTAGACCGATGCAGTTCCCGCACCCGGGACTGGGTGTGCGAGGCGGTCCGCATCATCGAGGCGGACGCCAACCGCAGCGCCGACACGCACCTGCTGCACTTCCCCCTGCCGCTGGAGTGGGGGATCGACCTGTACCTGAAGGACGAGTCCACCCACCCCACCGGCTCGCTCAAGCACCGCCTGGCCAGGTCGCTGTTCCTCTACGCCATCTGCAACGGCTGGATCGTCGGCGGCACACCGGTGATCGAGGCGTCCTCGGGGTCCACGGCGGTGTCGGAGGCGTACTTCGCCCGGCTGCTGGGGCTGCCGTTCATCGCGGTGATGCCCCGGTCGACCAGCCCGGAGAAGGTGGCGCTGATCGAGCGCCAGGGCGGGCGGTGCCACTTCGTCGACGAGCCGTCCGCGATCTACGACGAGTCGCGGCGGCTGGCGGCGGACCTCCACGGGCACTTCATGGACCAGTTCACCCACGCCGAGCGGGCCACCGACTGGCGGGGGAACAACAACATCGCGGAGTCGGTGTTCGAGCAGATGTCGATGGAGGCCGCGCCCGAGCCGGAGTGGGTGGTGGTCGGCGCGGGCACGGGCGGCACGAGCGCCACCATCGGCCGCTACATCCACTACCGGCGGCTGCGCTCCCGGCTGGCCGTGGTGGACCCGGAGCACTCGGTGTTCTTCGACGCGTGGCGCGACGGGAACACCTCGCTGGTCGGGGGGCAGGGGTCGCGGATCGAGGGCATCGGCCGCCCGCGCGTCGAGCCGTCGTTCATCGGCAACGTCATCGACCGCATGATCAAGGTCCCCGACGCGGCATCGGTCGCCACCATCCGGCACGTCGAGGAGGTGCTCGGCCGGCGGGTCGGCGGGTCGACCGGCACGAACCTGTGGGGCGCGTTCCAGCTGATCGCGGAGATGCGGGCCTCGCGGCAGCGGGGCAGCGTGGTCACCCTGCTGTGCGACGGCGGCGAGCGCTACGCGGACACCTACTACGACGACGGGTGGGTGGCCGAGCAGGGCATGGACCTGGCGCCGCACCTGGAGGCGCTGGTCCGGTTCCGGACCACGGGCACCTGGTCCGGCTGATTTTCCGGTCGCGGTGGAACTCGGGGCGGCCGCCGCGCGTCGCAGCGGGGACGGAGAGGGGTTCGTGGTGGGCGCGTGGCGGACCGCGGAGGTGCTCACGGCCGAGGACGTGCTGGCCAGGTCGGTCGCCGACGCCGACCGGGCGGTGCGCGAGGCGGCCGCCCTGCGCCGACCCCGGCGCGAACCCTCGGCCGAGGACGTGCGGCGGGTCATGCGGTACGCGAAGTCCAACGCGGCGTCGCCGGAGCTCCAGGCGCTCCAGCGGCGGATCGCCGGCGGTCACCTGAGCTGGCGGCAGGTGCTGATGGGCGAGGCGGCGGGCGACCGGGGCGTGCGGGCGGCCCTGGAGGCGGACCGGGACGCGCTGGCGGCCCTGTGCCGGGGCGAGGAGCCGCGCGTGGAGCCGCCGCCGAAGCCCGAGCCCGGGGACGACGACGAGCCGATGAGCTTCACCGAGGACGCCTGGTGAGGGCCGGGAGCCCGCCCCGGTAGGGCGTTGCGCCCGGTGAGCACCGGGGGCCTGCGCCGGCAGGACGTCACGCTCGGTGAGCGCCGGTGGTTCACGTCCGGGCGTACCGCCGAGCCCGCGCGTCAGCCTCAGCCCAGGACCAGGGCGGCGGGCACCGCGATGCCCCACACCAGCATCGCCAGACCGGTGTCGCGCAGGACCGGGATCAGGTCGCGGCCCTTGTCGCCCTTCACGACCCGGCGCGCGCCCAGCACCACCAGCGGCAGGGCGAGGAAGCCGAGCAGGGCCAGGGGCTCGCGGAGGCAGACGGCCAGGGTGATCACGAACGGGACCGCGACCAGGGCCAGGTAGAGGCGGCGCGAGTCCCGGTCGCCCAGGGTGGTGGCCAGGGTGCGCTTGCCCGCCCGCACGTCGGTCGGGATGTCGCGCAGGCTGTTGGCGATCATCACCCCGGTGGAGAACGCGCCCATCGCCACGGCGCCGCCGATGCCGATGCCGGTGATCTCGCCGCTCTGCACGTAGAGGGTGCCGAGCACGGCCGCCGGGCCGAAGAACAGGAACACGGCCAGTTCACCGAGGCCCGAGTACCCGTACGGCTTGCGCCCGCCGGTGTAGAACCACGCCGCCGCGAGGCAGACCGCGCCGAACGCGATCATCCAGTACCGGCCGGACAGCACGACCAGCAGCAGGCCCGCGACCGCGGCGACGCCCAGGGCCGCGAACGCCGCCAGGCGCACCGCCTTCGGGTTCGCGGCGCCGGAGCCGACCAGGCGGAACGGCCCGACCCGGTGGGCGTCGGTGCCGCGGATGCCGTCGGAGTAGTCGTTGGCGTAGTTCACGCCGATCTGGAGCGCGACCGACACCACCAGGGCCAGCAGGGTCCACGTGAGGTGGAAGCCGTCGATGTGGTGCGCGGCCCCCGCGCCGACCAGGACCGGCGCGATCGAGTTCGGGAGCGTGCGGGGGCGGGTCCCCGAAACCCACTGGGCGACTGTGGCCATGCGGAACATCCTCCGACATGGTGAACGGGGACCCGCTTCCGGGTGTCAGCAGTTCGTGGCGCCCGAGACTCCCGACACGTACGCCTTGGCGATGAACTTGCCCGCGGCGATCCGGTACCAGATGTTCGACGTGCCCTGCGTGCCCGTCACCGACTCGCCCGTGACCTGGCACTCGACCCGCACCTGCGCGTAGTTGGCGGCCAGGCCGACCTGCGAGGCCGTGCTGTTCGCGGCGCTGCGCACGTTCAGCGGGGTGCTGGAGGTGCGCACGAACCCGGCCGGGCCGGAGCCGGTCCACTGGTAGGTGACGGTCACCCACGAGTTGTCGGTCAGCTTCAGCCCGTCCCAGAACGTGCCGTCGGCCAGGTCGATGCCCGCCGGGTTGGCGACGGTGCGCCCGAACTGGTCCTTGCCGCCGTTGTAGCCGTCCTGGTAAGCGGCCTGGGCCTGCGGCTTGCCCTGGGGCAGGTCCTTCCACGACTCGCGGGTGGCCGCCGGGTTCCAGTAGTCGTCCTTGGTGTTCCACGGGCCGACGTCCCAGACCGGCGCCCACTCGCACCGGCCGTTCGCCGCGCACACCCGGACGCTGTAGGTCCCGGTGCCCTTGGCCGACAGGCCGCGCCGCGAGGGCAGGGCGGCGAAGTGGTCGCGGGACACGATGACGTGGCCGTTGGCGGTGGTGCCGCCGACCAGGCCCTCGCGGGTCGCGTAGACCCGGTAGGACAGGCCCGCGGCCTCCGCGCCGACGCTTTCGCCGGCCGGCCGGTTGAGCGCCCGCAGGTCGAGCTCCCGCACCTCGGGCGAGTCGCCCTCGGCCGTCAGCGCGAGCCGGACCTGCACGGTCCGCACGGCCCGCGGCAGGACGGCGGGCGCGTCGGGACGGGCCTCGACCCACTCGGTCCACTGGTCGCCGCCGAGCGCGCCGCGCACGTCCACGGCCACCTCGGCGCCGGCCGGGACGGTGCTCCGGACGGTCGCGGCGACCGCGTTGGCCGGCGAGTCCAGCTCCCGGGGGTCGAGCAGCAGGAAGCCGGTGCGCACGGAGGCCCGCCGCGTGCTCGCGGGCGAGGGCGCGGCGCGGTCGAGCCGCACGGCGCCCTGGTGCGCGGTGACACCGGTGTCGTCGTCGTTGAGGGTGGTCAGGTCGGCTCGCCACTGGGTGTCGGCCGCGGCGGCGGCAGGTGCCGCCAGGGCCGTGGTCAGGGCGGCGGCGACAGCTAGCGGTAACAGGTAGCGCCTGGTCATCGCAGCACTCCTCGTCCGGACACGCGGTGCGGTGGGGACCGCGGCAGGGCCACGTGCTCCGGCACCGCTGAGCCAATCGTGATGGGAGTTACCTGTCAACCAACAAGCATGTCGCTTGGAGAAAAAATCACCCAAATGTGCCGAACACGGCGCGCCGGTCCACTTTTCCGGGTCCCCGCAGCGGGAGCTCGGACACGAAAATCACCCGTTTCGGCACAGCGAACCGCCCGATCGAGAGCCCCACCGCCGCACGCAACGCCTCCGGGTCCGGCAGGTCCCCGGGATCTTCGGGCACGACGGCGGCGGCCACCACCTGACCCCACTCGGGATCGGGCAGGCCGACCGCGCACGCCTCGCGCACCCCGCGCTGGGCGACCAGGACCCGCTCGACCAGCGTCGGCGGGATGTTCTCGCCACCGCTGATGATCACGTCGTCGGCGCGCCCCAGCACCTCCAGCACGCCGTCGGGGCGGATGCGCCCGAGGTCCCCGGTCCGGAACCACTCGCCGAACCGCTCCCCACCCCGGTAGCCCAGGGCCAGCACCGGCCCCCGGACCTCGATCCGCCCGTCCACGAGCCGCACGCGCACGCCGTCGAGCGGCAGCCCGTCGTACACGCAGCCGCCGGACGTCTCGCTCATGCCGTAGGTGGTGACGACCCGCACCCCGAGGCCGCGAGCCCGTGCGAGCAGCGCCGGAGGGGTGGCCGCGCCGCCGATGAGCACGGCGTCGAACGCGCGGACGGCCGCCAGCCCCGGCCCGTCCGTGGCCGTCAGCCGCGACAGCTGGGTCGGCACGAGCGCGGTGTAGTGCCGCCCGGGTCGGGCCAGCACCTCCCGCGCGGCGGCGGCGAAGCCGGAGGCCCGGAAACCGTCCGCGAGGTCCATGACCCCCGGTTCGGTCCCGGCCACCACCGAGCGGACCAGCACCTGGATGCCGGCGATGTGGGTGGTCGGCAGGGCGAGCAACCACGTGCCGGGCCCGCCGAGCCGGGCGTGCGTCAGTCGGGCCGAGGCCACCAGGGCCGAGGCGGAGAGCAGGACGGTCTTGGGCTCGCCGGTGGAGCCGGAGGTGCCCACCGCCAGCACCGCCTCGGTCTCCCAGCCCTGGAGGGGGAGGGGAGGGGGTGGCGCGGCCGGAGGGGAACCCGGAGCGGGGGGAGTGGGAGCCGGAGCCGGGACCGCAGCCGGAACTGAGGCCGGGGGCTGAGCAGCGGTTGGCTGGGCGATGAGGAGGGGTGGGTGCGTATCGGTACCTCCCTTGGCTTCGGCGTGGCTTCGGAGCGCGGAATCGGTGCCAGGGCTTGGAGCGCGGTCGGCGGTGGTCGGGTTGGTGGCGGCTGGATCGGTGGTTGGGCCGGGGTTGGTGGCGGACGTGTTGGTGGTGGCTGGATCGGCGGCCGGGTTCGTGGTAGCAGGGCTGGGGGAAGTGGGCGGTGTGGCGCTGTCCGGTGTGGCGCTGCTCGGGGCGGCGCTGTCCGGAACAGCGCTGCTCGGGCCTGCACCGCTGGACACGGCGCCGGCCAGGGCTGCCCGCACTGCCTCGATGGTGATCATCGCGGTCGGTGGCGGGGTCAGTAGTGGTAGGGGAAGGGGGACCAGTCCGGGTCGCGTTTCTCCAGGAACGCGTCGCGGCCCTCGACCGCCTCGTCCGTCATGTAGGCCAGGCGCGTGGTCTCGCCGGCGAAGATCTGCTGGCCGACCAGTCCGTCGTCGATGAGGTTGAAGGCGTACTTCAGCATCCGCTGGGCCGTGGGCGACTTGCCGTTGATCTCCCTCGCCCACTCCAGGGCCGTCGACTCCAACTCCTCGTGCGGCACCACCGCGTTGACCGCGCCCATCCGGTGCATCTCCTCGGCGGTGTAGGCGCGGCCCAGGAAGAAGATCTCCCGGGCGAACTTCTGCCCCACCTGCCGCGCCAGGTAGGCCGAGCCGTAACCGCCGTCGAAGCTGCCGACGTCCGCGTCCGTCTGCTTGAAGCGGGCCTGCTCGGCGCTCGCCAGGGTGAGATCGCACACCACGTGCAGGCTGTGCCCGCCACCCGCGGCCCAGCCGGGGACCACCGCGATCACCACCTTCGGCATGAAGCGGATCAGGCGCTGGCACTCCAGGATGTGGAGCCTGCCCGCCCTGGCCGGGTCGATGGTGTCCGCCGTCTCACCCGAGGCGTACTGGTAGCCGCTGCGGCCGCGGATGCGCTGGTCGCCGCCCGAGCAGAACGCCCACCCGCCGTCACGGGGGGACGGACCGTTGCCGGTCAGCAGCACGCAGCCGACGTCCGAGCTCATCCGCGCGTGGTCCAGCGCGCGGTACAGCTCGTCGACCGTGTGGGGGCGGAAGGCGTTGCGCACCTCCGGCCGGTTGAACGCGATGCGCACCGTGCCCTGGTCCACCGCGCGGTGGTAGGTGAGGTCGGTGAAGTCGAAGCCCTCCACGCGCTTCCAGCGGGACGGGTCGAACAGCTCGGAGACGTCCTGATCTGCCACGCGGGCGACAATATGCCCGCGGGCCGCCCGGGACCCGGTGGGGAGCCGGGGGCCGGGCCGGAGCCGAGAACGGGGCCGCTCGGCGGTGGGGGAGTCGGGGCTTGGAGTCCTGGTGGGGGGTCATGATCTCATTGTTCGAACGTGTGTTCGATGTGGCAAGGTGAGTCGCCCATTCGTGTACTGGGTGACAATGGCCAGGTGAACCCGTCCACCGCGCAGGCCAGGGTGCTCGTCGACGAGCTGATCCGAAATGACGTCCGCCACGTCGTGCTGAGCCCCGGATCGCGCAACGCGCCCCTGTCGTTCGCCCTGCACGAGGCGGCGACGCGGGGCAGGCTCACCCTCCACGTCCGCGTCGACGAGCGCACGGCGGGCTTCCTGGCCCTCGGCCTGGCCCGGGGCAGCGGCCACCCGACCGCCGTGACCTGCACCTCCGGCACCGCCGTCGCCAACCTCCACCCCGCCGTGCTGGAAGCCAGGTACGCGGGCGTACCGCTGATCGCCCTGACCGCCGACCGCCCCGTCGAGCTGTACCGCACGGGCGCCAGCCAGACCGTCGACCAGCAGCGGGTCTTCGGCCTGGACACCCTCCAGCTGCCGGTGGCCGAGCGGCGCGGCGGCCAGAACGGGCTGTGGCGCTCCCTGGTCTGCCGCGCCGCGGCCACCGCCCGCGCGGGCGGCCCGGTGCACGTCAACGTCCCGTTCCGGGAGCCCCTGGTCCCCGACGGCGACGACAGCTGGCCCGAGGACCTCGACGGCCGCCCGTTCGGGATGCCGTGGACCCGCACGGCCCCGCGCACCACGACCTCGCCGCACTCCACCGACCACCTCGGCCCGCGTACCCTGGTCGTGGTCGGCGACACCGACCGCGACCTCTCCGACCTGGCCGAACGCGCCGGCTGGCCGGTCGTGGCCGAACCGACCGGCCACGGCCTGCGCCACGGCTCCCTGCTGCTCAACGCCGAGGGCCTGCCCGACCACCTGCGCCCGGACGCCGTGGTCGTGGTGGGCCGCGCCACCCTCTCCCGGGGTGTGCTCAAGCTCATCGCCTCGACCCCGGTCGTGCACGTCCTGTCCGACGACCCGGAGTGGCCCGACCCCCGGTTCGCCGCCACGCACACCTCGGCCGACCTGGTGCTGAGCGGCGAGCACGAGGTGGACCCCGACTGGCTCACCGGCTGGCAGCACGCCGACAAGGCGGTCGCCGACGTGGTGGACGACCTGCTGGCCGAGCAGCCCTGGCCGACCGGCCTGCACGTGGCCCGCGACCTGGTCGCCGCCGTCGCGCCGGGCACGAACCTGTTCCTCGGCTCCTCCAACCCGGTCCGCGACGTGGACCTGGTCGCCGCGCCGCGCCGGGACGTCCGCACGCACGCCAACCGGGGCGTGGCGGGCATCGACGGCAGCGTGTCCACGGCCGCCGGCATCGCGCTGGCCCAGGGCCCCACCTACGCCCTGATCGGCGACCTGACGTTCCTGCACGACAGCAACGGCCTGCTGATCGGTCCCCTGGAACCCCGCCCGGACCTCACCGTGGTGGTCGTCAACGACGACGGCGGCGGCATCTTCGCGCTGCTGGAGCAGGGTTCCCCGGAGCACGCGGACAGCTTCGAGCGCGTGTTCGGCACCCCCCACGGCGCCGACCTCGAAGCGCTCTGCCGGGCCCACCGCGTCCCGCACACCGCCGTCCGCACGCCGGCCGAGCTGCGCCGGGCGCTGGATCGCCCGAAGGGGTTGACGGTGGTCGAGATCAGGGTGGAGAGGGGCGAACTGCGCGATCTCCACGCACGCCTCAAAGCGGCCGTGTCAACCGCTTTCCAGTAGCCGAACCACCGACGTACGGGGGTACATGAGCCGGGGGGCCGGGACTAGCTTCGCCGCATGTCCCTGAGAGCGAAGCTGTCCCTCGGCACCGCCACCGCGGCGTCCTTGTTGCTGCTCGCCGGCACCGCGACCGCCGCCCAGCCCGGCTCGCCCGGCATCGGCGACCCGTACTACCCGGGCGCGGGCAACGGCGGCTACGACGTCTCCCACTACGACATCCGGCTCAACTACCAGCCGGCCACCGACGACCTGTCCGGCACCACCACGATCCTGGCCCGGACCACCCAGGAGCTGACCAGCTTCAACCTCGACTTCCTGCTGGCGGTGAAGTCGGTCCGGGTCAACAACCGCCCGGCCGAGCACGTGCAGCGGGGTGGCGAGCTGACCGTGGACCCGCCCGGCACGCTGCGCGCGGGCACCGACCTGACCATCGTCGTCACCTACGCCGACGTGCCCTCCGGCCGCGCGCAGGACGGCTACACCGCGTGGAAGCGCACCCCCGACGGCGCGCTGGCCATCGACCAGCCGGACATCGCGCCGTGGTGGTTCCCGAGCAACAACCACCCGACCGACAAGGCCACGTTCGACGTGTCGGTGGCCGTGCCGAGCGGGGTGGAGGTGCTGTCCAACGGCCTGTTCGGCGGGACCGCCCAGCAGATCAACGGCTGGACCCGGTGGCGCTACCGCAGCACCACCCCGCAGGCCACCTACCTGGCGTTCCTGGCGATCGGCCAGTTCGAGGTCAGGCAGGACACCGACTCGGCGGGCCGCCCGGTGATCACCGCCTACTCGGAGCGGCTGGGCGCGGACCGCAACGCGGCCGTCGCCTCGCTGGAGCGCACGGTGGAGGTGACGGAGTTCCTGGAGGGGAGCTTCGGGCCCTACCCGTTCGAGGCCAACGGCGGCGTGGCCGCGCCGGGCATCGGCTTCGCCCTGGAGAACCAGACCCGCTCCACCTACGACGCCGCGTTCTTCCGCCGCGGCGCGAACACCTACGTGGTGGCGCACGAGGTCGCGCACCAGTGGTTCGGCGACTCCGTGTCGGTGGAGCGCTGGCGGGACATCTGGCTGAACGAGGGCTTCGCGAGCTACGCGGAATTCCTGTGGTCCGAGCACGTGGGCGAGGGCACGGCCCAGGAGAACGCCCAGTACCTCTACGACCTCTACCCGGCCGACAGCCCGTTCTGGCAGGTGCTGCCGGGTGACCCGGGCGCGGCGAACCAGTTCCACGGCGCCGTGTACGACCGGGGCGCGCTGGCCGTGCACGCGCTGCGCCTGGAGATCGGCGACGAGGCGTTCTTCGAGCTGCTGCGGGAGTGGCTGGTCCGGCACCGCAGCGGTCACGCGACGATCGAGGACTTCCTCGCGCTGGCGGAGGAGGTGTCCGGGGAGCAGCTCGACGAGCTGTTCCGGACCTGGCTGTTCACGCCCGTCAAGCCGGCCGCGCTGCCGGGCGCGGTGGGCGTCCAGGCGCGCACCGCGGTGGCGGAGCCGAAGTCCTTCCGGAAGATGCGGGAGACGCACGAGATCCTCGCCGGGCACCACCACTGAGCCCGGGGGCCGTCCCACCGGCGGTGGGACGGCCCCCGACCCGGTCTTCAGCCGGTCTGCCCGATCCCGTCCACGACCGTCGTGGTGATGGAGCTGAAGCCGGTCACCGTGCCGGGCTCGATCCAGGGGTCGTACGACTCGGGACCCGCGGCGGTGCGCTCACCGATGAAGTCGCCGGTGGCCGGGTCGATGATCAGCTCGCGCCGCTCCAGCGGGCTCTCCATGCCGATGGCCACGCCGGTGCGGCCATCCAGGTTGACGCCCTGCTCGAACGCGGTCACCCCCTCCAGCAGCGCCAGCGCGCGGTACCACTGGGCGCGCAGGTCGGCGGGCATGAGGCCGGTGCGCAGGATCTCCACGCCCCAGTGGAACACCGCGGTCGGCGCGGAGCCGCGGTGCGCGGTGGCGTCGCGCAGGTACGCCACGATGGCCTGCGGGTCGCGCGGCAGGGCGTCGTAGAACCCGGGGTTGTCCCAGTCGGCGGGGTCGCCGCACACCTTCTTCGGCCGGGCCTCGGGGAAGAAGTCGCCGCACCTGCCGCGCCGCTCGCCGGTGTCGGTCTCCGTGATCTCGGGCTCGGGTGCCTCGGCCTCGGGCACGGTGCCGCCGAGCCACCTCAGGCCCTCCAGCGGGGTGCGGCGCTCCATCCAGTCCTGGGACTGGTCCCGCGGGATCCACTTCTCGTAGCGCGACTCCCGCAGCCAGGTGTAGCCGGCCGGGGCCGCGGTGGGCTGGTCGGCGGGCCGGCCGAAAACCATGCTGATCGAGTTCCACTGGTGCGCGGCGATGTACCGGTACTGGCCGGGCGCCAGCGGCAGGTCGGTGGCGGTGATCGCGTCGGCGGCGAGGTTCAGGTACTCCGGCGCGGACAGCAGCCGCACCTCGGGGGCCGGCGACGCGCTGCCGGCGCCCGGCACCGCGAGCGGCTGCTCCGACCGGGACCGGTGGTCCACCGCCAGCACGCCGGCGACGAGGGCGGCCGCCGCGGCCACCGCGACCGGGGCGTACCAGCGGCGGGAGCGCGGGGACGACGGGCTCGCGGCGGCGCCCTCGTCGGCGGCGGCGGCCAGGACGCGGGCGCGCACGGCGTCCAGCGGCGCGTCCGACGTGCGCGCGTCGCGGTGGAGCAGGTCCAGCGCGTCGTCGAGTTCACGCATCGGGGTTCTCCTCGGTGAGCAGGGCTTGGAGCCTGGTGCGGACCCGGTGCAGCCGGGAGCGGACGGTGCTGTCGTTCTCGCCGAGCGCGGCGGCGACCTCGGCGGGCGTCAACCCGGCCCAGGAGGTGAGCAGGAGCGCGTCGCGGTCCTCGTCGCGCAGCCCGGCCAGCGCGCCGGCCAGCACCGCGGCCCGCCGCTGGGCGTCGACGCGGGCGTCGACCCGGTGGCCGTGGTCGGGCTCGGGTTCGGCGCGGCCGACCACGCGGAGCACCGCCCGGCGACCCCGCGCCTCGCGCCGCAGGTGCTCCCGCACCAGGTTGGTGGCGATCCCGTACAGCCAGCCCTTCACGGGCGCGCGCTCCGGGTCGTAGCTGTGCCGCCGCTTCAGCGCCACCAGGAACGTCTCGGCCACCAGGTCGTCGGCCGCCGACTCGCCGACGCGGCCGGCGAGGTAGCCGCGCAGCCGGCGCGCGTGGGTGTCGAACAGCTCCGCGAACGCGGCGGTCACGTCGGGGCCGCGGAGGTCCGGCGGTTCGTCCAGTGCTGTGGTCACGTACCGGTTGGCCGCACGGCCTCCCGGCGTCCCCGTGACCCCGGTCACACCTAGCGGCCTTCGAGCGCCTCGCGCACCGGCCGCATCTTGGCGTGCGCCTCGCGGACCTCGGTGTCCGGGTCCGACCCGGCGACCAGGCCGCACCCGGCGAACAGCCGCGCCGTGCGGCCCTCCACCCGCGCGCAGCGCAGCGCGATGCCCAGCTCGCCGTCGCCGTTGGCGTCGATCCAGCCGACCGGGCCCGCGTAGCGGCCGCGGTCCAGGCCCTCCAGCTCGCGGATGACCCGCACCGCCCCGGCGCGCGGGGTGCCGCCGACCGCGGCCGTGGGGTGCAGGGCCGCGCCGAGCGCGAGCAGCGACGGCGTGCCGCCCAGCCGGCCGACCACGTCGCTGGACAGGTGCGACACGTTCGGCAGCCGCAGCACCGACGGGCCGTCCACCGACAGGGTCGAGCAGAACGGCCGCAGCGCCTCGACCAGCGACGCCACCGCGTAGCCGTGCTCCTCGCGGTCCTTGGGCGACGACAGCAGCGCGGCGGCCAGCTCCTCGTCGGACGCGCCGTCGCGCGGCCAGGTCGTGCCCGCCAGCACGCGCGAGTCGACCACCCGGCCGGTGCGGCGCAGCAGCAGCTCGGGGGTGGCGCCGACCAGGCCGTCCACCGCGTAGACCCAGCACCCCGGGTACCGGCGGGCCAGGCCGCGCAGCAGGAACCGGTGGTCGATCTCCACGTCCGCCACGGCCAGCAGGTCGTGGGCCAGCACGACCTTGTCCAGCTCGCCCGCGCGCATCCGCCCGACCGCCGCGCGCACCGCCTCGCGGTAGGCCGTGACGGACAGCTCGCCGTCGGCGTAGCGCACCCGGGAGGGGCCGCGCACGGGCGTGGTGCCGCGCGGCTCGTGGTCGCCGATCGTGGTCACCCACGCGCGCCCGTCGCGCCTGCCCACCACGACCTCCGGCACCACCAGCACCGAGTGCCCGGGGTGGTCGTCGAACGCCATGCTCGCGAACGCCACCGGCCCGCTGCCCGGCACGCCGAGCTCGTCGTCCACGTCGAGGTCGGCGGTGAACGCCCGCCACCACCGGTCGGCGGCGGCGAACCGGTCCGGTCCCGAGGTCTCGAACCGCGCGGCCTCGCCCCACCCGACCAGGCCGGACCCGCCCCGCACCCAGCTCAGTGCGCCGGTCGGCGCGGGCAGCCGGCCCAGCAGGTCGACGTCCGGCGCGTGCGCGGTGCGCACGCGCAGCCGCTGTCCGATCCGGGAGGCGGGAGCTGTGGTCACGGTTGCGAGGGTATGGACCGACGGCTGAGACGGGTCGCCGAGCCCGCCCTAGACTCCGTGTTTGTGGTGGACAACGCACTGAGGACGCCGGTCCGCCCGGCGGTTCGGCTCCTGCTCGGCCGGTCGCTGCTGGTGCTCGGCGGGCTGGTGACGCTGATCGCCCTGGTGCTGCTGGCGGCGTGCCGGCGGGACGACGCCATGATCGAGGAGCGGCTGGGCAAGGCGACGGCCGAGGTCGTGTCGGTGTCGTTCCAGCGCGCCGTGGTCCGCTTCGCCTCCGACGACGGCGCCGTGCACAGCCCGGAGCAGGGCGTGCTGTACCCCGAGGGCCTGGAGCCGGGGCAGCTGGTGCGCATCGAGTACGACACCGGCAACCCCGAGGTGGCGCGGGTCGCCGGGCGCACCGCCGTGCTGGCGCTGCTGCCGGTCGGCACGTTCCTGCTCGGCGTGTGGGCGGTGCTGTCGCCGCTGGTCTGGTGGCTGCGCCGGCGGCCGTGACCGCCCCTTGTTACAGTCTTCCCCGGAATCGGCCTCCAGGTGTAACATCGGTTCATGGACCTGGAGGACCGGTTCGAGCGCACCGTGGCGGCCGAGCAGCGCGTCGAGCCGCGTGACTGGATGCCCGAGGGCTACCGCAGGACGCTGATCAGGCAGATCGCGCAGCACGCGCACTCCGAGATCATCGGGATGCAGCCGGAGGGCAACTGGATCAGCCGCGCGCCGTCGCTGCGCCGCAAGGCGATCCTGCTGGCCAAGGTGCAGGACGAGGCCGGGCACGGCCTGTACCTGTACGCCGCGACCGAGACGCTGGGCGCGGACCGCGGCGACCTGACCGAGAAGTTGATCTCCGGCAGGCAGAAGTACTCCTCGATCTTCAACTACCCCACGCTGTCGTTCGCCGACGTCGGCGTGATCGGCTGGCTGGTCGACGGCGCGGCGATCTGCAACCAGGTCCCGCTGTGCCGCACCTCCTACGGGCCGTACGCGCGGGCCATGATCCGCATCTGCAAGGAGGAGTCCTTCCACCAGCGGCAGGGCTATGAGCTGCTGATGACGATGATGGGCGGCACCGACGCGCAGCGGGCCATGGTCCAGGAGTCCGTCGACCGCTGGTGGTGGCCGTCGCTGATGATGTTCGGCCCGCCCGACGCGGAGAGCTCGAACACCGAGCAGTCGATGAAGTGGCGGATCAAGCGCAACACCAACGACGAGCTGCGGCAGAAGTTCGTCGACATGACCGTGCCGCAGGCCGGGAAGCTGGGCGTGGCGCTGCCCGACCCCGAGCTCCGGTGGAACCCCGACCGCGGCCACCACGACTTCGGCCAACCCGACTGGGACGAGTTCTGGCGCGTCGTCGGCGGCAACGGGCCGGCGAACGAGCAGCGCGTGGCGCACCGGCGCAAGGCGCACGAGGACGGCGAGTGGGTGCGCGCGGCGGCCGAGGCGTTCTCGGCCAAGCGCGCCGCCGCCGTGGAGGGCGCGGCATGAGCGCGTCGTGGCCGCTGTGGGAGGTGTTCCTCCGCGGCAAGCGCGGGCTGAACCACGTGCACGTGGGGTCGCTGCACGCGCCGGACGCCGAGATGGCCCTGCGCAACGCGCGCGACGTCTACACGCGCCGCAACGAGGGCGTGTCGATCTGGGTGGTGCCCGCGGCGGCGATCACCGCCTCGTCGCCGGACGAGAAGGACCCGTTCTTCGAGCCCAACGGCGACAAGGTCTACCGGCACCCGACGTTCTACCCCATCCCCGAGGACGTGCCGCACCTATGAGCAACGCCTACGACGGCCTGGTGGACCAGGAGGACTCGCACTGGGCGTTCGGGACGGGGTTCTCCGAGCCGCTGGCCGGGGTCGACCGGGAGCTGCCGGCGGGCGTCGACCGCGCCGACCTGTCGGCGTACTGCCTGATGCTGGGCGACGACGCGCTGGTGCTGGCGCAGCGGCTGGCCGAGTGGACCTCGCGCGCGCCCGAGCTGGAGGAGGACGTGGCGCTGGCCAACATCGCGCTCGACCTGCTCGGCCAGGCCCGGATGCTGCTCACCAGGGCCGCCGAGGCCGAGGGCGCGGGCCGCGACGAGGACGCGCTGGCGTTCCTGCGCGAGGAGCGCGAGTTCCGCAACGTGCACCTGGCCGAGATCGAGTGCGGCCCCTTCGCGGGCGGCGACTTCGCCACCACGGTGGCGCGGCTGCTGGTGTTCTCGTCGTGGAGGCTCGCCCAGTGCTCGCGGCTGCGCGCGAGCGCGGACCCGGTGCTGGCGGCGGTGGCCGAGAAGTCCGTGAAGGAGCTGGCCTACCACCGGGACCACGCGGCCCAGTGGGTCGTGCGGCTCGGCGACGGCACCGGGGAGTCGCACCGGCGGATGGCCGCCGGGCTGGCGCGGGTGTGGCCCTACCTGGACGAGCTGTTCACCGCGCACCCGGTCGAGCTGCGGCTGGCCGGTGTGGCGGTCGACCCGGCCGGGCTGCGCGCCGAGGTCGACGGGGTGCTGGACGAGGTGCTGGCGGCGGCGCGGCTGGCGCGGCCCGGCGACGTGCCGCCCGCGGCGCGGGTGAACGGGCTGGCCGGGCGGGACGGCGTGCACACCGAGGTGATGGGTTACCTGCTGGCCGAGATGCAGCACCTGCACCGGTCGCTGCCGGGCGCGAGGTGGTAGCCGTGGTCCACGCGGTCAGCGCCTACGACGTGGCGGCCCGGGTCCGCGACCCGGAGCTGCCCGTGCTCACCCTGGCGGACCTGGGCGTGCTGCGGGACGTGACCGAGTCCGGCGGGCGGGTGTCGGTGACGATCACCCCCACCTACTCCGGGTGCCCCGCCCTGGACGAGATGGGCGCCGACCTGCGGCGCTCCCTGCTGGCGGCCGGGTTCGAGCAGGTGGAGGTGCGCACGTCGCTGTCGCCGGCGTGGACCACCGACTGGATCAGCGAGGACGGCCTGCGGAAGCTGCGGGAGGCGGGCATCGCGCCGCCGTCCCGGCTGGGGCCGCGCGCCGCCGGGCCGGTGCCGCTGAACCTGGTGCCGCCGTCGCGGCGGGTGGCGTGCCCGCGCTGCGGGTCGTCCCGGACCGCCGAGCTGTCGCGCTTCGGCTCCACGGCGTGCAAGGCGCTGCGGCGGTGCGCGGACTGCGACGAGCCGTTCGAACACGTCAAGGAGATCTGAATGCCGTTCCACCAGCTGGCCGTGGCGTCGGTCGAGCGGCTGTGCGAGGACGCCGTCGCGGTGACGTTCGACGTGCCCGGACCGCTGGCCGAGGACTTCGCGTTCAAGGCCGGGCAGCACGTGACCCTGCGCGACGGCGACGAGCGGCGGTCGTACTCGATCTGCGCGCCGGTCGGCGCGCCGCTGCGCATCGGTGTGCGCCGGGTGGACGGCGGGCGGTTCTCGTCGCTGCTGGTGGACCGGGCGCGGGCGGGCGACGTGCTGGAGGTGTCGCCGCCGATCGGGAACTTCACGCCCGCCGGGGGCGCGCACCACGGGCTGGTGGTCGCCGGGTCGGGCATCACGCCCGCGCTGTCCATCGCCGCCACCGAGCTGGCCGCCGGCGCGCGGGTCACCCTGCTCTACGGCAACCGGCGGGCGGACACGGTGATGTTCGCCGAGGAGCTGTCCGACCTGAAGGACCGCTACCCGACGCGGTTCCAGCTGGTGCACGTGCTGTCGCGGGAGCCCCGGGACGTGGAGCTGTTCTCCGGGCGGCTGGACGGGGCGAAGCTGCGGGCGCTGCTGTCGACGGTGGTGCCGTGGGCGGACGTGGACGAGTGGTGGCTCTGCGGGCCGCACGGGCTGGTGCGGGAGTCGCGCGAGGTGCTGACCTCGCTGGGCGTGCCGCCGACGGCGGTGCACCACGAGCTGTTCTACGTCGACGAGCCGCCGCCCGCGCCGCGCCGGGCCGTGCCGTCGGACGCGGTCGGCGTCGCGACCGTGGTGCTGGACGGCCGGGAGACCGCCGTGCCGCTGCCCGCGGGGACGCCGATCCTGGACGCGGCGCAGCGGGTGCGCTCCGACCTGCCGTTCGCGTGCAAGGGCGGGGTGTGCGGGACGTGCCGGGCGCGCGTGGTGTCGGGTGAGGCGGAGATGCGGCGGAACTACGCGCTGGAGCCGCACGAGGTGGCGGCGGGGTTCGTGCTGACGTGCCAGGCGGTGGCGGTGTCCGCGGAGATCACCGTCGATTTCGACGCCTGATCTGGCACATTGGGGAGCATGGGACGTTCGGCGCTCTGGGGACTGCTCATCGGCTGGGCGCTGATGGTGGTGCTGCTGACCACGAGCTTCTCGCTGTCGGACGACGACGGCTCGTCGGCCGGTGAGCTGATGGGGACGTTCATCGGGGCGTCGATCATGGCCGGGCCGCTGGGCGGCCTGCCGGGGACCCTGATCGGTGTGATCGTGGGCGCGGCCCGCCGTCGTCCGCAGCCCGCCCTGGTGCCGCCCGCGCCGCCGCCCGTGCGGCTGCCGCCGAACGACCGCTGGTCGGCGATGGTGGCGCGGTGCGAGCTGTCGGTGCGCCGGGTGTCGGCCGCGGTGGCGACGGTGCCCCCGTCCCCGGCGCGGGACTGGCTGGAGCGGATCGCCGCGCAGTTCGGCGGTGAGCTGGGGGACGTGCGGCGGATCGCCGACCTGGGGCGGGCGCTGGGGGCCGACCAGCGGCACCCGGTGGCGCACCGGATGTCGGCGGCGGTGCGCGACTTCACCGCGTTCGAGGACGAGGTGGGGCGGGTGGCGCTCCAGATGTTCAACCAGCCGTCGTTGGAGCGGGCGCGGGTGCACCTGGAGGTGCTGGAGCAGCAGTTGCCCCACCTGGGCAACGAGTAGGCCGGATGCAGTAGCGCGTTGCTCCTTTGGGATCATCTCGTCATGTGGCAAGCATTCCTCGACGAGTCCCGCCGCGGTCCCACCTACCTGGTCGCCGTGGTCATCGCACTCCCGCGCGACCTGGACCGCACCCGCGGTGCCCTGCGCGCCAAGGTCAAGCCGGGTCAGCGCCGGTTGCACTTCAACCGGGAGAGCGACTCCCGGCGGAGGGAGATCCTCGCCCTGTTGCAGTCCCTCGGCGTTCACGCACGAATCTTCCTGTGCGATCACTCGAACGACCGGGCGGCTCGGCAGATCTGCCTGGCGGGTGCGGGGCGTCACCTGATCAACATCAGTGCGACCAGGCTGGTGCTGGAGAGCTGCGCGCACCAGGACGCCGATGACCGGCACACCCTGGCCCTCGTGGTGCGCAAGATCTTCGACCTGAAGTACGAGCACTTCCGCCCGCACGAGGACCCGATGCTGTGGGCGAGCGACGCCATCGCGTGGAGCTACGGCGCGGGCGGCGAATGGCGACGCCGGGTCGCCGGCCTGATCGAGAGGGTGCACCGGCTGCAAGTGCCCTAGACAGCGCGAAACCCGGCAACCCACCGTCCGGTAGGTGAACCGGGTTCACTTCCGAGCCCTATTGGGCCCGGCAAAAATAACTATACACAAGTTTGGCTCATCCGCCAAACGGCCTAGCGACTCGTCGAGGACTGCCACCACGCCAGCACCTCTTCGGCCACCTCCGGCATCGCCACCAGCAGCCCGTCCACCGGCAGCGGGTCGTCCTCGCCCCTCCGGTCCAGCACCACCGCGCCCGACTCGACCGCCAGCGCCACCGCGCCCGCCACGTCCCACTCGTGGTAGCTGTGCAGCACCGCCGCGGCCGCGTGACCCAGCGCCACCTGCGCCACCGCCAGCGCCTTCGACCCCAGCACCCGGACCCCCGTGCCGGCCACCGCCGCCCGCGAGATGAACTCGCCCATCCCCGGCCACGGCCCCGTCCGCGTCATCTCCGTGCACACGATCGCGCTCGCCGCCTGGTCGCCCAGCTTCACCGGCGTCCCGTTGGCCCGCATCCCCCGCCCGCGCGCGGCCGCGTAGATCTGGGCCCGGTACGGGTCGGCCACGACCCCCACCACCGGCCCCCAGCGGTCCACCAGCGCCAGGCTGTAGGCGCACCACGGGACCCCCGCCACGTAGTTGGCCGTGCCGTCCACCGGGTCCACCACCCAGCGGTACTCGACGTCGCTCGCCACGTCCTCGTCGGAGTCCTCGCAGAACACCGGGATGTCCGGGAACTCGGCGGTCAGCACCCGCCGGGTGTGCCGCTCCAGGGTCCGGTCGGTGTCGGTCACCCAATCGAACGGCGAGGTGTCGTCCTCGGGCCGGGCGCCGCGGCCGGCCGTCGCCATGATCACGTCCGACGCGTCGTTGGCGAGGCGGCCCGCTATCTCCAGCGCGATCGACACCAGGCCGGGATCGACGGGCCGGGCGGGGCGTGACGACAAGACGGTCATGCCGACCTAGTGTGAACGCACGGAGTGACCGCGACGCGTACAGAAGGTGAAGCGGGGGCCAACGTCAAGCGCGACGCGAGGAGTTCGGCGGTCGTTCGCCGAGGTGTCACACCACCGTGTCCTCACACCCCGCGGTGTGACCGACCCACGCGTGGCGATCATCACGAAATCTTCCCGCCAACGTGGTGACCACGCCGCCGAGCGCCGTCGCGAACGTTGAACTCGGGGGTCCTGAACGTACGACACGGTGGTCCCGAACGTACGACTCGCGCACGTGTCGAACACCCGCGCCGCGCGAGTCGTACGTTCAGACCCCGCGAGTCGTACGTTCAGATCCCACGAGTCGTACGTTCAGACCCCGCGAGTTGTGCGTTCAGGTTGCGTGAGCTTGGGTGTTCGGGGCTCGTGAGGTGGGTGTTCGGGGGCGGCTGGGTGGTGGCGCGGTGCCGGGGAGGTGGGCGTCACCTACGCTTTTGCCATGTCGCGTGCAGGTTTGGACAAGAACCCCCGCGAGGTCGCCGAGATGTTCGACGGCGTGGCCGAGGGCTACGACCGCACGAACTCGGTCATGACGCTCGGGTTCGACCGGCGCTGGCGGGAGTGGAGCAGGCGCGTGCTGGACGCCCGGCCGGGCGAGAAGGTGCTCGACCTGGCGGCCGGGACGGCGGTGTCCACCGTCGAGTACGCGGCGTCCGGGGCCTGGTGCGTGGCGGCCGACTTCTCGCTGGGGATGCTGCTGGGCGGCGCCCACCGGCCGGTGCCGAAGGTGGCCGCCGACGCGCTGCGCCTGCCCTTCGCCGACGGGGCGTTCGACGCGGTCACGGTGTCCTTCGGCCTGCGCAACTTCAACGACACCGAGGCCGCGCTGCGCGAGATGTGCCGGGTGGTGCGGCCCGGCGGCCGGTTGGTGGTCTGCGAGGTGTCCACGCCGACGTTCCGGCCGTTCCGGTTCGTCTACCTGCGCCACCTGCTCAAGGTGCTGCCGCTGGTCGCGCGCTTCGTCTCGTCCAACCCGGACGCCTACCAGTACCTGGCCGAGTCCATGCGCACGTGGCCCGACCAGCGCTCGCTCGCCCAGGTCGTGGCCCGCGCCGGGTGGGAGGACGTGGCCTGGATGAACCTCACCGGGGGCGTGGTCGCGCTGCACAAGGCCACCAAGCCCGTCTAGGGACGCGGCCCCCGGCACCGCGCAAGTAGACTCGGCCCTGACTTTGTGAACACACGCACAAGGAGCGGGGATGACGACTCCCAGCCGCCGCAGGGCAGGCGAGGACGCCGACGTGATCGTGGTCGGCGCGGGCCCGGCGGGCTCGACCGCGGCCGCCTACCTGGCCCGCGCGGGCCTGGACGTGCTGCTGTTGGAGAAGAGCACCTTCCCCCGCGAGAAGGTCTGCGGCGACGGCCTCACGCCGCGCGGCGTGAAGCAGCTGATCGACCTGGGGATCGACACCCGCGAGGAGGCGGGCTGGCTGCACAACCGCGGCCTGCGCGTGGTCGGCGGCGGGGTCCGGCTCGAACTGGACTGGCCCGAGCTGGCCACCTTCCCGCCCTACGGCGTGGTCCGGCCCCGCCAGGACTTCGACGAGATGCTGGCCCAGGTCGCCGTCCGGGCCGGTGCGCGCCTGCACGAGCAGACCAACGTGACCGGCGCCGTCGTCGAGAACGGCCGCGTGGTCGGCGTCAGCGCCAAGCAGGGCCCCGGCAAGGAGCCGGTCGAGTTCCGGGCCCCGATCGTGGTCGGGTGCGACGGGGTCAGCGCCCGCCTCGCGCTGTCGGTCGGCATCCAGAAGGACGACGCCAAGCCGATGGGCGTGGCGGTCCGCCGCTACTACGCCAGCCCCCGCACCAAGGACGACTACCTGGAGTCGCACCTGGAGCTGTGGGACCGCGAGAACGACGTGCTGCTGCCCGGCTACGGCTGGATCTTCGGCATGGGCGACGGCACGGTGAACGTCGGCCTCGGCATCCTCAGCACCTCCAAGGCGTACGGCACCACCGACTACCGCGCGTTGCTGAAGAGCTGGCTCGACGGCACCCCGGAGGAGTGGGGCTTCCGCGAGGAGAACGCCACCGGCCGCATCGGCGGCGCGGCCCTGCCCATGGGCCTGAACCGCAAGCCCCACTACCGGAACGGGCTGCTCCTGGTCGGTGACGCCGGCGGCATGGTGAACCCGTTCAACGGCGAGGGCATCGGTTACGCCATGGAGTCGGCCCGGATCGCCGCCGAGAGCGTGGTGCAGGCCCTGGCCCGCACCGGCGCGAGCCGCGAACGCGCCCTGCACGGCTACCCGGTGCGCATCGAGCAGGCCCTGGGCAGCTACTACCGGCTCGGCAACGTCTTCAGCAGGCTCATCGGCAACCCCACCGTCATGCGCACCGCGACCAGGTACGGCCTGCCGCGCAAGACGCTGATGAAACTGGTGCTCAAGCTGCTCGCGGGCCTTTACGACCCGAAGGACGGCGACTCGTTCGACCGTCTCATCACGGCGGCCACCAAACTCACTCCAACGGCCTAACGGGGGTCACCTGAACGGCGCAGCGTCGTCCTCCGGGGCGGCGCTGTTCCGCATTCGGTGTGCTCCGGTTCACCCCCGACCCTCCCCCCTGTTGATCTAGCCCGATATGGGCAGGTCAGAGCGGTTCAGGGGGTGTGTGTCACGCCTCTGTGTGACGTTCTACACTGGCCCTCGGGTCTTGTGAATCAGTTCACAACCGGCTGAGATGCCTTGTGAAGTGTTTCACAAGCGACCTGCGGATTGTTAGGCGTGCCTAACTCCCGGAGGGTGCAGGAACACCCCTTAGGGTGCGCAACGGTCGGCGGTGCACCACCACCGCGACAGCGAGGAAAGGACGACGGAGAGTGCTGGACCCTTACCTCCCCCTCGTATTGATGTTCGCCCTCGCCGCGGCCTTCGCGCTGTTCTCGGTGACGGCCGCCCCGTACATCGGCCCCCGCCGCTACAACCGCGCGAAGCTCGACGCGTACGAGTGCGGCATCGAACCGTCGCCGCAACCGGTGGTCGGCGGTGGCCGCATGCCGGTCGCCTACTACCTCACGGCGATGCTGTTCATCCTGTTCGACATCGAAATGGTCTTCCTCTACCCGTTCGCGGTCTCCGCGGACCGGCTCGGCCTGTTCGGCCTGGTGGAGATCGTGCTGTTCGTCGCCACGGTCGGCTTCGCGTACGCCTACGTCTGGCGTCGCGGCGGCCTCGACTGGAACTGAGGGGGAAGACCATGGGTCTCGAAGAGAAGCTCCCGAACGGCATCCTGCTGGCCAGCGTCGAGAAGCTGGTCAACTGGACCCGCAAGTCCTCGCTCTGGCCCGCCACCTTCGGCCTGGCCTGCTGCGCCATCGAGATGATGACCACCGGCGGCCCGCGCTACGACCTGGCGCGCTTCGGCATGGAGGTCTTCCGCGCCTCGCCCCGCCAGGCGGACCTGATGATCGTGGCCGGCCGGGTGACCAACAAGATGGCCCCGGTGCTGCGCCAGATCTACGACCAGATGCCGGAGCCCCGCTGGGTGCTGGCCATGGGCGTGTGCGCCTCCTCCGGCGGCATGTTCAACAACTACGCGGTCGTGCAGGGCGTGGACCACGTCGTGCCGGTCGACATGTACCTGCCGGGCTGCCCGCCGCGGCCGGAGATGCTGATCGACGCGATCCTCAAGATCCACGCGAAGATCATGGACGAGCCGCTGGGACCGAACAGGGCTGCGCTGCTGGCCGAGCAGGGCCACCGCACCGACCTGATCCCGTCCTCCCAGCGCTTTGCGAAGAAGTGAGCGGCAATGCCAAACGAGACCGGCGCTGACGACAACAACACCAGGGGCGAGGTCGAGAAGACCCCCGGCGCCGACACCCCGAGCAACGCCACCGGCGAGGCCCTCAGCTCCTCGACCATGAGCGAGTCCGAGTACGAGGAGCACCTGGACCGCGGCGGCGTCGTGGCCGGCCGCGCCCGCCAGGGCATGTTCGGCATCTCCGGCTCCGGCGACACCTCCGGCTTCGGCGGCCTGCGGTTGCCCGCCCACGTCTCCGCGCCGTCCGAGCGGCCCTACGGCGGCTGGTTCGACGAGGTCGCCGACGAGCTGCTGGCCGCGATCCGCGAGCGGGGCCTGCCCGCCGACACCGTCCAGCAGATCACCGTGGACCGCGGCGAGATCACCTTCTACCTGCGCCGGGAGAACCTGCTCCAGGTGGCGGGCATCCTGCGCGACGACCCGGCGCTGCGCTTCGAGCTGTGCAGCTCGGTGTCCGGTGTGGACTACGGCGTGGACGCCCCGCAGCGGCTGCACTCGGTCTACCACCTCACGTCGATGACCTACCGCCGCCGCATCCGGCTGGAGGTCGCGGTCGACGTGGACGACGCGCACATCCCCAGCGTCGTGTCGGTCTACCCGACCGCCGACTGGCAGGAGCGCGAGACCTGGGACATGTTCGGCATCGTCTACGACGGCCACCCGGGGCTGACCCGCATCCTCATGCCGGACGACTGGGACGGCCACCCGCAGCGCAAGGACTACCCGCTCGGCGGCATCCCGGTGGAGTACAAGGGCGCGGAGATCCCCCCGCCAGACCAGAGGCGGTCCTACTCATGACTGAACGGCTTTCCGACGTCACGACCGGCACGGACACCAGCGCCGAGGGCCGTGACAGCGACTCGTACGAGGCCAACCGCACCACGTCGAACCCGGACTCCTACGCGGGCGCCCGGGAGACCACCGAGGGCACCGTCTACACGGTGACCGGCGGCGACTGGGACGAGGTCCTGGCCGAGGCCGCGGGCGACGAGCGCATCATCATGAACCTGGGTCCGCAGCACCCCTCCACCCACGGCGTGCTGCGCCTGGTGCTGGAGCTGGAGGGCGAGACCGTCACCCAGGCCCGCAGCGTCATCGGCTACCTGCACACCGGCATCGAGAAGAACTGCGAGTACCGGAACTGGACCCAGGGCGTCACCTTCGTGACGCGCATGGACTACCTGGCGCCGCTGCACAACGAGGCCGCGTACTGCATGGCCGTGGAGAAGCTGCTCGGCATCACCGTGCCGCAGCGCGCCCAGGTCGCGCGGGTCGTCCTGATGGAGCTCAACCGGATCTCCTCGCACCTGGTGGCGCTGGCCACCGGCGGCATGGAGCTGGGCGCGCTGACCGGCATGACCGCGGGCTTCCGGGAGCGCGAGGAGGTCCTGCACCTGCTGGAGTTCCTGACCGGCCTGCGGATGAACCACGCGTTCATCCGGCCCGGCGGCCTCGCGCAGGACTTCCCCGAGGGCGCGGTGCAGCGCATCGAGGAGTTCATCAAGGTGATGGACTCCCGCCTGCCCGACTACGACAAGCTGCTCACCGGCCAGCCGATCTGGCGCAACCGCCTCGCGGGCGTCGGCTACCTGCCCGTGGACGCGTGCCTGGCGCTGGGCATCACCGGCCCGATCCTGCGCTCCGCGGGCCTGCCGTGGGACCTGCGCAAGGTCGACCCCTACTCGGGCTACGAGAACTACGAGTTCGACGTGCCCACGTCGACCGCGGCCGACTCCTACGCCCGCTACCTGCTGCGCGTGGAGGAGATCCACCAGTCGCTGCGGATCGTGCGGCAGGCGATGGCCGCCCTGCCCGCGGGCCCGGTCATGGTCGAGGACGCCAAGGTCGCCTGGCCCGCCCAGCTGACCATCGGCGCGGACGGCATGGGCAACTCCCTGGAGCACGTCCGCAAGATCATGGGCCAGTCCATGGAGTCCCTGATCCACCACTTCAAGCTGGTGACCGAGGGCTTCGCGGTGCCGGCCGGGCAGGTCTACGTGCCGATCGAGTCGCCGCGCGGCGAGCTGGGCTACCACCTCGTCTCCGACGGCGGCACCCGGCCGATGCGCGTCCACGTGCGCGACCCCAGCTTCGTGAACCTCCAGTCGATGCCCGCGATGTGTGAGGGCGGCATGGTCGCCGACGTCATCGCGTCGGTGGCCTCTATCGACCCGGTGATGGGTGGTTGTGACCGATGAGCACTTCCGAAGAGGTCTACGCGGCCTCCCCGCTGGACCCCGTGGCGACGCAGCGCCTGGTGGACGAGAACGTCGTCGACACCAGCGCGTTCGACCACGTCGTCGACCGGGCGCGGGCGATCGTGGCCCGGTACCCGGTGCCGCGCTCGGCGCTGCTGCCGATGCTGCACCTGGTGCAGTCGGTCGAGGGGTACGTCAGCCAGGCCGGCATCACCTTCTGCGCCGACCAGCTCGACCTGACCAACGCCGAGGTCAGCGCGGTCGCGACGTTCTACACCATGTACAAGCGCCGCCCGTGCGGCGAGCACCTGGTGAGCGTCTGCACCAACACGCTGTGCGCGGCGCTGGGCGGTGACGACATCTACGCCCGGCTGCGCGAGCACCTGGGCAGCGACGGCCGGCCGCTGGGCCACGAGGAGACCTCGGGCGAGCCGGGCGCGCCCGGCTCGATCACGCTGGAGCACGCCGAGTGCCTGGCGGCGTGCGACCTCGGGCCGGTGCTCCAGGTCAACTACGAGTACTTCGACAACCAGACGCCGGAGCAGGCGCTGGAGCTGGTCCGGTCCCTCCAGGCGGGGGAGAAGCCGCAGCCCACGCGTGGTGCGCGGCTGACCGACTTCCGCCAGGCCGAGCTCCAGCTGGCCGGGTTCTTCGAGGGCCGGGACGCGGACCTGGACGGCCCGTCCGCCGCCCCGGAGACGGTGCGCGGGGCCAAGATCGCGGCCGAGCGCGGGTGGACCGCACCGGCGATGCCGGAGCACGCGGAGTTCCCGCCGCTGCCGGAGAAGAAGTAGGAGGGCAGCCGGACATGGTCGCGGTATCCAATGGTGCCTCCGCGGGGAAGAGCACGTCGGCACCCCTGACCCCCGTCCTGACGAAGCGCTGGCTGTCGCCGCGCTCCTGGACGCTGAAGACCTACGAGCAGCTGGAGGGGTACACGGCGCTGCGCAAGGCGCTCACCGCCCACCCGGACCAGCTGATCCAGCAGTGCAAGGACTCCGGGCTGCGCGGTCGCGGCGGCGCGGGCTTCCCCACCGGCATGAAGTGGGGCTTCATCCCACAGGGCGACGGCAAGCCGCACTACCTCGTCATCAACGCCGACGAGGGCGAGCCGGGCACCTGCAAGGACATCCCGCTGATGATGGCGGACCCGCACTCGCTGGTCGAGGGCATCATCATCACCTCGTACGCGATCCGGGCGAACTTCGCCGCGATCTACGTGCGCGGCGAGGTGCTGCACGTGATCCGTAGGCTGCACGCGGCGGTGCGCGAGGCGTACGAGGCGGGCTACCTGGGCAAGGACATCCTCGGCTCGGGCTTCGACCTCGACCTGGTCGTGCACGCGGGCGCGGGCGCCTACATCTGCGGCGAGGAGACGGCGCTGCTGGACTCGCTGGAGGGCCGCCGCGGTCAGCCGCGGCTCAAGCCGCCGTTCCCCGCGACCGCCGGCCTGTACGCGTCGCCGACCGTGGTGAACAACGTCGAGACGATCGCCAGCGTGCCCTACATCGTCAACGGCGGCGCGGACTGGTTCCGCACCATGGGCCGCGAGCGGTCGCCGGGCCCGAAGATCTTCTCGCTGTCCGGCCACGTCGAGCGCCCCGGCCAGTACGAGGCCCCGATGGGCGTCACGCTGCGCGAGCTGCTGGAGCTGGCGGGCGGCATGAAGGACGGCATCCCGCTGAAGTTCTGGACGCCGGGCGGCTCGTCCACCCCGCTGTTCACCGCGGAGCACCTGGACGTGCCGCTGGACTTCGAGGGCGCGGCCGAGGCGGGCTCGATGCTCGGCACCACCGCGCTCCAGATCTTCAACGAGAAGGTGTCGGTGCCCTGGGCCGTCATGAAGTGGACGGAGTTCTACAAGCACGAGTCGTGCGGCAAGTGCACGCCGTGCCGCGAGGGCACCTACTGGCTGGTGCAGATCCTCCAGCGCATGGTGCGCGGCGAGGGCACGCCGAGCGACATCGACACGCTGCTGGACGTCTGCGACAACATCCTGGGCCGCTCGTTCTGCGCGCTCGGCGACGGCGCGGTCAGCCCGATCACCAGCGGCATCAAGTACTTCAGGGACGAGTTCCTGGCGCTGTGCGACCAGAACTCCAAGGTGTTGGCAGGTGCACAGGCATGACGATCGCCCCTGACAAGAGCGCCCCGAAGGGACCGGACGCCGTGGTGGTCCCCGAGGGCCACGTCAAGCTCGTCATCGACGGCCAGGAGGTCGTCGCGCCCAAGGGCGAGCTGCTGATCCGCACCGCGGAGCGGCTGGGGACCGTCATCCCCCGGTTCTGCGACCACCCGCTGCTGGAGCCCGCGGGCGCCTGCCGGCAGTGCCTGGTCGAGGTGGAGATGGGCGGCCGGCCGATGCCGAAGCCGCAGGCCAGCTGCACCATGACGGTCGCCGACGGCATGGTCGTCAAGACCCAGCTGACCTCGCCGGTGGCGGACAAGGCGCAGCAGGGCGTGATGGAGCTGCTGCTCATCAACCACCCGCTGGACTGCCCGATCTGCGACAAGGGCGGCGAGTGCCCGCTCCAGAACCAGGCCCTCGCGCACGGTCGCGCGGACTCCCGGTTCCACGAGCACAAGCGGACCTTCCCCAAGCCGATCCCGATCTCCACGCAGGTGCTGCTGGACCGGGAGCGGTGCGTGCTGTGCCAGCGGTGCACGCGGTTCTCGTCCCAGATCGCGGGCGACCCGTTCATCGAGCTGCTGGAGCGCGGCTCGCAGCAGCAGGTCGGCGTGGCCGAGCAGAAGCCGTTCCAGTCGTACTTCTCCGGCAACACCATCCAGATCTGCCCGGTGGGCGCGCTGACCAGCGCCGCCTACCGGTTCCGGGCCCGCCCGTTCGACCTGGTGTCGACCCCCGGCGTGTGCGAGCACTGCGCGTCGGGCTGCGCCACCCGCACGGACTGGCGGCGCGGCGCCGTGCAGCGGCGGCTGGCGGCCGACGACCCCGAGGTCAACGAGGAGTGGACCTGCGACAAGGGCCGCTTCGCGTTCCGCTACAGCACGGCCGACGACCGGGTCCGCCGCCCGCTGGTGCGCGACGCGGAGACCGGTGAGCTGCGCGAGTCCTCCTGGACCGAGGCGCTCCAGGTCGCGGCCGAGGGCCTGGCCAGGGCCCGCGACGGCCGGGGCGCGGCGGTGCTGGCCGGTGGCCGGCTGACCGTCGAGGACGCCTACGCCTACGCGAAGTTCGCCCGGGTCGCGCTGCGCACCAACGACGTGGACTTCCGCGCCCGGCCGCACTCGAACGAGGAGCTGGAGTTCCTGACCGGCGCGGTCCTCGGCCGCACCCCGGACAGCGGCGGCGTCACCTACGCGGCGATCGAGTCCGCCCCGGCCGCGCTGCTGGTGGCGTTCGAGCCGGAGGAGGAGTCCCCGATCGTGTTCCTGCGGCTGCGCAAGGCGGTCCGCAAGAACCGGACGAAGGTCTTCCACCTGGGCCAGTACACGACCCCGGCGGTGGAGAAGACCGGCGGTGTGCTGCTGGCCTGCGTGCCCGGCCAGGAGCCGTCGGCGCTCAACGCGCTGCCCGAGCACGCGGCCGACGTGGTCGAGGACCTGGCCGAGCCGGGCGCGGTGATCCTGGTGGGCGAGCGCGCCGCCGAGGTCCCGGGCCTGTTCTCGGCGGTCGCGGCGCTGGCCGAGCGCACCGGGGCGCGGGTCGCCTGGGTGCCGCGCCGCGCCGGTGAGCGGGGCGCCCTGGAGGCCGGCCTGCTGCCCACGCTGCTGCCGGGCGGCCACCTGGTCGGCGACCCCGCGGCACGCGCCGCGGTCGAGGCGGCCTGGGGCCTGGGCGCCGGCTCGCTGCCGGCCGTGGCGGGCCGCGACACCACGGGCATCCTGACCGCCGCCGCGGGCGGCGAGCTGGACGCGCTGGTGGTCGGCGGGGTCGACCCGTTCGACCTGCCGGACCCGGGGCTGGCCGAGCGGGCGCTGCGCGCCACCGGTTTCGTGGTCAGCCTGGAGCTGCGGCACAGCGCGGTCACCGCGCACGCCGACGTGGTGCTCCCGGTCGCGCCGGCGGTCGAGAAGGCGGGCACCTACCTGAACTGGGAGGGCCGCTCGCGGTCGTTCCGGACCACCCTGGAGGGCACCGGCGCGCTGTCGGACGGCCGCGTGCTGGACACGCTGGCCGTGGAGATGGACGCCGACCTGTTCACCCAGACCCCGGCGGCGGCGGCGGCCGACTTCGCGCGGCTGGGCACGGCGACCGTGAGCGCCGGTGCCCCGACCGCGGCCGCGCCGCTGCTGACCCAGCCCCGGGACGGCCAGGCCGTCCTGGCGACCTGGCGCCGCCTGCTGGACAACGGCTCGCTCCAGGACCGCGAGCCGAACCTGGCGGGCACCGCGCGCCCGGTCGTGGCCAAGCTGTCCCCGGCCACCGCCGTGCACCTGGGCGTGGAGCTGGGCGGCGAGATCACCGTGTCCACCGACCGGGGCGAGGTGGTGCTGCCGGTCGAGGCGGCCGACCTGCCCGACGGCGTCGTGTGGCTGCCCGGCAACTCGGGCGCGGTCACCGTGCGGCGCAACCTGGTCGCGGGCCACGGCTCCGTGGTCGCGGTCGTCCCGGCGGTCACCGGGAGCAACAGCACGCTCGGAGGCGAGGCATGACCACCGCAGAACTCATCGCCGACGACCCGCTCTGGTTGATCGTCATCAAGGTCGTGGGGATCTTCGCGTTCCTCGTCGTGATGACCCTCTTCATGATCAACTGGGAGCGCAAGGTCGTCGCCCGGATGCAGCAGCGCCCCGGCCCGAACCGGGTCGGCCCCAACGGCTGGCTCCAGTCGCTGGCCGACGGCCTGAAGCTGGCGTTCAAGGAGGACATCCGCCCGGTCCTGGCGGACAAGTGGGTGTTCTTCCTGGCCCCGGTGATCTCCTGCGTCCCCGCGTTCCTCGCCTTCTCGGTCATCCCGATCGGCGGCGAGGTCTCGATCTTCGGCGAGCGCACCGCCCTCCAGCTGGTCGACCTGCCGGTCGGCGTGCTGGTCGTGCTGGCCTGCTCCTCGCTCGGCGTGTACGGCATCGTGCTGTCCGGCTGGGCGTCCGGCTCGCCCTACCCGCTGCTGGGCGCGCTGCGCTCGGCCGCGCAGGTGATCTCCTACGAGATCGCGATGGGCCTGTCGATCGTCGCCGTGGTCATGCACTCGCACTCGCTGTCCACCTCGGAGATCGTCGACGCGCAGTCCGGCGGCTGGTACTTCTACCTGCTGCCGGTCAGCTTCCTGATCTACGTCGTCTCCATGGTCGGCGAGACCAACCGCGCGCCGTTCGACCTCCCCGAGGCCGAGTCGGAGCTGGTCGGCGGCTTCCACACCGAGTACAGCTCGCTGAAGTTCGCGCTGTTCTTCCTCGCCGAGTACGTCAACATGGTGACCGTCTCGGCGCTGGCCACCACCCTGTTCCTGGGCGGCTGGCGGTTCCCGTTCGTCGGCGACGACCACCTGCTCAACAGCGGCTGGTTCGGCCTGCTGTGGTTCGTGCTCAAGACGCTGGCCTTCCTGTTCCTGTTCATCTGGCTGCGCGGCACGCTGCCCCGCCTGCGCTACGACCAGTTCATGCGGCTCGGCTGGAAGTTCCTGGTCCCGGTCGCGCTGATCTGGTTCGTCGCGGTGGCGTTCGCCCGCTTCCTGCGCCAGGAGTGGGAGGCCCGCGGCGGGCTGGACACCAGCACCGCCCTGATCGTGATCGGCGCGTTCCTCGCGATCGTGCTGCTGATCGCGTTCCTGCTGCCCGACAAGCGCGAGCCGCACGACCCGAACGCCGTCCCGGTCACCGGCGGCGGCTACCCCGTGCCGCCGCTCGACCTCGCAGTCCCCAAGGCCCCGCCGCGCCGGCAGGTCCCGGTCGCGGAGCTGCCCACCACCACCGGCGGAGCCGGTGATCGGACCACCGCCGGCGGAGCCGGCACCCGCACCCAGGAACCGGCAGCGGTTACCGCATCCAAGGAGGCCAGCGATGGGGATGTTTGATCCCGTCAAGGGCTTCGGCGTCACCTTCGGCACGATGTTCAAGAAGGTCGTCACCGAGGAGTACCCCGAGGTCAAGAAGGTCACCGCGCCGCGGTTCCACGGCCGCCACCAGCTCAACCGGCACCCGGACGGGCTGGAGAAGTGCGTGGGCTGCGAGCTGTGCGCGTGGGCCTGCCCGGCGGACGCGATCTTCGTCGAGGGCGGCGACAACACCGAGGACGAGCGCTACTCGCCCGGTGAGCGCTACGGCGCGGACTACCAGATCAACTACCTGCGGTGCATCGGCTGCGGCCTGTGCATCGAGGCGTGCCCGACCCGCTCGCTCACCATGACCAACGAGTACGAGCTGGCCGACGACAACCGCCAGAAGCTGATCTTCACCAAGGAAGACCTGCTCGCGCCCCTGCTGCCCGGCATGGAGCAGCCGCCGCACCCGATGCGGCTGGGCGAGGACGAGAAGGACTACTACGTGAACGGCCCGGCGCTGGCCCGCGAGGCGGGCGTGCCCGAGGGCACGACGGTCGAGACGGGGCCCGAGGAGGCGTTGAAGTGAGCCTCTCGTCCCTGCTCCTCCAGCAGCCCGAAGCGGTCGAGACCGCGGTCGACGTCGTCACCACCGGCGAGGCGGTCGTGTTCTGGGTCCTCGGCCCGCTCGCCCTGGCCGGCGCGCTGGGGATGCTCTTCGCGCGGAACGCGGTGCACTCCGCGCTGTGGCTGGTGCTCACCATGCTCAGCCTCGGTGTGCTCTACATGGTCCAGCAGGCGCCGTTCCTCGGCTTCGTGCAGATCATCGTCTACACCGGCGCGATCATGATGCTGTTCCTGTTCGTGCTGATGCTCGTCGGCCGGGACAGCTCCGACTCGGTGGTCGAGGTGCTGCGCGGCCAGCGGCTGGCCGCGGCCGTGCTGGGCGTCGGCTTCGCCGGCCTGGTGGTCGGCTCGCTGGGTCGCGCGCTGACCTCCGTGCAGCCGGTCGGGCTGGTCGAGTCGAACAGCCAGGGCGGCGGCAACGTCGCCAACATCGGCGCGGAGATCTTCACCGACTACCTGTTCCCGTTCGAGCTGACCTCCGCGCTGCTGATCACCGCGGCGGTCGGCGCGATGGTGCTGGCCTTCTCCTCGCGCGCCGGCAGGGACGCCAAGAAGACCCAGCGCGAGCTGGTCGAGGAGCGCTTCCGCGGTCCCCGCCCCGGCTCGCTGCCCGGTCCCGGCGTGTTCGCCACCGCCAACTCGGTGGCCACGCCCGCCCTGCTGCCGGACGGCTCGGTCGCCGCCGAGTCCCTGTCCGAGCTGATCGAGACCACCGGCAAGGAACGTTTCGACGACGACGTCGCGGAGGTGTCCGGCACCGGGCAGCAGCCCGACGCACGCGCGCTCAAGGGAGAGTCGTCGTGACCCCTACGTACTACCTGCTGCTGTCGGCGCTGCTGTTCAGCCTCGGCGCGGTCGGCGTGCTGGTGCGGCGCAACGCCATCGTGGTGTTCATGTGCGTCGAGCTGATGCTCAACGCGGTCAACCTCAGCCTGGTCACGTTCGCCCGCATCAACGGCGGCCTGGACGGCCAGGTCATGGCGTTCTTCGTGATGGTCGTGGCCGCGGCCGAGGTCGTGGTCGGCCTGGCGATCATCATGGCGATCTTCAAGTCGCGTCGCTCGGCCTCGGTCGACGATTCCAACCTGTTGAAGTACTGAGAGGTCCACGGTGACGGAACCTGTTGCCGCCAGCGGGATCGGCAGTCTCGCCTGGTTGTTGCTCGCCCTGCCCGCGTTCGGCGCGGTCGTGCTGCTGGTCGGTGGCAGGCGCACCGACAGGTGGGGCCACCTGCTGGGCTGCGCCACCGTGGTCGCCGCGTTCGCGTACGGCCTGGCGCTGTTCTTCGACGTCCTGGGTCAGGGCCCGGAGAACCGCACCACCGAGGTGCACCTGTTCGACTGGATCCCGGTGGGCGCGCTGGACGTCGAGTTCGGGCTGCGCCTGGACCCGCTGTCGCTGACCTTCGTGCTGCTGATCACCGGTGTCGGGTCGCTGATCCACGTCTACTCGATCGGCTACATGGCGCACGAGGCCGGGCGGCGGAGGTTCTTCGCCTACCTGAACCTGTTCGTCGCCGCGATGCTCCTGCTGGTGCTGGGCAACGGCTTCGTGACGCTGTACTTCGGCTGGGAGGGCGTGGGCCTCGCCTCCTACCTGCTCATCGGCTGGTACCAGCACAAGCCGGAGGCGGCGTCGGCCGCGAAGAAGGCGTTCCTGATGAACCGGGTCGGTGACCTGGGCCTGGCGATCGCCATCTTCATCCTGTTCAAGGAGCTGGGCACCACCCAGTACACCGAGGTGTTCGCCCGCGTGGGCGAGCTGTCCTCGGCCGAGGTGCTGGCGGTCACGCTCCTGCTGCTGCTCGGCGCGTGCGGCAAGTCCGGCCAGTTCCCGCTCCAGGCGTGGTTGCCCGACGCGATGGCCGGCCCGACCCCGGTGTCCGCCCTGATCCACGCGGCCACCATGGTCACCGCGGGCGTCTACCTGATCGCCCGCTCGAACCCGATCTACAACCTGAGCGAGGACGGCCGCCTGGTCGTCATGGTCATCGGTGGTGTCACGCTGCTGATCGGCTGCGTCATCGGCTGCGCCTACGACGACTTCAAGAAGGTGCTGGCCTACTCGACGGTCAGCCAGATCGGCTACATGATCCTGGCCGTGGGCCTGGGCCCGATCGGCTACGCGCTGGGCATCATGCACCTGCTCACGCACGGCTTCTTCAAGGCGGGCCTGTTCCTCGGCGCCGGCTCGGTCATGCACGGCATGAACGACGAGGGCAACATCCGGCGGATGGGCGGCCTGGCCAGGAAGATGCCGATCACGTTCGTCACCTGGACGCTCGGCTACCTGGCCCTGATCGGCTTCCCGTTCCTGTCCGGCTACTTCTCCAAGGACGCCATCATCGCGGCGGCGTTCAGCATGGAGGGGTGGCGCGGCTGGGTGTTCGGCGGCGTCGCGGCCCTGGGCGCGGGTCTGACCGCGTTCTACATGACCCGGTTGTTCGCGCTGGTGTTCCTGGGCAAGCCGCGCTACACCGAGCTGCGCTCGGAGGACGGCCGCGAGTACCACCCGCACGAGTCGCCGCTGTCCATGACGATCCCGATGATCGTGCTGGCGTTCGGCTCGGTCGGCGCGGGCTGGTTCTTCGAGTCGAACCACAACCTGTCCGGCTGGCTCACCCCGTCGCTGGGCGAGCTCCAGGAGGGCCACGGCGTGCTGGGCCACACCGCGGCCAACTTCCTGGTGCTGGGCCTGTCGCTGGCGGGCGCGCTGCTCGGGTTCGCGCTGTTCCTGCGCGGCGACCAGCCGGTGGAGCGCCCGGCGCGGGTGTCGTTCCCGGTCCGCGCGGCGCGCAACGACCTGTACGGCAACGCGCTCAACGAGGCGCTGTTCGCGCGGCCGGGCACCTGGCTCACCCGCGCGCTGGTGTTCGTGGACAACAAGGGCGTCGACGGCCTGGTCAACGGGTCGGCGGCGCTGCTGGGCGGTAGCTCGGGCCGGTTGCGCAGGCTCCAGACCGGGTTCGTCCGCTCGTACGCGCTCTCCATGCTCCTGGGTACGGTCTTCGTCCTGGGCGCGCTGCTGATGGTGAGGTTCTCGTGAGCTGGGTGCTGATCGCGCTGCTCCTGCTGCCCCTGGTGGGCAGCCTGGTGGTGGCGTTCCTGCGGGGCAACGACCGCCTCGCCAAGCTGGTCGCGCTGGCGTTCTCGCTGGTCGAGCTGGCCCTCGCGGTGCTCGCGTGGACCGCCTTCGACCCGGGCGGCGACCGCCTCCAGCTGACCAGCTCGGCGGAGTGGATCCCGGCCTTCGGCGTGCACCTGTCGTTCGGCGTGGACGGCATCGCGCTGGTGATGATCGCGCTGATCGCGTTCCTGGTGCCGGTCGTCATCGGCGGCTCGTGGGCGGAGAAGCTGCCCGAGGGCCGCAGCGCGGGCGGGTTCTTCGCGCTGCTGCTGGCCATGCAGACCGGCATGGTCGGCGTGTTCGCCGCCACCGACGTGTTCGTGTTCTACGTGTTCTTCGAGGCCGTGCTGGTCCCGATGTACTTCCTGATCGGCCGCTTCGGCGGGCCGAACCGGCAGTACGCGGCGATGAAGTTCTTCCTGTACTCGCTGCTCGGCGGCCTGATCATGCTGGCCTCGGTGATCGGCCTGTACGTGGTGAGCCGGGATCGGATCGGCGAGGGCACCTTCGACTGGGCGACCCTGGTCACGGTGACCCGGGACGCGCCGCTGTCCACGCAGATCTGGCTGTTCCTGGGCTTCTTCATCGCCTTCGCGATCAAGGCGCCGCTGGTGCCGCTGCACACCTGGCTGCCGGACGCGGGCGCCGAGGCGCCGGTCGGCGCGGGCGTGCTGCTGGTCGGCATCCTGGACAAGATCGGCACGTTCGGCTTCCTGCGCTACTGCCTGCCGCTGTTCCCGGCGGCCAGCCAGGAGCTGGCGCCGCTGGTGCTGGTGCTGGCCGTGGTGGGCATCGTCTACGGCTCGCTGCTGGCGGTCGGCCAGTCGGACATGAAGCGGTTCGTGGCCTACACCTCGATCGCGCACTTCGGCTTCATCGCGCTGGGCATCTTCGCGTTCAGCTCGCAGGCGGGCGCGGGCGCGGTGCTCTACATGGTCAACCACGGCATCTCGACCGGCATGCTGTTCCTGGTCGTCGGCATGGTGATGGCCCGCGGCGGGTCGCGCCTGATCGAGGACTACGGCGGCATGGCGAAGCTCACGCCGGTGCTGGGCGGGCTGTTCTTCGTGGCCGGCCTGTCGTCGCTGGCGCTGCCGGGCACCAACTCGTTCGTCAGCGAGTTCCTCGTGCTCATCGGCTCCTACCCGAACGAGCCGGTGTTCACGGTCATCGCCGCGCTCGGCATGGTGCTCGCCGCGCTGTACGTGCTGTGGCTCTACCAGCGGGTCTTCCAGGGCCCGGTGCGCGGCACCGCGCTGGTCGGCCTGGCGGGCGGACCCGGCGCGGCGGTCGACCCCGAGCGCACGTCGGTGCCCGACCTGAACAAGCGCGAGCTGGCCGTGCTCGCACCGCTCGTGGCGCTGATCTTGGTGCTCGGCTTCTACCCGAAGCCGGTGTTGGACGTGATCACCCCGTCGGTCGGGGCGACGCTCAGCGAGGTCGGGGTGGCCGACCCGGTCGCGCAGGAAGGCAAGTGACGTGACGACGTTCCTCTCGCAGAACGTGGAGCGGCTGCAAGCACCGGAGATCGACTACTTCGCCGTCGCGCCGCTGCTGATCGTGCTGGGCGCGGCGTGCGCCGGCGTGCTCGTCGAGGCGTTCCTGCCCAGGGCGCAGCGCTGGGCCGCGCAGGTCGTGCTCGTGCTGGCCGCGCTGGCCGCGGCGGGCGCGCTGCTGGTCGCCTACGCGTCCGACGCGGACACGCCCGAGCAGGGCAAGACCACCCTGGCGGGCGCCATCTCGGTGGACCAGCCGGCGATCTTCCTGTGGGCCACGCTGCTGCTGCTCGGCCTCGGCTCGGTGCTGCTGATCGCCGACCGGTCCGTGGAGCCCGGCGGCGCGTTCATGCCGGAGAACACGCCCGGCGGCAGCGCCACCTACCGGGGCCAGGCCGACTCCGGCGCCCAGGACCGGGGCGGGGCCGCCACGGTCCTGATGACGCGGGAGCAGGCCACCCGGTTCGGGATGCAGACCGAGGTGTTCCCGCTCACGCTGTTCGCGCTCGGCGGCATGATGGCCTTCGTCGCGGCGAACGACCTGCTCACCATGTTCATCGCGCTGGAAGTGCTCTCGCTGCCGCTCTACCTGATGTGCGGCCTGGCGCGCCGCCGTCGCCTGCTGTCGCAGGAGGCCGCGGTGAAGTACTTCCTGCTGGGCGCCTTCGCGTCGGCGTTCTTCCTCTACGGCGTGGCCCTGCTCTACGGCTACGCGGGCTCGGTCAAGCTGGCCGACATCGCCGTCGCCACCTCGGGCACCGACCGGTCCGACACGCTGCTGTACGCGGGCTTCGGCCTGCTGGTGGTGGGCCTGCTGTTCAAGGCGTCCGTCGGCCCGTTCCACGCCTGGACCCCGGACGTCTACCAGGGCGCGCCGACGCCCGTGACGGCGTTCATGGCGTCGTGCACGAAGGTCGCCGCGTTCGGCGGCATCCTGCGCGTCCTCTACGGCGCGTTCGAGCGCTCCAGTTGGGAGTGGGAGGGCGTGCTCTGGGGCGTGGCCATCGTGTCGATGGTGATCGGCTCGGTGCTCGGCCTCACCCAGACCGACGTCAAGCGGATGATCGCCTACTCGTCGGTGGCGCACGCGGGCTTCCTGCTGGTCGGCGCGATCTCGCTGAACGCCGACGGCCTGTCGGGCACGATGTTCTACCTGATGGCCTACGGCTTCACCACGATCGCCGCGTTCGGCATCGTCAGCCTGGTGCGCAACGCCGACGGCGAGGCCACCCACCTGTCGCAGTGGGCGGGCCTGGCCAAGCGGTCGCCGGTGGTGGCGGGCGTGTTCACGTTCCTGCTGCTCGCGCTCGCCGGTCTGCCGCTGACCAGCGGTTTCATCGGCAAGTTCGCGGTGTTCACGGCGGCGGTCGAGGCGGGCATGACGCCGCTGGTGGTCATCGCGCTGGTGGCCAGCGCCGTGGCGGCGTTCTTCTACCTGCGGGTCATCGTGCTCATGTACTTCAGCGAGCCCGCGGCGGACGGCCCGGCGGTGAGCGTGCCCGGCGCGTTCACCACCATGGCGATCACGATGGGCGTGCTGTTCACGCTGGTGCTCGGTGTCTGGCCGCCCAAGGTGCTCGAATGGGCGGGTACCGGCGCGTTCATCTTCTAGTGGTACGTAGGCTCTGTAGGCGTGACCAGTAGCGAGCGGGCGGGGGCGGGGTTCCGGTTTGCGGACCCCGTGCTCGCGGAGGTGGTGCAGGGCGGCCTCAACGAGGTGGAGGAGCTGCTGCACAAGGTGGTGCAGAGCGAGTTCCACCCGGTGATGGAGACGTCGCTGCACCTGGTCGAGGCGGGCGGGAAGCGCATCCGCCCGCTGTTCACCATCCTGTCCGCCCAGTTCGGCGCGACCTGGGACCGCGAGAGCGTGATCAAGGCGGCGGCGGTCGTCGAGCTGACGCACCTCGCCACCCTGTACCACGACGACGTGATGGACGAGGCCACCATGCGCCGCGGCGCGGCCTCGGCCAACGCGAAGTGGGACAACAGCATCGCCATCCTCACCGGCGACTACCTCTTCGCGCACGCCTCCGCGCTGGTGGCGGACCTGGGCACGGGGGCCGCGCGGATCATCGCGGAGACGTTCTCCGAGCTGGTCACCGGCCAGATGCGCGAGACCATGGGCCCGCGCGACGGCGAGGACCCGGTCGCGCACTACCTGACCACGATCGCGGAGAAGACCGGGTCGCTGATCGCGACCGCCGCCCGGTTCGGCGCGATGTTCTCCGACGTGTCGCCGGGGCAGGTCGAGGCGCTGCGCTCGTACGGCGAGGTGATCGGGGCGGCGTTCCAGATCTCCGACGACGTCATCGACATCGCCTCCCCCACCGAGGAGTCGGGCAAGACGCCCGGCACCGACCTGCGCGAGGGCGTGAAGACCCTGCCCATGCTGTACGCGCTGGAGGACGAGCCGGACTCGCGGCTGGCGCGGCTGCTGGCTGCCCCCATCACCGACGACGCCGAGGTCGTCGAGGCGCTGGAGCTGCTGCGGGCGTCCTCGGGGCTGGCGCGGGCGCGCAAGACCCTGGACGACTACGCGGCGCGGGCGCGGGCCACCCTGGAGGTGCTGCCGGCGGGCACCGCGCGGGACGCCCTGGAGTCGGTCAGCGACTACGTGGTGACCCGCTCGCACTAGCCCCTAGGCGAGGTCGGCCACCGGCAGGCGGCGGCGGGCGCGCAGGGCGTCGACGGTGAAGATCGCCAGCGCCGCCCACACCAGGCCGAAGCCGAACCAGCGGGACGCGGGCATGGGCTCGTGCACCACGAACACGCCCCAGGCGAACTGGAGCACCGGGGCGAGGTACTGGAGCATGCCCATGGTGGCCAGCGGCACCAGCCGCGCCCCGGCGCCGAACAGCAGCAGCGGGACCGCGGTCACCAGGCCCGCCGACACCAGCCACAGCGCGTGGCCCCAGCCGTGGTCGTGGAAGGTGCCGCCGGGGCCGAGCCAGACCAGGTAGCCGATCGCGACCGGGGCCAGCACCAGGCTCTCCGCGGTCAGGCTGGCCGTGGCGTCCAGCGGCACGGTCTTCTTCAGCAGGCCGTAGAAGCCGAACGAGCAGGCCAGCACCAGCGAGATCCACGGCAGCCTGCCGTAGTCGACGGCCAGCACCACGACGGCGACGACCGCGACGCCCAGGGCCGCGAACTGGGCGACGCGCAGCCGCTCCCGCAGCACGGTCACCCCGAGCAGGACGCTGACCAGGGGGTTGATGAAGTAGCCGAGGGCGGCCTCGACGACGTGCCCGGTGTTGACCGCGTGGATGTAGACGCCCCAGTTGACCGCGATCAGCACCGACGCGGCGGTCACCATGAGCCAGCCGCGCCGGGACAGCCTGCGGATGCCCGCCCAGCGGCCGAGGACCGCCGTGAGCAGCGCCATCACCACCAGCGACCACGCGATCCGGTGGGCCAGGATCTCCACCGACCCGGCCGGCTGGAGCAGCGGCCAGTAGGCGGGCACGATGCCCCAGAGGAAGTAGGCGACGGTGCCGAAGGCGATGCCCCTGCCGGGGGTGCCGGTGCCGGTCGGAGCAGCGGAAGAAGAGGTCAACGGCGGCACGCGGGCTACTGTACGCCTGCCGTTTTGGCTGGTCAGTTGCTCCGGATGGCCTACCATCGGAGGCTGGTCCCGCGTCCGGCCGGCCCCACGCGCCGAACGAGGGGGTCAGGGTAGTTTGACACCGCTTCCCCGACCGGGTGAATACCTGGAAGCGGAGCGTGTCGGGGTGTGACAAGCAGCGGTGGGAGGGTCTCCCGTGAGTTCGCTCTTCGGGCAGGTGTGGCTGTGGAGCCTGCTGTCCTTCGCGGCAGGCGTCGCGCTGACCTGGCTGATCATGGTGCGCCCGGCCAAGCGGCAGTTGGAGGAGGCGGAGGACCGCCTGCTGACCGCGCCGCGCCCGACGACCACCACCACCGCGATCACCCCGGCCCCGGTGCGCGACCGGGCCGACGACTGGCACGTGGAGGCGTCGCGCTCGCTGACCGACGACGTGCGGCCGCCCGACCCGCCGCGCTACGACGCGGCCGACCTCAAGCGCGAGGAGCTGCTGGAGGAGCTGGACGACGAGCACCGGCCGCTGACGGACTTCGAGGAGGAGCACGACTTCCCGGAGCTGGACGACGACCGGCCGCGCAGCCTGTTCGACCGGTCGGCGCCGCAGGGCGGTGACGCCCGGGAGCCGCTGGGGGCGGAGGCCGGTCGGGATTCGGCCGGTCGGGAGCTGGCCGGCCGTGAGGTGCCTGGCCGTGAGGTGCCGGGTCGCGACCCGGCCGGTCGCGGGTCGTCGGCGCGTGAGGTGTCGGTGCCGTCGCGCCGGGGCGTCGACGAGGAGCCGGAGCTGCCGGCCGAGGAGACGCACCTGATGCCCGCCGTGCCGGTGGCCGAGGTCGCGCCGCGCCGCGAGGAGCCGGTCGCGCCGCCCGAGGTGCGGGCGTTCCAGCCGCGCGAGGTGTGGCGCGAGGAGACCGTGGTCCAGGAGGTCTACGACCAGGACCACCTCCCGGGCCGGCACCAGGAGGAGGACGACGAGCCCGAGCGCCGGGGTTCCGAGGAGACGGCCCTCATCCCGGCGACCGAGCTGGCGCGGGCCATCGCGGAGGTGGACCGGGACGACCCCCAGGTCTGGCCGGAGCACGACCTGACCGGGCACTTCGCGCCCGTGGACGTCGAGGCCGACCGGCACGGGCCGGCGACCGAGATCCTCAGGCCGGTGTCCGGCGAGCGGTCCGCCCCTCCCGTCCCGGAGGTCGAGCCGCGCGAGCGCCGGGCGCCCGAGGTGGTGGCCGCGCCGGAGGTGCCGCCCGCGCCGCGCCACGAGGCCCCGACCGGTGAACCGAGGCACTCCGACACCTGGCCGGAGGACGGCCGGTCCGGGAACGCCTGGTCCGGGGACGTCCGGGCCGGGGATGCCAGGGCCGGGGACGTCCGGGCCGGGGACGACCACCCCACCGAGGTGCGCCCCGTCGAGCCGGAACCGTTCGAGCCCGCGTTCGTCGAGCCCACCCCCGCCGAGCCCACCCCCGCCGAGCCCGAGCCGTTCGTGCCCACGTTCGTCGAACACCAGACCCCGGAGCCGGCGCCGAAGCCCGCCGCCGCTCCCGAGCCCGAGCCCGCCCCGAAGCCCGCCCCGGCGGCGAAGGAGGAGCCGACCCGCCCGCGCAGCCTGTTCGAGCCGCTGCCGACGTCGGAGGCAGAGGCCGAGCCGGAGCCGGAGCCGTCCCGCCCGGCGGCGAGGGTGGGCGACGACCAGCCGTTCGTGCCCAAGCTGGCGCCGGAGCTGCTGGCGGCCACCGGGGGCGACCAGGTGACCGCCGGGAGCACCGCGGGCACGGGCCTGCCGCAGCGCTCCGCCCGCCGGTCGGGCGACCGGCGCGCCTCGTCGCCCGCGTCCACGCCCGCGCCCGCGCCGAAGCCGGCCGTCCCGCCCGCCGCCCGCCCGGTCCGCCCGCGCCCGGTGGGCTTCAGCCCGAGCACCGGCGGTCGGCCCGCGAGCAGCAGCACCCGGTACCGGGGGCAGGAGGAGGGCTTCAACCCGCGCTCCCCGTTCGGGCCGGGCTCCGTGCTGCCGAAGTCGGACGGCATGGCACCCGCGCCCGACTTCCAGGTGAAGGCCACCCTCACCGGTCGCCGCTACTTCACCAGCGAGTCGGCGAACTTCCGCGAGACCCGCGCCGACGTCTGGTTCCGCACGACGTCGGACGCGGAGAAGGCCGGCTTCCACCAGGCTCCCTAGAGGAGCGGGCCCGCCGACGTCCGGTCGGCGGGCCCCCGCCTCGCGCCTTGCCTCGCCGCTTCGCCCTGCTCCCCGCCTCGCCCCGCGCTCATCGCCCCGACCCGCGCCGCCCCGGCCACCAACCCTGCCCCGCCCCTCGCCCCTGCCCCCACCCCGGCCAGTCGCGGGCGACCTGCTGTCCCGCCGCGCCGTTTCGCCACCGTCGTCGGCCTGGGCGCCGCGCCCCTGGGGATGGCGCCGGCCGGACCCGCCGCCGAGCGCGTCGGCGCGGGCGCGGTGCTCGTGGTGGGTGCGGTGGCCGCCGTGGTCAGCGTGCCGCTCACGCCGGCGGTGCGCTCGGTCCGGCAGCTCCCGGCCGAGCCCGCCGACCGGCCGAGCGAGCCGGCTGCCGGGCTCGCGTGATCACCCGGGCTGGGGCTGCCCAGCCCGAGCGACCACCGACTCCGGCCACGTTCCGAAACTGCCAGGCACCGGCCGGCATCAGCCGGCAGTATGAAACCGGGCCCCCACGGGGGCGCCCGCACCACGGTTTCCCTGGGGAGGGAACACGAGAGGGCCCCTGTTCCGGGAGGCGGAACAGGGGCCCTCCGTCTGTCCGGGGGACCGCCGGCCTAGCCGACCACGGTCCAGGTGTCCTTGCCGTGCAGCAGCGCCGCGAGGTCCGCGGGCTTCCCCGCCTGGGCCTCGGTGACCTGCGCGCGCGCCGCGTCGTCGTACGTCGTGCGCGAGACCTTCCGGAACACGCCCGTCACGGTGTGCCGGAGGTCCTGCGTCGACAGGCGGGACAGGGCGAACGCCAGGTTCAGGTCCGCCGCGTCGTGCACCACCACGTCGGACGCGGCCACCTCGGCGGTCTTGGCGATGGCCAGGCCGAAGCCGTCCCGGACCACCGCGTACTCGCCGCCGCCGAAGGTGATCGGCTGCCCGTCCACCACGTTGATGATCCGCTGCGACGCCTCGTCGGCGTCCTTGAGCACGTCGAACGCGCCGTCGTTGAAGATCGGGCAGTTCTGGTAGATCTCCACCAGCGCCGAACCCCGGTGCTCGGCCGCCTGCCGCAGCACCTCGGTCAGGCCCGCGCGGTCCGAGTCGACCGCCCGGCCGATGAACGTGGCCTCCGCGCCCAGCGCCAGCGACACCGGGTTGAACGGGTGGTCCAGCGACCCGAACGGCGTGGACTTGGTGACCTTGCCCTCCTCGGAGGTGGGCGAGTACTGGCCCTTGGTCAGGCCGTAGATCCGGTTGTTGAACAGCAGGATCTTGAGGTTCACGTTGCGGCGCAGCGTGTGGATGAGGTGGTTGCCGCCGATGGACAGCGCGTCGCCGTCACCGGTCACCACCCACACCGACAGGTCCGGCCGCGCCACGGCCAGGCCGGTCGCGATGGCCGGCGCGCGCCCGTGGATGGAGTGCATCCCGTAGGTGTTCATGTAGTACGGGAACCGCGACGAACAGCCGATGCCCGAGACGAACACGATGTTCTCGCGCTTGAGGCCCAGCGAGGGCAGGAAGGACTGCACGGCGTTGAGCACCACGTAGTCACCGCAGCCGGGGCACCAGCGGACCTCCTGGTCCGACTTGTAGTCCTTGGCCTTCTGCGGTTCGTCGGAGGTGGGCACACCAGCGAGGCCCCCCAGGCCCGGCAGACCCAGATCCGTTGTGGTCATTCGGACACTCCCTTGATCACGTCGGCGAGCACGTCCTGCAACTCCTCCGCCTTGAACGGCAGGCCCTGCACCTTGGTGTAGCTGATCGCGTCGACCAGGTACTTGGCGCGCAGCAGCAGCGCCAGCTGACCCAGGTTCATCTCCGGCACGATCACGCGGTCGTAGCGCTTGAGCACCTCGCCCAGGTTGCGCGGGAACGGGTTGAGGTGCCGCAGGTGGGCGTGCGCCACGGGCAGCCCCAGCTTGCGCACCCGGCGCGCGGCGGCGCCGATCGGGCCGTAGGACGACCCCCAGCCGACGACCAGCACGCGCGCCTGCCCGGACGGGTCGTCCACCACGACGTCGGGCACCTCGATGCCGTCGATCTTGCGCTGGCGCAGCCGCACCATGAAGTCGTGGTTGGCGGGGTCGTAGGAGATGTTGCCGGTGCCGTCGGCCTTCTCCAGGCCGCCGATGCGGTGCTGGAGGCCCGGGGTGCCGGGGACGGCCCACGCGCGGGCCAGCGTCTCCGGGTCGCGCAGGTACGGCCAGAACGCGCCGTCGGGGCCGTTGGGCTGCGTGGCGAACTCCACCCGCAGGTCGGGCAGCGCGTCGATGTCCGGGATCAGCCACGGCTCGGAGCCGTTGGCGATCGCGCCGTCGGACAGCAGCAGCACGGGGGTGCGGTAGGCCAGCGCGATGCGGGCGGCCTCCAGCGCGGCGTCGAAGCAGTCGGCGGGCGACTGGGGCGCGACCACCGGCACCGGCGACTCGCCGTTGCGGCCGAACATCGCCTGGAGCAGGTCGGCCTGCTCGGTCTTGGTGGGCAGGCCGGTGGACGGGCCGCCGCGCTGCACGTCGATGACCAGCAGCGGCAGCTCGGTCATCACGGCCAGGCCGATGGTCTCGGACTTCAGCGCGATGCCGGGGCCGGAGGTGGAGGTCACGCCGAGCGCGCCGCCGTAGGAGGCGCCCAGGGCCGCGCCGATGCCCGCGATCTCGTCCTCGGCCTGGAGCGTGGTGATGCCGAAGTTCTTGTGCCGGGACAGCTCGTGGAGGATGTCCGACGCCGGGGTGATCGGGTAGGTGCCGAGCACCACGGGCAGCTCGGCGAGCCGGCCGGCCGCGACGATGCCGTAGGCGAGCGCGGTGTTGCCGGTGATCTGGCGGTAGGTGCCCGGGTTGAGCCTGGCGGGCGCGACCTCGTAGGTCACCGCGAAGGACTCGGTGGTCTCGCCGTAGTTCCAGCCCGCCCGGAACGCCAGCACGTTGGCCTCGGCGATGTCGGGCTTCTTGGCGAACTTCTCGCGCAGGAACCGCTCGGTGCCCTCGGTGGGCCGGTGGTACATCCACGACAGCAGGCCCAGGGCGAACATGTTCTTCGCCCGCTCGGCGTCCTTCTTGCCCAGGCTGGTGTTCTCCAGGGCGCCGATGGTCAGGGTGGCCATGGCCACCTCGTGGACCTGGTACGCCTCCAGGGAGTTGTCCTCCAGGGGGTTGGCGGCGTAGCCGACCTTGATCAGGTTGCGCTTGCTGAACTCGTCGGTGTTGACGATCAGCATGCCGCCCTTGGGCAGGTCGCCGATGTTGGCCTTGAGCGCCGCCGGGTTCATCGCCACCAGCACGTCGGGGCGGTCGCCGGGGGTGAGGATGTCGTAGTCGGCGAAGTGCAGCTGGAAGCTGGACACGCCGGGCAGGGTGCCCTGTGGCGCGCGGATCTCGGCCGGGAAGTTCGGCAGGGTCGCGAGGTCGTTGCCGAACGCGGCGGCCTCGGAGGTGAACCGGTCGCCCGTGAGCTGCATGCCGTCACCGGAGTCGCCGGCGAACCGGATCACCACGCGGTCGAGCTTGCGGACCGTTCCTCCCGAGGAGCCACCCGGGGCGGCGCCGTTACCAACGTCGGTAGTCATTCCTCCGCCGATCCCTTTCTCACACCCGCTTCGGGAGCCAGTGCCCCGTCCCCCGCGTGTCCGAGGGTAGTCGTGTCGCCGGGCGCCCCGGTTCGTGACGTACCACTCTGCGGGACGATCCGTCCCACTCGGCGCCGTGGCCGGTCAACTAGGGGTCGACTAGGGGCTTTTGTGCTTACCGGCAGGTAACTGCTACTCGAAGTTACGGCCGGGGAGCCGCGCTGTCCAGCTCAGCCCTTACCGCTGATCCGGCCCTTCGCGGCGGCGAGCCCGGCCTGGAACTCCGGGGTGCCGATCGAGGCCGCCTGCGGTGCCAGTTCGACGTCCACGGCCCGACCGTGGTCGGCCAGGTCGGCGGTCGCGCGCATCGACGCCTTGGTGGTCCGGACGAGGTCGCGCGGCGCGTCGGCGGCCGGTCGGGCCAGCTCCGCGGCGGCGGCGACCAGCTCGTCGTGCCCGCCCTCGACCCGCTGCCAGGCCAGCCCGCGCGCCACCGCCGCGTCGGCGTCCAGGACCTGCCCGAACAGCGTCATCGCGGTCGCGGTCTGGGGGCCGACGAGGCGCTGGAGCATCCACGTCATCCCGCCGCCCGGGTGGATGCCCAGCTGGAGGAACCGGGGGTCGAACCGGGCCCGGGGACCGACCAGGCGCACGTCGCACGCGAGCGCCAGGTTCAGCCCCGCGCCCACCGCCGCGCCGCCCACGGCCGCGACCGTGGGCAGGGAGCAGTTCGCCACCGCCAGGAAACCCGCGTAGACGCGCCGCAGGCCCTCCTCGCGGGCCTCGCCCAGCACGGTCAGGTCCGCGCCCGCGCAGAACGCCGGGGGAGTGCCCGTCACCACGACGGCGTGCACGCCGGTGTCCGACTCGCAGGTCCGCACCGCGTCCGCGAGCCGGTCGGACAGGTCGAGCGTGAGCGCGTTGCGGCGTTCGGGGTCGTGCACGGTGATGACCGCCACGCGGTCGGAGCGGTCCAGCAGCACCTCGGCCATGCCGCGACTTTAGGGGGCCGGTGGTTTCGGGGGGTCGGCCTAGGGGGCGGGCGGCCGGTCCAGCAGCCGGGACAGCACCACGGTGGAGACGGTCCGGTCGACGATCTCCACGGCGCGCAGCCGCTCCAGGGCGGTCTCCAGGTGGTGGATGTTCGCGGCGCGCAGGTGCACGATCGCGTCCGCCGCGCCGGAGACCGTGTAGGCGGCCCTGACCTCGGCCATCGGCTCCAGGTGCTGCTGGATGTCGTGCGGCGCCACGTTGCCGCGGCAGTGCACCTCGACGAGGGCCTCCGTGCCCCAGCCCAGCCGCTCCGGGTCCACGACCGCGGTGAAGCCGCGCAGGACGCCCGTGTCCAGCAGCTTGTCGACCCGCCGCTTCACCGCGGGGGCGGACAGGCCCACCCCCTTGCCGATGTCGGCGTAGCTGGAGCGGGCGTTGGCCATCAGGCACGAAATGATTCGCTGGTCGATCGAGTCCACACGCAACATTCTGCACCAGAAGACGCAATATCGCGGCGTTGATCGATGGTCTGAGGCCCATCTACATTTCGATCCATGACCTCGGTTTCCCTCGTGGGCCCCGGTGAAGAGCCGATCGTGCTGGACGTGCCGACCGCCCCGGTACGCGTGCCGACCACCCGTCGGTACCTCATGTGCGCGCCGGAGCACTTCACCGTCGCGTACTCGATCAACCCGTGGATGGACCCGACGCGGCCCATCAGCACGGCGCTGGCGGTCGAGCAGTGGACGGCCCTCAAGGAGACCTACGAGGGGCTCGGGCACCGGGTCGAGACCATCCAGCCGGAGCCCGGCCTGCCGGACATGGTGTTCGCGGCCAACTCCGGCACCGTGGTCGACGGCCGGGTCCTCGGTTCCCGCTTCCGGGCCCCGCAGCGCGCCGCCGAGGCCGACCACTTCCGCCGCTGGTTCCTGGCCAACGGCTACCGCGACGTGGTGATGCCGGAGCGCACGAACGAGGCCGAGGGCGACCTCGCCTGGACCGGCAGGTACCTGCTGGCCGGGACCGGCTTCCGCACCGACCCCCTGGCGCACGCGGAGGCGCAGGAGGCGCTGGGGGTGCCCGTGATCTCGCTCCAGCTGGTCGACCCCAGGTACTACCACCTCGACGTGGCGCTGTTCGTGCTGGCGGACGACCTGGTCGCGTACTACCCGGAGGCGTTCTCGCCGGGCAGCCTGCGGGTGCTGGAGCGCCTGTTCCCCGACGCCGTGGTCGCGACGGAGGAGGACGCGGCGTGCCTGGGGCTGAACGCCGTGTCCGACGGGCGGCACGTGGTGCTGCCGGTGGAGGCCGTGCACCTGGCGGGCGAGGTGGCGAAGCGCGGGTTCGAGCCGGTGTTCGTGGACATCTCGGAGCTCCGGAAGTCCGGTGGCGGGCCCAAGTGCTGCACGATGGAACTGCGGGACTGATCCGGTCTGTTCCGGGGTCTGAGCTTCGCGCTGGTCAGCCTGGTGGGACCTGGCTGACCAGCGCGGATACCACCCGGTTACCAGTGGCACTTCGGTCGTGATCGGACGTCTCAGGCGTGTCGCAGTCCACCCGGTCCGTGGTCGCTGTACTGTGGTCGGTGAGCACGTCCCGTTCTCGCGGGGCGTCCGATGGCGGAGGGTGAGGGGGGATCGATGAGACCAACAGGTCTGCATCTCCTGAGCCTTTTCGTTATCGCACTTATTGGCTGAACCTGCCCTAAAACCGGGGGAAGTGCTCCGTGCGGGGATGGGCCTGGCTCTTTTCCTGAGTCCTTCGATCGTCCTCGTCGCGCTTTGCGTCGTGTTGGCGAAGCGCTTCGTCCGAGGGCGGTCGAAGAGGAAGTATGTGCAGGTCGATACCGGTTCGGGCGTCCGGAACCACATCTCGGGCCCGGTCTCGGGTGATGCCGTCCAGGCAGGGGCGGTCTACATCATCAACGTGTACCACTCCGCCTGTGCGGAAAATTGCGGGCACTGTCGTGGCAACTGATTGATCACCGATTCCACCGGCGATCGTCCCCGCTGCCTTCCAGCACTCCTGCGGGGCTGAACGGCAATGCGTGTGAGGCCATGCCGGATGTGGTGGCGCGAGTGGCTCCGGCCAGGGTGCCGGAGCCACCGGCGCCGATCACGGCCGCCGGCCCGTGAGGCCCAGGACGCGGTGGAGCAGCGGCGCGTCCGCGGGCACCGGCACCTCGGGCCCGTAGATGCCCATGTCACGCCCCATCTGCGCGGTCGGCACGAGGTCGCGGTGGACCTGCTCCAGCACGTCGTCGTCCCACTCGGGCGCCTGACCGGTCGCCCGAGCCAGGTCCCAGGTGTGGACGACGACCTCGCCGAGCACCATGCCGCCCACCAGCTCGGCCGGCATCTCGTGCGGCCCGCCCATGCGCGTCGTGCCCGTCCACGCCCCCGGCGCGCTCCACGCGTCGGCCGTGCGGTGGAGCTGCGCGGTCAGGTCCGCCGCCCAGTCGCCGGTGGTGAGGTCGACGTCCGACTCGGCGGCGGCGGGCGGCGGCACGCTCTCCTTGCGCGCCGCGCCTTCGAGGGACGGACCCCAGAACAGCAGGTGGTGCACCAGCGCGCGCACGTCGTACTCGCTGCACGGCGTGGGCGTGCCCAACTGGTCGGGCTGAACGCCGCCGACGACCTCGACGGCGGTCTTCACGGCCCGGGGGATCAACTGCTCACGAGACATGCCGCCACCGTAGGAACGGGGTGCCGGGCGTGTCTTGAACAAAGGCGACATACGCTCCCGGGCGTGACGCGGGACGAGCGCGAGCTGGCCTGGCGCCGCCACCAGCGGCACGAGTTCCTGGAGCCCTCGCCCGACCTGGCGGCGTTCGTCGCGCGGTACTGGGCGGTCGAGTGGACCTACGACCGCCCGTACCGGCAGCTGATCGTGCCCTACCCGAACGTGCAGCTGTCGTTCCACGAGAGCGGGCCTCAGGTGCACGGCGTGTCCAGCGGCCACGTCTTCCAGGAGCTGGACGGGACCGGCCGCGTCTTCGGCGTCGCCTTCCACCCCGGCGCGTTCCGGCCGTTCCTGGGCGCCCCGGTCCAGTCGATCACCGACCGCAGCCTGCCCGCCGCCGACGTGTTCACCGGCCTGCCGGCGCGCGCGGACGTGGAGTCGGTCGAGGCGGCGCTGCGCGCGAACCTGCCCGAGCCCGACCCGCGGGCCCGCCACGCGGTCGAGGTCGTCGACCTGGTCATCGCCCAGCCGCACGTCACGCGGGTCGACGTGCTGGCCCGGGAACTGGGCACCACCGTGCGCAGCGTGCAGAGGCTGTTCACCGAGCACGTGGGCATCAGCCCGAAGTGGGTGATCCGCCGCTACCGGCTGCGCGAGGTGACCGAGCGGATGGCGGCGGGCGGGCGCATCGACTGGGCGGCGCTGGCGGCCGACCTGGGGTACGCGGACCAGTCCCACTTCGTGCGCGACTTCACCGCCATGTTCGGTGAGACGCCGACCCGGTACGCGCAGCGCTACGGCTAGCCCTCCGGCCGCCGCGGGCGACACCCGTCAGGGCGGTTTCCGGCAGGGTCGAGCTCACTCCTCGAACGGGTGACACGCGCCGACCGGTACACCCGACCCCACAGGCGAACCACTCCTGTGCGTGATTCCGCGACATGTCACCCGTACGGTTGATCGGTCTAGCGAGCCGGGCCCTGTCGGTGCTCCGATCGACGGCACTCGCCGTCGACCGACGTAGGGAGCGCACCATGAACGACATCGACGCCCAGCGACCGTCGCACCGACCGCGGCGCGATCCGCAGGGCACCGCGGAACCGCCGAAGCCCGCCTCACCGCGGCAGCTCACCGGGCTGGAGTGGTTGGTGCGCCAGGCCCAGCGGCGCCGCCCGGCGCGCTAGTCGGGCACCTCGCGCTGGAACGCCGCCCACAGCAGGTTCAACGGGTGGTCGGCCGGGAACTTCGCCCGCTCCTCCTTGCGGGCGAAGACCCCGACCAGGCGCTCCAGCTGCGGCTTCCGGTCGTTCTTCAGCTCCACCACCCGCAGTCCGGACCCCTCGCGCAGCTCGCCGTTCGCGGCGACCACGCCGAGGCCCGAGGTGACGATCATGCAGCCCTCGACCAGACCCGAGCGCAACAGGGACATGCCGTACTGGATCTCGTCGATTTCTGCCGCTATGTCCAGTTCGTTCCGGTAATCCGGACCGAACCAGCCGCGCAGGAATTCGGCGATCAGCCCGTCGCCCGGCACCACCAGCGGCAGGCCGGGCAGCTCGCCCGTGCCGACGCGGTCGCCGAGCCGGTGCGGCGGCAGGTTCGTGAGCAGCGCCAACCCGCCCCGGCGCCACTCGATGACGTCGAACTCGTCGAACCCGGTCGACCGGCCCGCGGTCGTCACCACGCTGCCGCAGACGATGTCGACCTCCTTGGACTCCAGGCTCGTCCAGATGTCCTTCGTGCGGATGTGCACGACCTTCAGCTCCACGTCCCGCCGGCGGAAGTCCTCCACCACGTGGTGCCACGCCTTCGCCAGCGAGTCGAGCATGAACCGAGTGGTACCCACCGTCAGCGTGGTGCCGAGCTTGCGCCGGCACTCGTGAATCGAATCCAGCCACTCGCTCAGCGTCCGGCGCGCCAATTCCACCAACGCCTCGCCCGTCGGGGTGATCAGCACGTCTTTCCCGCGCCCCTGCTTGACCACGAGCGGCTCGCCGCACAGCTGCTTGAAGTTGCGGTTGAGCGTGTCGACCTGCTTCTGCACGCTGGACTGCTCCCGCCCGAGCACCCGTGCCGCGCGCAGCGCCGACCGCGTCTCGTACACCGCGATCAGCGTCCTGAGCTGGTCCAACGTGGTGTCCAGCAGCACCGGCGAGGCGTGCAGGAGTCTGCTGAGCCGGTTGCCCGCGGGCAGGAGCAGCTGGGTCGAGGTCGACATGCAGGGCCTCTCGGGTCGGGGCGAGATGTTCTACCGGTCAGTTGTACTGAACTTGGCCACAGTTCACGGTGAAATTATCCGAAGATCTTGGTGCTTTCCCTGGACAGTAAGCGAGGCCCGTAAGAGACTTCTTCCGCAACCAGGTGCGTGTTCACGTGGGAGCAATCGTGGGGGGTATTGGGGGGTTGGGGGCCCGCCGGGCGAGAGCCCGGCGGGCCCCCACGTATTAACCTCGTCCCCCGTGACGGTTTCCACCTTGGACTGGGGCACGACGTACCGGGTCACCGTGCTCGACCTCGGCCTGGCCTGCTGCGGCGTCGAGGTCATGGCGGCCCTGGAGGGCCACCGCCCGGAACAGCTCGCCGCCCTGGGGGTCGACCCGGTGCACGCGGCCGGCGAGGCCCACGTGCTCGTCGTGTCCGGCACGGTCACCGACGCCATGTTGCCCGCGGTGATCGCCTCGTACCAGGAGATGCCGGAACCCCGCTACGTCCTGTCCGTCGGGGCGTGCAGTAACACCGGCGGCCCGTACTGGGACTCCTACAGCGTGACCAAGGGCATCGACCAGGTCCTGCCGGTCCACGTGGCCGTCCCCGGCTGCCCGCCGCGCCCCGAGGCGCTGCTGGACGGCCTCGCCGCGCTCCACCGGCTGATCTCGTGAGCGCGGCCTCGGGGGACCTGGCCGCGCGCGTGCCGGGCGCGCGGGTGGAGGCGGCGTTCGGGCAGAGCACGGCGCACGTGCCGCTCGACTCGTGGGTGGCGGCCGCCCGCCACGTGCGCGACGAGCTGGGCTGCGCCCAGTTCGACTGGCTCGGCGTCGAGGACGCGGGCCGGCCGGGCGCCGCCGGTCAGCGGCACGCCGTGCTGCTGCACGTGCTGCACCCCGGGACCGGGGACGGTGTGCTGCTGCGCACCGAGCTGGGGCCGGAGGACGCGCTGCCGAGCGTGGCGGGACTGTGGGCGGGGGCGGGGTGGCACGAGCGGGAGGCCGCCGAGATGTTCGGCCTGGCGCTCGACCGCGAGGCCGCCCACCTGCTGCTGCCCGACAGCTTCAGCGGGCACCCGCTGCGCAAGGACTTCGTGCTGGCGTCCCGCGTGGTGCGCCCGTGGCCGGGGCGGCTCGAACCCGGTGAGGACGGCACGTCCGCGCCCAGCCGTAGGCGCGCCGCGCCGCCCGGCGTGCCCGACCCGTCGTGGGGACCGCGATACGAGGAGAACACCGGTGACTGACCACGCCTCCCCGGGCCGGGACTTCCCGGAGCACGTCCCGCCGGAGCACGACCCGGCCGGCCGGGGCTCGTCCGAGCGCGATCCGGCCGCCCAGGGCGCGCCGGAGGACGTTTCCCCTGGTCGGGGCTCGACCGAGCACGACCCGGCCGGCCGGGCCGCGCCGCCCCACGTCTCGCCGGAGCCGGTCGCGGCCACCCTGCCCCCACGCACCCGCGGCGTGATCGCGCTGCTGGAGGCCAACTGCACGGTGTGCATGATCTGCGCCCGCGAGTGCCCCGACTGGTGCATCCACATCGACTCGCACACCGAGACCGAGCAGGCGCCCGGCTCGGCCCGCCCCCGGGCCCGCAACGTGCTCGACCGGTTCGCCATCGACTACGGCTCGTGCCTGTACTGCGGGATCTGCGTGGAGGCGTGCCCGTTCGACGCCCTGCACTGGGCGCCCGACTTCTCCTACCCCGGCACGGGCACCCCGGCGGGCGAGGGCGCCGTGGCCGAACTGGTCCAGGAACGCGACGTGCTGGGCGCGTGGGTCGCGCACGTGCCGCCCCCGCCGCCGCTGGACGCGGGCGCCGAGCCCGCGCCGGAGAGCACCGCCGCCCGACCGGCACGACCGGGTGCCGGAACCCCCGGCCGGCCGGGCGCGTTGAGGGGGAGGACGTAGAACAGCCGGAGGCGACGCGACGTGCACAAGCACTTCAACGGGTTGAAGACCGCGTTGCTGCTCGGCGCCATGAGCGCGCTGATCATCGCGATCAGCTCGTTGTTCGGGCGGACCGCCCTGGTCATCGGCCTGCTGCTGGCGCTGGGCGTGAACGCCTACGCGTACTTCAACTCCGACCGGCTCGCGCTGCGCGCGATGCGCGCGCGACCCGTGTCCGAGGTCGAGCAGCCCGCGATGTACCGCATCGTGCGTGAGCTCGCGCAGGCCGCCCGGCAGCCCATGCCGAGGCTCTGGATCAGCCCCACGGCCGCGCCGAACGCGTTCGCGACCGGCCGCAACCCGCGCAACGCCGCCGTGTGCTGCACCACCGGCATCCTGGAGCTGCTGGACGAGCGCGAGCTGCGCGCCGTGCTGGGGCACGAGCTGTCGCACGTCTACAACCGCGACATCCTCATCTCGTGCGTGGCGGGCGCGCTGGCCGGCGCGGTGAGCACGCTGGCGAACCTGGCGATGTTCGCGAGCGTGTTCGGCGGCGACGACGAAGACCGGCCCAACCCGCTGGCCGTGCTGCTGATCGCCGTGCTCGGACCGGTCGCGGCGGGCATCGTGCGGATGGCCGTGAGCCGGTCCCGGGAGTACCAGGCCGACGAGTCGGGCGCGGAGCTGACCGGCGACCCGTTGGCGCTGGCCTCGGCGCTGCTCAAGCTGGAGCACGGCACGCGCGCCGCGCCGCTCGCGCCGGAGCCCGCCGTGGTCGCGCAGTCGCACCTGATGATCGCCAGCCCGTTCCGGCCGGGGGAGCAACTGGCCCGGCTGTTCTCCACCCACCCGCCGATCCCGGACCGGGTGCGGCGGCTGGAGGAGCTGGCGCGGCGCCACTAGGCGCCGGCCGGCCGTCGGGCGCCGCCGGCTAGCGGGCCTCGCGCGCGACGTTCATGACGTACTGGCCGTAGCCGGACTTCGCCAGCTTCTCGCCCAGCGCGTAGCACTCGTCCGCGCTGATGAAGCCCATGCGCAGCGCGATCTCCTCGGGGCACGCGATGCGCACGCCCTGCCGGTGCTCCAGCACCTGCACGAACTGGCCCGCCTCCACCAGCGAGTCGTGCGTGCCGGTGTCCAGCCACGCGAAACCGCGGCCCAGGTCCACCAGCTGCGCGCGACCCTGGCGCAGGTAGGTCAGGTTCACGTCGGTGATCTCCAGCTCGCCGCGCGGCGACGGCTTGAGGTTCCTGGCGATGTCCACGACCTGGTTGTCGTAGAAGTACAGGCCGGTGATGGCCTTGTTCGACTTCGGCGCGGCCGGCTTCTCCTCGATGCTGACCAGCCGGCCCTCCGCGTCGACCTCGCCCACGCCGTAGCGCTCGGGGTCCTTCACCGGGTAGCCGAACAGCACGCAGCCGTCCAGCGAGGCGGCGTGGTGCTGGAGCACCCGGGAGAAGCCCTGGCCGTAGAAGATGTTGTCGCCCAGGACCAGCGACACGCTGTCGTCCCCGACGAAGTCCGCGCCGATGACGAACGCCTCGGCCAGGCCGTTCGGCTGGGGCTGCTCGGCGTAGGAGATGCTCAGGCCGAACTGCGAGCCGTCGCCGAGGAGGCGGCGGAACAGCGGCAGGTCGGTCGGCGTGGAGATCAGCAGGACCTCGCGGATGCTGGCCAGCATCAGCACCGACAGCGGGTAGTAGACCATCGGCTTGTCGTAGACCGGGAGCAGCTGCTTGGAGACGGCCTGGGTGATCGGGTGCAGGCGGGTGCCGCTGCCCCCCGCCAGGATGATGCCCTTCATCTGCTCTCTCCCCAGGTAGTTCCCCGTCGCCCGCCCGGGGTCGGCACCGCGGCTCGTTCGCCCGGCGCGGTGCCCCGGAGGGCCATCCACGATGTCGGCCCGCGGGCACCGCGCGTTACCCGCCCGGGGCGGGCACGCGCGTCGGTCGGGTCACCGGTAGTTGGTGAACTGGAGGGCGATGCCGAAGTCGGAGCTCTTCAGCAGCGAGATCACCTCCTGGAGGTGGTCCTTCTTCTTGCCGGTCACGCGCAGCTGGTCGCCCTGGATCTGCGCCTGGACGCCCTTCGGGCCCTCGTCGCGGACCTTCTTGGCGATCTGCTTGGCCTTCTCGCCGGAGATGCCCTGCACCAGGTTCCCGGTGACCTTGAACACCTTGCCGGACACCGCCGGGTCGTCGATCTCGAACGCCTTCATCGAGATGCCGCGCTTGATCAGCTTCTCCCGGAAGACGTCGATCGCGGCCCGGCAGCGCTCCTCGGTCTCGGACTCGAAGGCGATCGCCTCCTCGCCCGCCCAGGCGACCGACGTGCCGGTGCCCCGGAAGTCGAACCGCGTGCTCAGCTCCTTGGCGGCCTGGTTGAGCGCGTTGTCGACCTCCTGGCGGTCGACCTTGCTCACCACGTCGAACGACGGGTCTGCCACGTGCCCGGTACCTCCGCGTCGGTGGATCTGCGAACCGCCCGGAAGCCTACCGGGGATACCCGGTTGCGCGGGGTCCGGCAGGCTTATGTATTGTCTCCACCGCACCCGGGAGACCGGGCGCGGGGCGGGTTGCCCGAGCGGCCAATGGGAGCGGACTGTAAATCCGTCGCGAAAGCTACAGAGGTTCGAATCCTCTACCCGCCACACCAGTGAGAAGACCCCCGTGACCGGCAAGAACAGGTCACGGGGGTCTTCTCGTCCTGTCCGGCTGTGTCCGGCCGCAACCGGCGTTCTACGAGTGGCTGTACCGAGGACGTACCGAAGTTGACTGGCGCTCCCTGACTGCCTGGCGTGACGGTCAGGGGCGCGCCTGGCTTCCACAGGTGCTGGGGGCATGCACCGTCGCGTCGCTGCCTCTACCAAACGTTCCGAAGTCGGACACCCATCAGGGCCTGTGACTCAGATCACGTTGCTGTCGGCAGTGGGGCAAGTGGGCGCCTCGGGTGGAAATACAGAGGTCATGCTGCTTTTTGAGTCAGCAAGGATGACTCGTGCTCTCTCTGGCTGCGCGGGGCGATGGTCTCCCCAAACGGAGGTGACCAGGCCGCAATCTGCGGGTTTCGTAGAGTTTTTTTGAATGATGACGTAGACAACCAGGATGTCGCGGCCTGCCTGTAGAACGACAGACTGCCCCGACGCCTCGGCTAGTTGACCAGGCGTGACGTCGGGGGCAGCGGTCGTATCGGGCAGGGTTCCACCTCGGTTGCTCTACTGCTCGCTAAGGCAAGCACGGTACAGCCTGGTGCTGATGGGATGCTTACGCGTACTCGGAATGGTTGAACAGGTCAGGCTGCATCAAACCCCGCTTGGACAAGCTGTCGGGCGCGTTCCTCTCCGCCATCGAGGCACTTCGCGTAGACCCGAATTAGAACGTTGAGGCTGTGACCGGCCCACTCGGCAACCCGCGGAGCTTCTACGCTGAGGTTGAGCCACGTCGAGACGCAGGCGTGACGGAGGTCATAGGGGCGCTTGGCGAGTGGGGAAGCCACTACGTCGGGCGTGAAGACCGCTTCACGGGCCAGCGCCCACACCCGTCCGTAGGTCGAGCTACCGATCCGTCCGCCGCGCTCGGCGACGAACAGCAGTCCGCCCGGCGCGGTGCCGAACCGGTCGAAGTGCTCGTGGAGCAGCACCGCCAGTTCGGGTGAGAGCGGCACCGTGCGGCCCTCCCCGTCCTCCCGGTGCTTCAACCCCCGTTCCTCGCTCCGCCGACCGCTGTCGATCCACTCAGCCCACTCAGCGCCGATCTCGGGGGCCGCCTTGGCCAGGTGGATGTCACCCCACTGCGTGACCTGCCAGCGGCCCGCCTGGTCGTCCCACTCGCGCGGGGGCATGACCAGGTCACTGCGACGCACCACGGAGGCTTCCTCGGGCGTAGGGCCGCGAAGTACATCAGCCCGAAGAACGCCACGAGCTTGCCGCCGGTGCGCCCAAGGCGGCCCACGGCGTTGAGCAGCGTCCGGGCCTGGACGGGGTTGGCCACCGACCGCCGGTCGACCTGGTGGGCGACGTTCTTGCGCTTCTTCCCAGTGGGCGCGAGGTGCTGACTGTGGTTGGTGGCGACCACCGCGTCGAGTTCGGGGAAGATTACGACGTCTACGTCGTCCAGGTGGGCTGAGCCGGAGCGGTGACGTTTCCTCATCCGGCTTCCTGGTGAATGTCGTGAGCCAGGGTGTCAGTAGTCGGACGGGGTGGCGCTTCCGTTCCGGTCCGACTGCGACCGTCCTGTGACGCGTTGCCGGTGGCGGGGTGAACGCTGACGCGTGATCGAGGCGAGCGTGCCGCGCTTCACGGCGCCGTGCACCGGTGGGGCCGCCGCGCACTTGTCGAGCTGGTGTTGGGCACGGGCTCCCGGGACAGGTGGCCAGCGGCGCCGAGGGCTGGTTCGTCCGGGTGTCCACACCCCGGCTCGACCTCCAGGAGGTGGTGCCAGGTGCCTTCGCGACCCCCGATGGTCGTGTGGTCGGGCGAGGGGCGCCACCGGTCGGGCCACGACGTCCGATCGGATGAGGAGTGGCGGAAAGTCGAGTTCTCGAACCGGGTGTTCCCGGTGAAAGCCGCCTCGCTGAACCAGGCGTCCCCGGTGAACGTCACTTTGCCGAACCGGGCGTCGCCGATGAACTCGGCTCTGCTGAACAGCGCGCTCTTGCCGAACGTCGCTTTGCCGAAGAGCGCGTCCCCGGCGAACGTCGTCCTCCCGAAGAAGCCGGTCCCGGTGAACCGCACTTCCCCTAAGAGCGCGTTACCGGTGAACCGGGCTTTGGGGAACAGGGCGTCGCCGATGAACTCGGCTCTCCTGAACAGGGCGCTCCTGCCGAACGTCGCTCCGCCGAACATGGCGTTCCCGGTGAACGTCGCTCCGTCGAAGCAGGCGCTCCCGGTGAACGTCGATCCCTGGAACCAGACGGCTGTGGCGAATTCCGCTTCCTTGAAGCGGGCCTCCTCGGTGAAGGTCGCCCCGGTGAAGTAGGTCACCCTGGCGAACCTCGTCCTGCTGAAAGGGGCGCTTCGGGTGAACACCGCCTCGTCGAACAGGGCTTCGCCGGTGAACGTCGCTCCGTCGAAGCGGGTGTCCCCGGTGAAGGTGGTCCGGCGGAACGTCGCGCCGCGCAGCAGGCAGCCGGTCGCGTCCCAGTCGACGAGGACCGCGGCGGTGAGGTCGAGGTCGGTGCCGGGCCAGAAGGTGGCGACGGGGTGGTCGGCGTCGTTCCCGGGCTCCAGGTGGGTGGTCAGGATCCGTTGGGCGGTGAGCCGGACCTCGCGCTCCTGGACCCGTTCGCGGTGCTCGTCGCGGACCGCCCGGTCGGTGTCGGCGTCGGGTGGGTCGCCGCAGGGGTCGAACGGCGCGCGGAGGTAGGCGCAGAGCACGTTGACCACGGTCTGCCGCAGGGCGGGGTGGTCCTGCGCGAGGCGTTCCAGGGCGTAGAGGCCGCCGTGGCGGACCGGGGCCTTGTCCGACCCGAGCTGCTCCACCGACTTCGCGTAGAGGTCGGTGATCCGGCGGGCCTCGGCGTCGCGCTCGGTGGTGGCCGCGACGTGTTCGGCGTGTTGGCGGGTGTGCTCGGCGGTCTCGCGTTGCAGTTCGTAGGCGCGGGCGACGTCGGCCTGGTCGCGTTCCTTCTGCACCAGCCCGATCTCGGTGGCGTGCTGGCGTCGCCAGGCCAGGTACAGCGCGAAGACCCCGCCCCCGCCGATCCCGATGCTCAGCCCGGTGCGCAGCGCGTCGAACCGCGCCGTCACCAGCGCGGCCCCCGACAGGCCCGCGGTGCCCGCCCACCACAGCACGACCACCAAACCGATCGTGGCCGCGGCGATCAGGGCGGCCGCGGTCGCGATCACCCTGCGCGGCACGGGCACCAGCGGCGCGCGTGGCGTGGTCGGTGTCGGTGGCGGCACGGGTGAGCGGGTGGAGGACCGCGCGTCGGGGGCCGGGTGGGGGAACGACACCGGAGCGTGGCGGTCCTCGGTCATGCCGGGATCATGGCCGGTCGCCGCGGCGCTGCTCGCCGTTGGCGCGCCGATCGGGGCGGGTGGCCCGCCGCGGACCGGGCGCCCGTGCCGGGTGCGTGAGCACTTCGAGGCCGCCGCGGACCGCTGGGCGCGGGGGTGAGGCCGGCGCGCAAGCGCTTCCTCTCGCTTGCGTGCCGGCCTCGTAATGCAGCATAACCCATCTCGAACGTCTGTTCGAGTGTCAACTGATCGCCGCGCGCCCCGCCTCCGTCAGCAGGGCCTCCGTGCGCTCGTACAGCCCCACCTCCCGCCGCCCCCTGAGCAGCCCCGCCCGCACGAGGTCGTGCGACACCATCTGGTCGCAGCACGGCAACCCGTCGATGTACAGGTCCGGCTCGCAGCCCCCCGTCAACTGCGCCCTGCCTGCGGCGACCGCCCGCAGCACGGCCCTGGCCCGGCCGGACAGCTCCTCGGCCACGATCATGGCGACCCCCTCGCCCACGCCTCTCATCGCCTGTTTCCCCTCACTTCTCCAGGAGCTCCGACCCGGGTCGCGAGTACCCCTCACCCCCGACTTCACTCGGGTGGACCAGGCGAGATCACCTTGTCGCGTGACAAATGCTGCGCCGACCGGTTGAGCTGTTCAGCCCAACCGAAGTACGGCCGACCGGTCGGCGCTGCGATCGACCCCACGCCGGATCCGGGGCCGGCGGTACCGCTCGCGACCCCGAGACTGAGGGGCATGAGCGAAATCCTCATCGCCCTCGCGGCCCTCGCGCTCGGTGTCGTGGTCGGCCTGCTCGTCCGGAGGGCCGGGCGGGGGCGGCCCTGCGGCCCCGCGGACGCGCGCGAGCTGCTCGACGCGGCGGACGACCTGGAGTACGGGCTGAACGCGGTGCTCAACTTCGGTCCGCTGTCGTCGTCCGAGCTGGTCTCCGTCGGCCTGGGCACCAAGTACGACCGGCTGGTCGCGACCGGGCAGGTGGGCGGGGCCGTGCTGGGCGTGCTGCGGGACCACCTCGACAAGATCGCCCTGCACCCCTACCCCGAGCGGCACCACCTGTTCGCCGCGGTCCGCGAGGACGAGGCCGCGGTCTGGCTCGCGCTGCGCGACGCGGTCGGCAGCGGCGCGGCGCAGCACTCGGCGGCGGCCGAGGCGCGTCGCCTCCTGGACGGCGTCCGGCACGGCCTGCGCCGCGAGGAGCGGTCCCCCGGTCGGGAACTGGTCCGCGTCTAGCGCGCGGGTCCGCGCCGCCGGGTCGGTGATGGGCGGCCGGGTCAGCGACGGGCCGCCGGGTCGGCGACGGGCGCGGCCGGGTTGGCGACGGGCGGCCGGATCAGCCGCGGGCGGCCGGATCAGCCGCGGGCGGCCGGTCGGACGGCGTCGGGTCCGCGCCCGAACCCGACGCGCGCTGCGGAGTTCCGTAACCGGTTCCGCGCTCGCACCCCCGCCGAGCAGGCGGGACCGGGTGCGCGGATGATCTCCCCACCCTCGCCGGACGGGCGGTGACGTTGCTCCACGAGGAGGCCGGCACCGGGGTCGTCCTGTTACTTCTCGTGGTAATCGGCTACTCGACCTGCCATTTCGTCGTCCGACCGGGGTACATTGGCAACCTTGGAGGGGTCCTGGTCGGTGTTCGGGACCCCTCAGTCACGCCAGGAGCCCGCAGGCCGCGACCCGGCCCGCCGAGACGATGGCCGACGAGGAGGCTGGATGTCCGACCACGCGTCGGTCGTGGCGCCGGACGCGCCGACCCGGTCGGCGAACCGCGCTTTCACCGTGTTCGCGGGCCTGCTCCTCGTGGCGGGCGCGCTGTCCGCGTTCGTCGTCGGCTCCTGGCTGCCCGACGACCAGGCCGACGGCGCGCTCTACTGGACCGGTCCGCTGCTGGTGATCGGGTTCCTGCTGGCCGAGCAGCTGGCCATCAACGTCGACGTCCGCAGCGGCGTGGCCTGGACCATCTCCTTCACCGAGATACCGCTGGTGCTGGGCCTGCTGGTGGCGCCGTTCGAGGTCGTGCTGGCCGCGCACGTGGTCGCGGGCGTCGGCACGCTGCTGGGCCGCCGGGTGCTCGACCGCGCCGTCTACAACGCGGGCCTGATGTTCATGGAGATCTCGGTGGCCTTCGCGGTCGCCGAGTGGGTGAAGCAGCTGCTGGGGCGGGACGGCCCGCTTTGGGCGGGCGCGTTCGTCGGCACGATCGCGGTGCCGCTGCTGGCCAGCGTCCTCGGCCTGACCGCGCTGCGGACCATGGGCAAGGGGATGCGGGTCGGCCCGTCGCTGCGCCTGGTGCTCCAGACCCTCGTGGTCGCGCTGCTGAACACCTCCGCCGGACTGGTCGGCTACGAGATCGCCACCCGCGCGCCGTGGGGCGGCCTGCTGATCGGGCTGGTCTTCGCCGGCATCACCGCCATCTACCTCGCCTACTCGGGCCTGCTGCGCGAGCAGCGCGACTTGGAGGCGCTCAGCGAGGTCTCGCTGCGGGTCGCCCGCTCCGGCCGCCACGCCACCGGCCCGCGCGGCGCCGGCCCCGACGACGGGGACGGCCGCGCCGAGGACGACGAGTGGCAGCCGATCGCCGAGCGCATCCGCGAGCAGCTCAACGCCAACCGCGTCGTGCTGCGGCTGCGCACCGACCCGCAGGCGCCGATGCGCACGTTCGTCGCGGGCGAGCCGCTGCCGCCGGGGATGCGCCGCGACGACCCGCGCGTGCTGCGCGAGGACGCCGTGCTCCAGCTGCCCGGCGCGCAGGTGCGCTACTTCCGCCGGGCGGACGCGGGGGAGGAGATCGCCGACTCCCTCATCCGCCGCGACGTGCAGGAGGCGCTGGTCGTGCCGCTGCGCGGGGCCACCCAGCTGCTCGGCGCGGTCGAGGTGCACGACCGGCTCAGCCGGTGGCGCGGCTTCGGCAAGTCCGACATCCAGCTGCTGCGCACGCTGGCCAGCCACCTGTCCACCGCGGTCGACAACCGGCGGCTGCTGGCCCGGCTGCGCCACGACGCCTACCACGACCCGCTGACCGGCCTGCTGAACCGGCCGGGCTTCCGCGAGGCCGCGACCGAGCCGATGCGCCAGGCGGACACCGCGATCGTGCTGCGGATCGACCTGGACGTGCTGTCGACCGTGTCCGACGCGCTGGGGCAGACCTGGGCCAACCGGATGGTCGTGGCCGCCGGTCGCCGCCTGCGCGACGAGCTGGGCCCCGAGGTGCCGCTGGCGCGGCTGGAGGGCGGCGCGTTCGCCGCGCTGCTGCTGGACCGGCAGACCGGGTGCGTCCAGGAGATCGCCGAGCGGCTGCGCACCGCGCTGTCCATGCCCTACCCGGTCGACCGGCTCACCGTGGAGGCGGGCGCGGTCGTCGGCTGGGCCACCACCGCCGACTGCGAGGTCGAGGACCCCGACCCGGACGCGCTGCTCCAGCGCGCGGACGTGGCGGTGCGGGCGACCACCGAGAACGAGCCGCTGCGCCAGTACGCGCCGAGCATGGGCCAGATCTTCCTGCGCCGGTTCCAGCTGGTCACCCAGTTCCGCTCGGCGCTGGAGAACGGCCAGATCTCCGTGCACTACCAGCCCAAGGTCGCCCTGCCGAGCCGCCAGGTGGTCGGCGCGGAGGCGCTGGTGCGCTGGAAGCACCCCGAGTTCGGCCGGGTCGACCCGGACGAGTTCGTGCCCGCCGTCGAGGCCACCGGCCTGGTCGACGTGCTGACCGACTTCGTGATGGACCGGGCGCTGGAGCGGGTGCGCCGCTGGCTCGACCGCGGGCTGCGGATGTCGATCGCGGTGAACCTGTCCGTGCGCACGCTGGCCGACGCCGAGTTCCCCGACCGGGTGGCGGCCGCGCTGGCGCGCCACGAGGTGACGCCGGAGCTGCTGACGTTCGAGCTGACCGAGTCCGGCGTGATGGCCGACCCGGAGCGGGCGCTGCCCGTGCTGCGGCGCCTGCACGCGATGGGCGTCGTGCTGGCCGTGGACGACTTCGGCACCGGCTACTCGTCGCTGGCCTACCTGCGGCAGCTGCCCGTGGACGAGGTGAAGATCGACAAGAGCTTCGTGCTCGGCATGGGCACCGACCTGGGTGACATGGCCGTGGTGCGCTCGATCGTGGAGCTGGGCCACTCCCTGGGCCTCATCGTGGTCGCCGAGGGCGTCGAGGACGACGCCGCCCGCGACCAGCTGGTGGGCATGGGCTGCGACGTGGCGCAGGGCTACCTGATCTCCCGGCCGCTGTCCGAGGAGCGCTTCGAGGCGTGGCTGCGGGCGCGGACGGTGCAGGTCAGGGGTGCTCGCGATGAGACGGTGCTCACTTTGGTGCACTGAGACCACCCCCCGATTTCACTCCTGCGGGGCGGTTGTTGTAGAGTTCTGATCGCTGCGGGAGAGCAAGCCCCTTTAGCTCAGTCGGCAGAGCGTCTCCATGGTAAGGAGAAGGTCTACGGTTCGATTCCGTAAAGGGGCTCCATATGGCGCGGCCGCAGTGCGTGGGCACTGCGGCTCGCAGTCATGTGAAGCGGTGTAGCTCAGTTGGTAGAGCAAGCGGCTCATAATCGCTGTGTCGCCGGTTCAAGTCCGGCCACCGCTACTCAACACGAAGATCCCCGCCAGGCGGTAAGCCCGCACTGGGTGGTCGGGGTTGACGCGCTCTAGGAAGGCAAGGCCGTGGCTGCAACCGACGTACGCCCGAAGATCACCCTCGCGTGCGAGGAGTGCAAGCACCGGAACTACATCACCAGGAAGAACCGGCGCAACGACCCGGACCGCCTGGAGATCAAGAAGTTCTGCCCGAACTGCAAGACCCACCGCTCGCACAAGGAAACCCGCTGAGCCGGTAGCCGGACCCGAACGAGGCCCGTCCCCATTCCCGGGGGCGGGCCTCGTTCGCATCCGGCTCACCGCACCCCCAGGTGATCGCGCCCCGTATAACCTCATCGGGTGCCTCTCGACCAGTCCTTCACCGGACGTTCCTACCCGCCGTCGCCCCCGTACGAGGTCGGGCGCGAGAAGATCCGCGAGTTCGCCGAGGCGATCGGGGACGCCAACCCCGCCTACCGCGACCCGGACGTCGCACGGGGCCTGGGACACCGGGACGTGATCGCGCCGCCGACGTTCGCGATCGTGCTGTCGCTCAAGATCAACGACCTGCTCGTCGACGACCCGGAGCTGGGTCTCGACTACAGCCGGGTGGTGCACGGGGACCAGGCGTTCGTCCACCACCGCCCGATCACCGCGGGCGACCGCCTGTCGGTCGTGCTGCACGTCGACGGCATCACCTCCCGCATGGGCAACGACCTGCTGGCGCTGCGCGCCGAGCTCGTCGACGAGGACGGCGCGCCGGTGACCACCGCGAAGTCGACGCTGGTGGTCCGGGGGGAGGACGCGTGATCACGGCCGCCGAGGTCTCGGTCGGGGACGTGCTGCCCCCGCTGTCGGTGCGCGTCACCCGCGCCGACCTGGTCCGCTACGCGGGCGCGTCGGGCGACTTCAACCCGATCCACTGGAACGAGCGCTTCGCCCGCGAGGTCGGGCTGCCGGGCGTGATCGCCCACGGAATGCTGACCATGGGGCTGGCCGGCCGGATCGTCACCGACTGGGCCGGCGACCCGGGCGCCGTGGTGGAGTGCGGCGTGCGGTTCGGGCGCCCCGTCCCGGTGCCCGACGACGGCGAGGGCGCGCTGGTGGAGGTGACCGCCAAGGTCGCCAAGGTGCTCGACGACGGGACGTTCCGGGTGGCCGTCACCGCCGCCTACGAGGGCAAGTCCGTGCTCGGTGGCGCGTTCGCCCGCGTGCGCCTGCCCTAGCCCGTCCCGGAGCCGCCCCGGAAGCCGTCGCACAGGGCGCTGGTGTGCGCCCCGGTGGCGGTCGCGGAGCGCTGCTCCACGCCGTCCACGCTCACCTCGCACGCCACCTCGCCGCCCGCGGGGCCGATGGTGACGGTCAGCACGCCGCGCTCGGGCCCCCCGGGCACGACCAGTTCCCGGTGCCAGGGCAACGAGGTCAGCTCCTCCCGGCGCGTCCCGCCGTCCTCCGCCGAGTAGGTGACGGTGGCCCGCTCCGCCCGCCCGGTGACGTCGTAGACGACCCGGACCGGCGGGGCGGGCGCCGTCAGCCGCGGCACGAGCACGGCGGCGCCCGCCACGAGCACCGCGCAGACCGGGATCAGGAACCACCTGGCGGACCGGCGCTCGGGCGGGTCGGGCTCCGTCATGGGTCGGGCTCCTCGGGTGAAGACCGGTGGGGCTGAAAGATCCATCGGCGTCGTTCGACCGGCGGTTACAGCCTTCGCCCGAAGGGGTTACCGGGTCAGAAGTTCGAGCAGCTCGCCAGGGCGAAGGGGCCACTGGCGGTGGCGGTCTTCTTCTCCACGCCGTCCACGGTGATGCGGCAGGTGACCGTGCCGCCCTCGGCGCCCGTCGAGGCGCTCAGCGTGCCGCCGCTGAACAGGCCCTTGACGGTGAACTCCTTGGTCCAGGGCAGGGTCCCGGCCTCCTCCTGGTTCACCGCGCTGCCGCCGTCGCTGTAGGTGGAGAAGGTGATGCTCGCGCCGGGGGCGTCGCCGCTGATCTCGTAGACGAGCACGGCCTCCCGGTTCGCCTGCGCCTCCAGGTCGTCCAGGGCGGTGGAGGCGTCCGAGGCGGCCTTGGTGAACACCGCCGCCCAGAGGACGCAGATGACCAGCCCGACGGCGGACAGCGCCACGCCGGCGATCGCCAGGCCCTTGTTGGTCGCCCGGCCGCGGTCGGCCCGCGCCCACCCGACCAGGCCCAGCACCAACCCGAGGATGACCAGCGGCCACGCGACCACCCCGATGACGGGCAGGAAGCTGAACAGCAGACCGACGAGGCCGAGCACGAAGCCCGCGGTGCCCAGGCCGTTCTGCGGCGGGGGCGGGGGGACGGGCGGTTGGTGCTGGAGCTGCGGCGGCTGCGGGTAGGTCACGGGATCTCCTCGAACGGGGACCGCTCGCCGGCGGCGAGCGTGCTGCCCGGAGCATCGGGAAGATCCGCAGCCTGGTTACCCATCGTCACCGGAACGTGTCCAAACAAGCGAAAAGCGCCCCCGAAAGGGCGCTTTTCGTGACGGATAGTCGCTTTTTCTACTGCACCTCGGCCAGCAGCTCGGCCATCCGGGTGACGCCGGTCTTCAGGTCGTCGTCGCCCAGCGCGTAGGACAGGCGGAGGTAGCCGGGCGTGCCGAACGCCTCGCCGGGCACCACGGCCACCTCGGCGTGCTCCAGGACCAGCGCCGCCAGGTGCACCGTGTCGGTGATCTCCACGCCGCGCAGCCGCTTGCCGATCAGCGCCTTCACCGACGGGTAGACGTAGAACGCGCCCTTCGGGGTCGGGCACTCCACCCCGGGGATGGCCGAGAGCAGGTCGACGATCGCGCGCCGCCGCCGGTCGAACGCCGCGCGCATCTCGTGCACCGCGTCCAGCGGGCCGGAGACCGCCTCCAGGGCCGCGCGCTGCGAGACGTTGGCCACGTTCGAGGTCAGGTGCGACTGGAGGTTCGCGGCCGCCTTCACCACGTCCTGCGGGCCGATCAGCCAGCCCACGCGCCAGCCGGTCATCGCGTACGTCTTCGCCACGCCGTTGAGCACGATCGTCCGGTCCGCCATCGCGGGCACGACCACCGGCAGCGACACCGACTCCGCGCCGTCGTAGACCAGGTGCTCGTAGATCTCGTCGGTGATCACCCACAGGCCGTGCTCCAGGGCCCACTCGCCGATCTCGGTGATCTGCTCACGGCCGTAGACCGAGCCGGTCGGGTTCGACGGGGAGCACAGCAGCAGCACCTTGGTGCGCGGCGTGCGCGCCGCCTCCAGCTGCTCGACGGTGACCAGGTAGTCGGTCGTCTCGTCCGCCGTCACCTGCACCGGCACGCCGCCCGCCAGCGTGATCGCCTCGGGGTAGGTGGTCCAGTACGGCGCGGGCAGCAGCACCTCGTCGCCCGGGTCCAGGACCGTGGCGAACGCCTGGTAGACGGCCTGCTTGCCGCCGTTGGTGATCAACACCTGGGAGGCCGGGACCTCGTAGCCCGAGTCGCGCAGGGTCTTGGCGGCTACGGCCTCCCGCAGCTCCGGCAGGCCGGCGGCGGGCGTGTAGCGGTGGTTGCGGGGGTCGGCGCAGGCCGCCTGGGCGGCGGCCACGATCGCCTCGGGGGTGGGGAAGTCCGGCTCGCCCGCGCCGAAGCCGATCACCGGTCGACCGGCCGCCTTGAGCGCCTTCGCCTTGGCGTCGACCGCCAGGGTGGCGGACTCGGCGATACCGCCGATGCGCGCCGAGACGCGCGGGTGCTCGGCGGGGTGGTTCTCGGTGGTCGTGTCAGGCGTGCCCATGCCTCCAATCGTGGCAGACGGCACAACCGAGCGGCCCTCGGCACCCCCTCTGACCGGGCCAGTTGGTATCCGGGTCGACTGGTGCCGTATGCTTCCGGTCTTGGAACGCCGAGTCGCTGCCTCACGAGCCACGTGAGGGCGGTGCGGGGCGTCTCCAGCCAGGGGGTTCCAGTCGTGGAACTCCAAAGGGGCGTAGCTCAACTGGCAGAGCAGCGGTCTCCAAAACCGCAGGTTGCAGGTTCAAGTCCTGTCGCCCCTGCGTCGAAGCGCGATGGTGAGCGGAGGACGGCATGAGCGAGGGCCGCGAGCAGGACCAGCCGGACGAGCGCGAGAGCGCGACCCGGCCGGTTACCGCCGCAGCGCGGCGCGAGCGCCGTGGCTCCGCCCGCCCGGCGGGCCGCAAGGACGCCGCGGCCCCGGCGAAGAAGTCGGCCGACGCCGACTCCGACACCGAGGCCGGCAAGGGGCGCGCCACGCGTTCGCGGACGGACCAGGAGAAGCGGCCCAACATCTTCGCCAGGCTCGTCCGGTACATCCGTGAGGTGGTCAGCGAGCTGCGGAAGGTCATCTGGCCGACCCGCAAGCAGATGATCACCTACACCGGGGTCGTGCTGGTCTTCGTGGCCTTCATGGTGGCGTTGGTCTTCGGCCTTGACTCGGCCTTCGCCTGGGGCATGTTCCAGGTGTTCGGCTGAGCCGAACACCGCACCGCCCCGGGTGGGGTGGCGGACATGTGATGCACGAGAGGAAGCGAGACCCACAGTGACCTCCGAGAACGGCGTTGACGCCCAGGAGCACAACGACCTGACCGACGAGCGTGACCTCGACGGTGGTGTCGAGCCGGGCGAGGCGTCGGAGGGCACCGGGGAGTCCGCTGCCGACGAGGCCGCCACCGACGGTCCCGACACCGACGAGGCCGACGCCGGGACCGGTGAGGTCGACGCCGACGAGGCCCCGGCCGCTCCGGTCGCCGACATCCACGACGAGCCGGCCGACCCGGCCGCCGAGATGCGCGAGGCCCTGCGCCACGCGCCCGGCGAGTGGTACGTCGTGCACTCGTACGCGGGCTACGAGAACAAGGTCAAGACCAACCTCGAAACGCGCATCCAGACGCTCGACATGGAGGACTTCATCTTCCAGGTCGAGGTGCCGACCGAGGAAGTCACCGAGATCAAGAACGGCCAGCGCAAGCAGGTGCAGCGCAAGGTGCTGCCCGGCTACATCCTGGTCCGGATGGAGCTCAACGACGCCTCGTGGAGCGCGGTGCGCAACACGCCCGGCGTGACGGGTTTCGTCGGCGCGACCTCGAAGCCGTCGCCGCTGACCATCGACGACGTGCTGAAGTTCCTGCTCCCCCAGGTCGAGCAGAAGCCCGCCGCGGGCAAGAAGTCCGCCGCGACGCCCACGAAGTCGACCGTCGAGGTGGACTTCGAGATCGGCGAGTCGGTCACGGTCATGGACGGCCCGTTCGCGACGCTGCCCGCGACGATCAGCGAGGTCAACGCGGACGGCCAGAAGCTGAAGGTCCTGGTGTCGATCTTCGGCCGGGAGACCCCGGTCGAGCTGTCGTTCAGCCAGGTCTCCAAGATCTAGCCAGGACAACACGATCTCCGGCTCCCCGCGCCCCCGGCGCGGGGGAGTCGGCAGTCACGCCGCGGCTGGCAGGGTCGCGCGTGGACACCGCAATGAAGGAACCGAGATGCCTCCCAAGAAGAAGAAGCTCGCAGCGGTCATCAAGCTGCAGATCAAGGCCGGTGCCGCGAACCCCGCGCCGCCGGTCGGCCCCGCGCTGGGCCAGCACGGCGTCAACATCATGGAGTTCTGCAAGCAGTACAACGCCGCGACCGAGTCGCAGCGGGGCACTGTCGTGCCGGTCGAGATCTCCGTGTACGAGGACCGCTCGTTCGACTTCAAGCTCAAGACCCCGCCGGCCGCGAAGCTGATCCTCAAGGCCGCCGGCGTCGAGAAGGGCTCGGGCGAGCCGCACCGCGTCAAGGTCGCCAAGGTGACCATGGACCAGGTGCGCGAGATCGCCCAGACCAAGATGGTCGACCTGAACGCCAACGACGTGGACCAGGCCGCGAAGATCATCGCCGGCACCGCCCGCTCCATGGGCATCACGGTCGAGGGCTGAGACCTTTCTCCATCGGTAGTTCGTGGGAGAGCCACGCGCTGGCTCGGCACCACAACTGATCCACTCTTAAGGACAGCAGCATGAAGCGCAGCAAGGCGTACAAGAACGCCGCCGAGCTGGTGGACCGGGAGCGGCTGTACTCGCCGCTGGAGGCCGCCAAGCTCGCCAAGGAGACCTCCAAGGTCAAGCTGGACGCGACCGTCGAGGTCGCCATCCGGCTCGGCGTGGACCCCCGCAAGGCCGACCAGATGGTCCGCGGCACCGTGAACCTGCCGCACGGTACGGGCAAGACCGCCCGGGTGATCGTCTTCGCCACGGGCGACAAGGCCGCCGAGGCCGAGGCCGCCGGTGCCGACGCGGTCGGCACCGAGGAGCTGATCGAGCGCATCCAGGGCGGTTGGCTCGACTTCGACGCCGCGATCGCGACACCCGACCAGATGGCGAAGGTCGGTCGCATCGCCCGCATCCTGGGCCCGCGCGGCCTGATGCCGAACCCGAAGACCGGCACGGTGACGCCCGACGTCTCCAAGGCCGTGACGGACATCAAGGGCGGTAAGATCAACTTCCGCGTCGACAAGCAGGCCAACCTGCACCTCGTCATCGGCAAGGTGTCGTTCGACCCGGAGAAGCTGGTCGAGAACTACGCCGCCGCGCTGGACGAGATCCTGCGCGCGAAGCCGTCCGCGGCGAAGGGCCGGTACCTGAAGAAGGTCACCGTCTCGACGACGATGGGCCCCGGCATCCCGGTCGACCCGAACCGGACCCGGAACCTGCTCAGCGACGAGGCCGCGGTCTGAGACCCGGCCCTCGTGGCGAAAAGCGCCCCCCGGCTCCGGCCGGGGGGCGCTTCGCGTTGTGCGGCAACCGGCTCAGGGGCAGGTCGACTCGGCCTCGTAGCCGGTGATCACCCAGCTCTTGCTCGGCTGCGCGGTGAGCGTGAACCGGCCGAGCCGCGGGCCGTCGCGCACGGTCAGCTCGCACGAGCTGACCTGGACCGAGCCGCCGGCCGGCGTGCCGCGCATGGTGGCCGGGAAACCGAGCTGGCGGTAGTTCGTCACGTTGGTGACCCGCGGCTTCAGCTTCTCCACCGCCGCCGCGCACTCGCCCTCCCCGAACGCCTCGGCGAACGCCCGGCGCGGCCCGTCCTCCTTGAACAGGCGGCACGCCTCGCCCGCGTCGCCGGTGCCGACGTGCTTGTAGAACAGGGCGACCGTGCCGCTGATGCCGTACGGGGTCTGCGGCGCCAGGACGTTGTTCTCCACGCCGCCGCTGTCCACGGCGATGTCGCCGGGGTCGTCGCCGCCGAAGTACTGCTCGTAGAAGTGGTTGGCCACCAGCAGGGCGACCACCAGGTACACCAGGCGCCGGAACAGCTTGCTGCCCAGCACCACCTGCCACAGCGGCTTCCTCGGCCGCCGGGGTGGTGGCGGAGGGGGCTGGGGCGGCTGCGGGATCATCGGCGGCAGGGGGCCGCCCGGCGCCGCGGGGCTGCCCGGCGGCAGGGCGGGCGTGCCCTGCGCCTGCTGGAAGCGCTGGAACTCCTGGAACCGCTGGAACTCCTGGAACTGCCGGAGCTGTTCCGGGTCGACGTCCGGCGGCGGGTTCCTCGGGGGCTCTTCGGTCACGCGTCACATCATGCCGATTTGGAGCGCCCGGGACACGTCCCGTACTCTGGGTGGCGGTTCACCGAAGACCGCTGGTCATCCGGGTCAACCCGGATCGAAGGTCCCGCTCGACGGGCGACCCGCGCAGGAGGACGAGGAAGCTCAGGCCGTCGAGGTCTGTCCCGCCCCGTGCTGCTGCGCGTGGGCGTTTCGTCTTTTCGAGGGTCCTTCTCCCGGCCGGTGGTCACCCCAGCCCAGAGAGGAGGCGATCATGGCGAAGCCCAGCAAGGTTTCGGCCGTCGCCGAGCTGTCGGACAAGTTCCGCGGTAGCTCGGCCGCCGTCGTCACCGAGTACCGTGGCCTCTCCATGGCGCAGCTCACCACGCTGCGTCGCGCTCTCGGCGCGGGCACCACGTACACCGTTGCGAAGAACACGCTGGTCAAGCGTGCCGCTGAGGACGCGGGCGTCCAGGGTCTCGAAACCCTGCTCGTCGGTCCGACCGCCATCGCCTTCGTCGAGGGCGAGCCGGTCGACGCGGCGAAGGCGCTGCGTGACTTCGCGAAGGACAACAAGGCCCTGGTCATCAAGGGCGGCTACATGGATGGCCGTCCCCTCTCGGTCGACGAGGTCGCCGCGATCGCGGACCTCGAATCCCGTGAGGTGCTGCTCGCCAAGCTGGCGGGCGCGATGAAGGGCAACCTGGCCAAGGCCGCGGGTCTGTTCAACGCCCCGGCTTCCCAGGTGGCTCGCCTGGCCGCTGCCCTGCAGGAGAAGAAGGCCGCGGAGGCCCCCACCTCCGACGCGTCGGAGGCCACGGCTTCCGACGAGGCCGACGCTCCGGCCGAAAGCTGATCAACCCCAGACACTCCGCGTCCCGGCCGCAGTTCGGGCGTTGAAAGAGAAAGGACCGCCATCATGGCGAAGCTCAGCACCGACGAGCTGCTCGACGCGTTCAAGGACATGACGCTGCTGGAGCTGTCGGCCTTCGTGAAGCAGTTCGAGGAGACCTTCGAGGTCACCGCGGCTGCCCCGGTCGCCGTCGCGGCCGCCGGCCCCGCCGCCGCCGCTGCCCCCGCCGAGGAGGAGAAGGACGAGTTCACCGTCGTCCTCGAGGGCGCCGGCGAGAAGAAGATCCAGGTCATCAAGGTCGTCCGCGAGGTCGTCTCGGGCCTGGGCCTGAAGGAGGCCAAGGAGCTGGTCGAGTCCGCTCCGAAGGCGCTCCTGGAGAACGTGGCGAAGGACGTCGCCGACGCCGCCAAGGAGAAGCTCGAGGCCGCCGGCGCCAAGATCTCGCTCAAGTGATCTAGCGCTCCACGCCGCTGCGAGGGTGGGCACCCGGACCGGGTGCCCGCCCTCGTGCTGTTCAGGGCCGTGCGGACCGCCGAAGGGACTGGAAAAACTTGCCTACTCGTGGGTAGGGTCGTGCCGGTGGTAAGCGTCACGTCGTTACCCAGTTGAGACTGCGTTGACCCAACTGGCGAGTAACCACGACGCGGCGACCTCGTTGCACCGGTATGACGCCGGCCTGTCCGGCGTCACCGCCGGTGCCGTCGAAGCGGGAGGTGCGATGGGCGTCGAGGTGGTGGTCGAGGGCCTGACGAAGTCCTTCGGCAAGCAGACCATCTGGCGGGACGTCACGCTCACCCTCCCGCCGGGTGAGGTCAGCGTCATGCTCGGGCCCTCCGGGACGGGCAAGTCGGTGTTCCTGAAGTCGCTGGTCGGCCTGCTCAAGCCCGAGCGGGGCAGGATCGTCATCAACGGCACCGACCTGGTGCGCTGCTCCGAGCACAAGCTCTACGAGATCCGGAAGCTGTTCGGCGTCCTGTTCCAGGACGGCGCGCTGTTCGGCTCGATGAACCTCTTCGACAACGTGGCGTTCCCGCTGCGCGAGCACACCCGGAAGACCGAGGCCGAGGTCCGCCGGATCGTGCTGGAGAAGATGGAGATGGTCGGCCTCGTCGGCGCGGAGAAGAAGCTCCCCGGCGAGATCTCCGGCGGGATGCGCAAGCGCGCCGGCCTGGCCCGCGCCCTGGTGCTCGACCCCGAGATCATCCTGTGCGACGAGCCGGACTCCGGCCTCGACCCGGTCCGCACGGCCTACCTGAGCCAGCTGCTGATCGACCTGAACGCGCAGATCGACGCGACCATCCTGATCGTCACGCACAACATCACGCTGGCCCGCACGGTCCCGGACAACCTGGGGATGCTGTTCCGCCGCGAGCTGGTCATGTTCGGCCCCCGCGAGGTGCTGCTGACCAGCGACGAGCCGGTGGTGGAGCAGTTCCTCAACGGCCGCCGCCTCGGGCCGATCGGCATGTCGGAGGAGAAGGACCAGGCCACGATGGCCGCCGAGCTGGCGCACCTGCGGGCGGGTCACTCGGACGGCTCGCCCGACGAGGACGTGCGCGGCGTGGTGCCCCAGCTCGAACCGACGCCCGGCCTGCCGCCGCGCGACGCGGTGCGCCGCCGCAAGGACCGGGTGATGAGCGTCCTGCACGCGCTGCCCGCCGACGCGCAGCAGGGCATCATCGAGAGCCTCACCCCCGACGAGCGCCGCCACTACGGCGTGATGGCGGGCAGCGCGGCCCCTGCCGCGGCGTCCTCCGCGGCTTCTTCTGCGGCCCCGACCGCCCCGCCGGCGCCCAGCCCGTGGCCCCGGCAGGGGGGCGTGCTGTGAGCGCGCAGGCCACGTTCCCCGGCGCCGGCGCGCTGCGCGAGACCGGCCAGATGTTCGCGCTGGGCATCGACGTGGTCCGCAACACCTTCCGCCGCCCGTTCCAGCTGCGCGAGTTCATCCAGCAGTGCTGGTTCGTGGTGAGCGTGACCGTGCTGCCGACGGCCCTGGTGTCCATCCCGTTCGGCGCGGTCATCGCCCTCCAGCTCGGCTCGCTGACCCGCCAGCTCGGCGCCCAGTCGTTCACCGGCGCGGCGAGCGTGCTGGCGATCATCCAGCAGGCCAGCCCGATCGTGACGGCCCTGCTCATCGCGGGCGCGGGCGGCTCCGCGATCTGCGCCGACATCGGCTCCCGCAAGATCCGCGAGGAGATCGACGCGATGGAGGTGCTGGGCGTCTCGCCGATCCAGCGCCTGGTGGTGCCGCGCGTGCTGGCCGCGATGCTGGTCAGCGTGCTGCTCAACGGCATGGTCAGCGTGGTCGGCGTGATGGGCGGCTACTTCTTCAACGTCGTGCTCCAGGACGGCACGCCCGGCGCGTACCTGGCGAGCTTCAGCGCCCTGGCCCAGCTGCCGGACCTGTGGATCTCCGAGATCAAGGCGCTCATCTTCGGCTTCATCGCGGGCATCGTGGCCGCCTACCGCGGCCTCAACCCGGCGGGCGGCCCCAAGGGCGTCGGCGACGCGGTCAACCAGGCCGTGGTCATCACGTTCCTGCTGCTGTTCTTCGTGAACTTCGTGCTGACCACGATCTACCTCCAGGTCGTCCCGGCGAAGGGGAGCTGAGGTGGCCACGTCCGACAACCGCTTCCGCAGGGTGGCAGGCGCACCGCTGTCGCTGCTCGACACCCTGGGTGACCAGCTGTGGTTCTACCTGCGCGCGCTGGCCTGGACGCCGCGCACGCTGACCCGCTACCTGCGCGAGACGCTGCGCCTGCTCGCCGAGGTGAGCTTCGGCTCGGGCGCGCTGGCGGTCATCGGCGGCACGATCGGCGTCATGGTCGGCCTGTCGGTGTTCACCGGCACGGTCGTCGGCCTCCAGGGCTTCACCGCGCTCAACCAGATCGGCACCTCGGCGTTCGCGGGCTTCGTCTCCGCCTACTTCAACACCCGCGAGATCGCGCCGCTGGTGGCCGGGCTCGCGCTGTCCGCGACCGTGGGTTCGGGCTTCACCGCCCAGCTCGGCGCGATGCGGATCTCCGAGGAGATCGACGCGCTGGAGGTCATGGGCATCCCCAGCCTGCCGTACCTGGTCACCACGCGGATCATCGCGGGCTTCGTCGCGATCATCCCGCTGTACGTGATCGGCCTGCTGACCTCGTACCTCGCGGCGAGGTTCATCACGGTGGAGTTCTACGGCCAGTCGGCGGGCACCTACGACCACTACTTCACCCTGTTCCTACCCCCGGTGGACGTGCTCTGGTCCTTCGGCAAGGTGCTCGTCTTCGCCGTCGTGATCATCCTGACCCACTGCTACTACGGCTACCGCGCCAGCGGCGGCCCGGCGGGCGTGGGCATCGCGGTCGGCCGGGCGGTGCGCACCGCGATCGTCACGACGAGCCTGCTGGACTTCTTCCTCAGCCTGGCGATCTGGGGCACGACCACGACCGTGAGGATCGCCGGATGATCAAACGCCGCTTCCTGGGCGTCGTGCTCCTCACCGTGATCGCCCTGTTCCTCGCGTTCACGATCGCGCTCTACAACGACGCGTTCACCAAGGTCGTGCGGGTGACGCTGAAGACCGACCGGGTCGGCAACCAGCTGCTGGTCGACTCGGACGTGAAGGTCCGCGGCATGGTCGTCGGCCGGGTCGACGCCATCCGCACCGGGGGGGAGGGCGCCGAGGTGGAGCTGGCGCTCGACCCCGACCAGGTGCACCACATCCCGGCCAACGTCTCCGCCCGCCTGCTGCCCAAGACGCTGTTCGGCGAGCGGTACGTGAACCTGGTGCTGCCCGAGCGGCGGCAGGCGCCCCTGGCCGAGGGCGGCGTGATCGAGCAGGACCGCTCCAGCGGCGCGGTCGAGCTGGAGCGCGTGCTCGACGGCCTGATGCCGGTGCTCCAGGCCGTGCAGCCGGAGAAGCTGGCCACCACGCTGACCGCGGTGTCGCAGGCCCTGGAGAACCGGGGCAGGCCGCTGGGGGAGACGCTGGTCCAGCTCGACGCCTACCTGGGCGAGCTGAACCCGCAGCTGCCCGCGCTCAAGGAGGGCATCAGCCGCCTGGCGGACGTGTCCGAGGTCTACGCCGACGCCGCGCCCGACCTGGTGCGGGCCCTCGACGACGCCACCGCCACCAGCCGCACCCTCGTCGAGCAGCGCGACGACCTGCTCACCGTGTACGGCTCGCTGACCACCACCTCCACGGACCTGGCCGGCTTCCTCGCGGTGAACAGGAACAACCTGATCCAGCTGGCCGACGTCTCGCGGCCGGTGCTGGAGCTGCTGGCCGAGTACTCGCCCGAGTACCCGTGCCTGCTCAAGGGCCTGTCCGAGTTCAAGCCGATCATGGACCAGGTGTTCGGCAAGGGCACCGACGAGCCCGGCCTGCACATCACCCTGGAGATCACCGCCAACCGCGGCAAGTACGTGCCGGGCAGGGACGACCCGGAGTACGGCGACGAGCGCGGCCCGCGCTGCTACGACCTCGTGCCGCGGCCCGACCCGTTCCCGCAGTACCCGCCGGAGGGCCCGGTCCAGGACGGCTCCACGCACCCGCCGGCCGCCCGGGTCGCCAACGACGGCGTGCTGCCGCCCGCCACCGGCGTCGGGGGCACCACCTCGCCGTCGTCGGCCACCGGCGTGCCGACGCTGGCCAACTCGCCCGCCGAGCAGGACTTCCTGGCGGGCCTGCTGGCCCCGCAGTTCGGCCTGGAGCGCGACCAGATGCCGAGCTTCACCGCGCTGCTGCTCGGCCCGCTGTACCGGGGCGCGGAGGTGACCGCGTGAGGTCGCTGGCCGCACCCCTGGTCAAGCTCGGGATCTTCGCCACGGTCACCGTCCTGGCGACGGCCCTGCTCGCGGTGACCATCGCCAACGTCAACTTCTCCGGCTCCACCCCCTACACCGCCCGGTTCACCGACGTCACCGCGCTCAACGAGGGCGACGACGTGCGGATCGCGGGCGTCCGGGTCGGCCAGGTGGAGGAGGTCCGGGTGGTGGACCGGCGGGTGGCCGAGGTCGAGTTCTCGCTGGAGGGCGACCGCACCCTGCCCGCCTCGGTGACCGCCACGATCAAGTACCGAAACCTGGTCGGCCAGCGCTACGTCGCGCTGGAGGCGGGCGCGGGCGACCCGTCGCCGCTGCGCCCCGACGAGGTGATCCCGCTGGAGCGCACCCGGCCGGCGCTGGACCTGACCGTGCTGTTCAACGGGTTCAAGCCGCTGTTCCAGGCGCTGAACCCGGAGGACGTCAACCAGCTGTCCGAGGAGATCGTCAAGGTCCTCCAGGGCGAGGGCGGCACGATCGACAGCCTGCTGCGCCACACCGCCTCGCTGACCACCACGCTGGCGAGCCGGGACCAGGTGATCGGTGAGGTGATCGACAACCTCAACACCGTGCTGGACACCGTGAACGGGCGCACCGACCAGGTGTCCGAGCTGGTCACCACGCTCCAGGAGCTGACCACGGGCCTCGCGGGCGACCGGCAGCCGATCGGCGAGGCGATCAGCGCCCTGGGCGACCTCACCGGCGCCACCGCGGGCCTGCTGGAGGAGGCCAGGCAACCGCTGAAGGACGACATCGCGAACCTCGGCCTGGTGTCCCGGACGCTCGGGGACCACGAGGCGGTCGTGGAGGGCGTCATCCGGAACCTGCCGACCAAGCTGGAGTCCCTGGCCCGGACCGCGTCCTACGGGTCCTGGTTCAACTTCTTCCTGTGCGAGGGCACCGGTCGGGTGGCCGTGCCGCCGATCATCAACGACCCCCTCCCGATCCCCGTCCTGCCGGTCACGCAGCCGAGGTGCCGCCCGTGAGAACCGAACGCAACCCGATCACGGTCGGCATCGTCTCCCTGACGGTCATCGCGCTGCTGGTGCTCGCCGCGCTCAACTCCGACGACCTGCCGATCGTCGGCGGCGGCACCACCTACTCGGCCGAGTTCACCGAGGCCGCGGGCCTGATCGAGTCGAACGAGGTGCGCGTGGCCGGGGTGAAGGTCGGCAAGGTCACCGGGGTCGAGCTGGCCGGCGACCGGGTGCGCGTGTCGTTCAAGGTCAAGGACGCCTGGCTGGGCGACCGCAGCACCGCGACCATCCGCATCAAGACGCTGCTCGGCCAGAAGTTCCTGGCCCTGGACCCGCAGGGCGAGCAGCCGCTGGACCCGGGCACGCCGATCCCGCGCGAGCGCACGCTGTCCCCGTACGACGTGCAGGAGGCGTTCAACGGGCTGGCGACCACGGTCGGCCAGATCGACACCGAGCAGCTCGCGACCAGCTTCCGGGTGCTGTCGGAGACCCTCCAGGGCTCGGCGGACAGCGTCCGCGGCGCGCTGGACGGCCTGGCCGCCCTGTCGAAGACGATCTCCTCCCGCGACGAGCAGCTGGCGCGGCTGCTGGCCAACACCAACCAGGTCACCGAGACCCTGTCCGACCGCAACGAGCAGTTCGAGCGGCTGCTCGCGGACGGCAACCTGCTGCTGGGGGAGCTGCGCAAGCGGCGGGACGCGATCAGCGCGCTGCTCGACGGCACCCGCGCGCTGTCCCGGGAGCTGACCGGGCTGGTCGCGGACAACCAGGCGCAGCTGCGGCCCGCGCTGGAGCAGCTGGACCGGGTCACCACGGTGCTCCAGCGCAACCAGGACACGCTGGAGCGCAGCCTGAACCTGCTGGCCCCGTTCTACCGGGTGCTCGCCAACACGCTGGGCAACGGCCGCTGGTTCGACGTCTACATCTGCGGCCTGCTGCCGCCGTCGGTGAACCTCGGCGTGATCGGCTTCAACGAGGAGGGCTGCCTCCCACCCGGTGTGCAGCGCTCACCCGCGGGGGGTGGGAACTAGGTGGCGACGACGAGGACGGGCCGCGACCTGACCCGTGCGCTGGCCATGGCGTGCGTGCTGGTGATCGTGGCGGCCGCGGCGCTGTGGTGGGCGTTCGCCGGGGGCGACACCCGGCGGGTGACCGCGATCTTCGGGGCGGCCGTCGGGGTGTACCCCGGCTCGGACGTGCGGGTGCTCGGTGTGCGCGTCGGCTCGGTCGACGAGGTGGAGCCGCAGGGCACGACGGTGCGCGTCACCCTGTCGCTCGACCGGTCGGTGGAGGTGCCCGCGGACGCGCGGGCGGTCGTGGTCGCGCCCAGCGTGGTCAGCGACCGGTACGTGCAGCTCGCCCCCGCCTACACCGGCGGGCCGGCGCTGGGCGACGGCGTGACCATCCCGCGCGAGCGCACCGCCACCCCGGTCGAGCTGGACCAGCTCTACGCGAGCCTGAACGAGCTGACCACGGCGCTCGGCCCGGACGGCGCCAACCGCGACGGCGCGCTGTCCGACCTGCTGACCGGCGCCGCGGCCAACCTGGAGGGCAACGGCCAGGCGATCGGCGACACCGTCGAGCGGCTGGGCGACGCCGCCCGCACGCTGTCCGGCTCGAAGGAGGACCTGTTCGCCACCGTCGACCAGCTCCAGAAGTTCACCGGGATGCTCGCCGCCAACGACAGCCAGGTGCGCGACGTCAACCGGCAGTTGGCCGAGGTCGCCGGGTTCCTCGCCGACGAGCGGGAGAACCTGGGCGGGGCGCTGGCCGAGCTGGCCTCCGCGCTCGGGCAGGTGCAGGGCTTCATCCAGGACAACCGGGCGGTGCTCAAGTCGAACGTCGACAAGCTGGCCGGCGTCACGCAGGTGCTGGTCGACCAGCGGGCCGCGCTGGCCGAGGTGCTGGACGTGGCGCCGCTGGCCCTGGGCAACCTCCAGAACACCTACAACGCGGCCTCCGGCACGCTCGACACCCGCGCCGACATCAACGAGCTGAACCAGCCGCCGATCGTGCTGGTCTGCAAGCTGGTCCAGGGCATCGAGCCGGGCCGCGTGCCCGGGGTGCTGGCGCAGGCGTGCCGGCAGCTGGAGCCGGTCCTGTCCGGGCAGGTGGCGCTCAAGCCGCCGGCCGAGGTGCTGTCCGACCTGGCCCAGGGCCGGGTGCCGCTGCCCCTGCCGCTCGCGGGGGTGCCCCGGTGAGGCGGCCCGCGGTCCTCCTGGTGACCGGCGCGCTGCTGCTGGCCGGCTGCGGCTCGGGCGGCTTCGACGGCGTCTACACCATGCCGCTGCCCGGCGGCGCGGACCTCGGGGACCGGCCGTACACGGTCAAGGTCCGGTTCCAGGACGTGCTGGACCTGGTGCCGCAGGCGGGCGTGAAGGTCAACGACGTGCCGGTGGGCCGGGTGGACCGCATCGACCTGGCCGCCGACGGCTGGACCGCCGAGGTGACCGTGCTGGTCAACGGCGGGGTCCGGCTGCCGGGCAACGCGGTCGCGCGGCTGCGCCAGTCCGCGCTGCTGGGTGAGAAGTACGTGGAGCTGGACGGTCCCACCGGAGGACGCGGTACCGAGGGCGCCGAGCAGGGCGAGCTGACCGACGGCGCGCTGATCCCGGTCGAGCGGACCAACCGCAACCCCGAGGTCGAGGAGGTCTTCGGCGCGCTGTCGATGCTGCTCAACGGCGGTGGCGTGGCGCAGCTCCAGGACATCTCGCGCGAGCTCAACGCCGCCCTGGAGGGCAACGAGCCGCAGGTCAAGTCGCTGCTGGGCCGGCTGGACGCGCTGGTCGGGGACCTGGACGCGCACCGGGGCGAGATCACCCGCGCGCTCGACGGGCTCAACCGGCTCGGCGGGGCGCTGAGCGCGCAGCGCGGTCGGATCGAGGGCGTGCTCGACGGGCTGGAGCCGGGGTTGGCGGTGCTCAGCGAGCAGCGCACCCAGCTGGTGACGCTGCTCCAGTCGCTGGACGCGCTGTCGGACGTGGCGGTGGACACCGTGACCAGGTCGAAGGACGACGTCGTGGCCGACCTGAGAGCGTTGGCGCCGACCCTGCGGAAGCTGGTGGAGGCGGGCAGCAACCTGCCCAACGCGTTCGAGCTGCTGCTGACCTACCCGTTCCCGGACGCCTCGATCCCGGCCGTGCGGGGCGACTACACCAACCTCTACGCCGACATCGACCTGGACCTGGGCTCGATCGTGGACAACCTGGGCCGGTCGCGGCAGTCGGTGCTGCCCGAGGTGCCGGTGCTGCCGGGCATCACGGGCACCGCCCCGTCGGTGCCGCTGCCGCTGCCGAACCTGCCGTTGCCGGGGGTGACGCCGGGGCGCTCGGGGCTCGGCGACCTGCTCGGCGGGCTGCTGGGGGGTGTGGGCCGGTGATCCCGCGCAGGACCAAGCTCCAGATCGGCGCGTTCGTGGTGATCGCGCTGGTCGGCATCAGCTACGTCGGCGCCCGGTACGCGGGCCTCGGCCGGGTGTTCGGCGCCACCGGGTACGTGGTGACGATGCAGCTGGAGGACTCCGGCGGCGTGTTCACCAACGCCGAGGTCACCTACCGGGGCGTGGGCGTGGGCCGGGTCGCGCAGATGCGGCTGACCGCCGACGGGCTCGACGTCGACCTGGACATCGAGCCGGGCGCGCCGCCCATCCCGGCCGACCTGGAGGCCGTGGTCGCCAACCGGTCCGCGGTGGGCGAGCAGTACGTGGACCTGCGCCCGCGCGGCGAGGACGGGCCCTACCTGGGCGCCGGCTCGGTCATCCCCCGGTCGGCCACCAGCACGCCGCCGCCCGTGGACGCGCTGCTGGGCAACCTCGACGCGTTCGCGCGGTCCGTGCCGACCGACTCGCTGCGGATCGTGGTGGACGAGCTGGACCGGGCGTTCGCCGGGACCGGGCCCGACCTCCAGGTGCTGCTGGACAACACGCGGGCCTTCACCAGGGCCGCCACCGAGCACCTGCCGCAGACCAAGGCGCTGATCGACGACGGGCTGGTGGTGCTGAACACCCAGGCCGAGCAGGGCAGCGCGATCAGGTCGTTCTCGACGGACCTGCGGGCCCTGGCCGAGCAGCTGAAGAACTCCGACGGCGACCTGCGGCGGCTGATCGCGGTGTCCCCGGGGGTCGCCGAGCAGGTGTCGGCGCTGCTGCGCGAGACGGGGCCGAACCTCGGCGTCGTGCTCGCCAACCTGCTGACCACCGGCAACATCCTGGTGACCAGGCTCGACGGCCTGGAGCAGATGGCGGTGACCTACCCGATCGCGGTCGGCGGCGGCTTCTCGGTCGCCAAGGGCGACGGCACGGGCGCGCACTTCGGCCTCGCGCTGAACGTGTTCGACCCGCCGCCCTGCACGGTCGGCTACGAGGGCACCGCGATCCGGCAGGGCACCGACACCAGCGCGGCCCCGCTGAACACGCAGGCGTACTGCGCGCTGGCGCCGGGGAGCGCCACCGGCGTGCGGGGTGCCCAGAACGCGCCTTACGGTGGCACCCCGACCACCCCGACCGGCGGCGAGACCACGCAGCCGGGCCGGGAGCCGGTGGTGGACCAGGCGGCCGGGGCCCCGCTGCTGACCAGCCTGGGGCAGTTGCTCGGCCTGCCGGTCGGAGGAGGGTCTTGATGGGGCTTCGGCGTTGGTTCCTGCCGGTCTCGGCCGTGCTGGTGGTCCTGGCCGCCGGCTACGCGCTGTGGGCCGGGGTGACGTGGTGGAGCGCGTCGTCCGACGAGTCCGCGGCGTTCTCCCGGGAGCGGGAGGAGGTGCTGCGGGTCGGGCAGGTCGGCATCGTCAACTTCACCACGCTCGACCACCGGAAGGTCGACGAGGACCTGGACCGGTGGCTGGAGTCGTCGACCGGCGAGCTGCGGGCGGAGATCGAGAGCGGCCGGGACACCCGGAAGCAGCAGATCGCGGACGCCCGGACGGTGACCATGAGCCGGGTGCTCGACGCGGCCGTGACCGAGCTGGACGCGCGGGCCGGGCAGGCGCACCTGATCGCCGTGGTGGAGACCACCGTGACGCCGGAGGGCGGGCAGGCGGTCAAGAAGGTCAACCGCTACCAGACCGACCTGACCCGCACGGACGCCGGTTGGAAGCTCAGCGCGCTGGGGCCCGTCGCGGCCGGCGGCGCGTGATCGCGAGGAGATGACAGTGCCCCCGTCCCGCCGCCGCCCGGTCCCGACGCCGCCCACCACCCGGCCGAAGGTCGCCGGCCTGCGCAAACGCCCCGGGGCGAAGCCGGTCGACGCCCCGGCCGCGGATGCTCCCGCCGAACTCGACACCCGGCAGCCCGACACCCGGCAGCCCGGGGACGAGCCGGTCGACGGCCCGGTGGGGGCCGCCCCGGCGCGGTCGACCGAGGAACTCGGCCTGATCGAGCCCCGCGACGACACCGGCCGGATCGGGACCACCGAGACCTCCGACTCGGGCACCTCCGGGGCCGACACCTCAGGAGCGGTCGCCCCCGAGGCCGACGCCCCCGAGGCCGACACTTCCGAGGTCGACACCCACGAGGCCGACATCCCCGACCCGGACACCCGGGCCCCGAGCCCCCGCCCCCGGGGCCGGCGCAGGCGTGGCGAGGCGGTGGCCCCGAGCGTGCTCGACGACCCGGGCACGGCCCGGACCCGCGCGTCCGACCCCGACGAGGCGGACCGCGCCCCCGCCCCGTTCGCCCCCGGCCGCGGGTCCCGCCGCCCGCACCGCTCCGGCCCGCTGCTGCCCGTGACCCTGCTCGTGCTGGCCGCCCTGCTGGTCGGGCTGGGCGCGTGGTTCCAGCAGAGGGCGGGCGACGTGCGCTACGACCAGGCCCTGGTGGACAGCGCCGGCACCACCGAGGTGGCCGGCCAGGCCCGCGAGGCCGTCGAGAAGGCGTTCTCCTACAACTTCGCCGACGTCGCCGCCACCGAGAAGGCCGCCAACGAGCTGCTGGTCGGCAAGGCCCGGTGCCAGTACAACGCGATCTTCGGCCCGGTCCGCACCCTCGCGCCCGAGCAGAAGCTGGTGGTCACGGTCAAGGCCGTCTCCAGCGGCGTGACCTCGCTCGACGGCGACCGCGCCGCGGTGCTGCTCTTCCTCGACCAGGTCACCACCCGCACCACCGACAACCAGAGCGGCGGCGGCATCGCGATGATGAGGGTCGGCGCCCAGAAGCTCGACGGCCGCTGGCGGGTCGACAACATGGAGATGTTCGGCCAGAGCGGCGACCAGGCCGCCGAGACCGCCAAGTGCTGACCCGCCCCCTCGCCGCACCCGGGGCCGCAGCCCCCGCCACCCCCGGGGCCGACCTCGCCGCCGCGCCCCGGGCCGCGGCCCCCGCCGCCCCGGAGGTCGTACCCCTCGCCGCACCCGGGGCCGACCCGCTCCCCTCCCGCCGCCTTCGCCGCCCCCTCCTTACCCCGCCGCCCGCGCCTCGAACCCGCCGCTCGCCCCTGTCCCCCGCTCGGGCACCCGGTGTCGTCCGAAAGGGGCCCGGAAGCCCGTTGACCAGCCCCGAATAGAGTGACCTCGGTCACAGTTTTCGGCCAGTGACCGAACGAAATCGCCAGGCCCTCCCCGACCCCCGCACCGCCCGCCAAAGGTTCACCCTGGTTCACGTCCCGGTGTTTCGGCAGGTCAAGACGATAACGCCCCGTTATCACCGCTTGCGCCGCTAGGGTGATCGCCGCGTGGCATCTTGACTGTGGGCGTCAGCAGGGTCACTCTGTCGGTGAGCACGAGAAAGGTCCTTCCACGTGCCTCTCGACAGTTGGCGTGCGCGCGGCTAGACTGCCCCTTTGCGCTGCCCTCTTTCCGTTTGCCCTTCGCCGAGAGCTGGATTGCCGGGCATCGCCGCACCCTTGACAGCCGTGCTAGTTCCGCTGACTAGCCAGCTACCTGTCCCTGGAAGGACGCATCTTGGCGATCTCTCGCGCGACCAAGGCCACTGCTGCGACCAACTCCACGTCGGGGATTCCCGGAGCGCCGAAGCGAGTCTCTTTCGCGAAGATCCACGAACCGCTTCAGACGCCCAACCTGCTCGACCTGCAGATCCAGTCGTTCGAATGGCTCACCGGCGACGAGGCGTGGTTCCAGCGCCGCGTCGACGCGGGTGACGAGGCCCCCACCGGCGGCCTCGAGGAGGTCCTGAACGAGATCTCCCCGATCGAAGACTTCTCCGGCTCGATGTCGCTCTCCTTCTCCGACCCGCGCTTCGACGAGGTCAAGGCCTCCGTCGAGGAGTGCAAGGACAAGGACATGACGTACGCGGCCCCGCTGTTCGTCACGGCGGAGTTCACCAACCACACCACCGGCGAGATCAAGAGCCAGACGGTGTTCATGGGTGACTTCCCGATGATGACGGACAAGGGCACGTTCATCATCAACGGCACCGAGCGCGTGGTGGTGTCCCAGCTCGTCCGCTCGCCGGGTGTCTACTTCGACACGGCGATCGACAAGACGACCGACAAGGACGTCTTCAGCGTCAAGATCATCCCGTCCCGGGGTGCCTGGCTGGAGTTCGACGTCGACAAGCGCGACACCGTCGGCGTCCGGATCGACCGCAAGCGCCGGCAGCCGGTCACCGTGCTGCTGAAGGCGCTGGGGTGGAGCACCGAGCAGATCCGCGAGCGCTTCTCGTTCTCCGAGACGCTGCTGACGACGCTGGAGAAGGACCACACCGCGGGTACCGACGAGGCGCTGCTCGACATCTACCGCAAGCTGCGCCCGGGCGAGCCGCCGACGAAGGAGTCCGCGCAGGCCCTCCTGGAGAACCTGTTCTTCAAGGACAAGCGCTACGACCTCGCCAAGGTCGGCCGGTACAAGGTCAACAAGAAGCTGGGCCTGGACCTCCCGATCGCCAAGGGCGTGCTGACCGAGGACGACATCGTCACGACGATCGAGTACCTGGTCCGCCTGCACGCCGGTGAGACGAACATGCAGCCGGGCGAGATGGAGGTGCCGGTCGAGGTCGACGACATCGACCACTTCGGCAACCGCCGCCTGCGCACCGTCGGCGAGCTGATCCAGAACCAGATCCGGGTCGGCCTGTCCCGCATGGAGCGCGTCGTGCGCGAGCGCATGACGACCCAGGACGTCGAGGCCATCACGCCGCAGACCCTGATCAACATCCGCCCCGTGGTGGCGGCGATCAAGGAGTTCTTCGGCACCTCCCAGCTGTCGCAGTTCATGGACCAGACGAACCCGCTCGCGGGTCTGACCCACAAGCGCCGCCTGTCGGCGCTGGGTCCCGGCGGTCTGTCCCGTGAGCGGGCCGGCATGGAGGTCCGCGACGTCCACCCGTCGCACTACGGCCGCATGTGCCCGATCGAGACGCCGGAAGGCCCGAACATCGGCCTGATCGGCTCGCTGTCCTCCTACGGGCGGGTCAACCCGTTCGGCTTCATCGAGACGCCGTACCGCAAGGTCGTCGACGGTCGGGTCACCGACCAGGTCGACTACCTGACCGCGGACGAGGAGGACCGGTACGTCAAGGCCCAGGCGAACGCCAGGATCGACATCGAGGGCAACTTCCTCGAGGAGAAGGTCCTGGTCCGCAAGAAGGGCGGCGAGGTCGAGATGATCGACCCGCGCGACGTCGACTACATGGACGTCTCGCCGCGCCAGATGGTGTCGGCCGCGACCGCCATGATCCCCTTCCTGGAGCACGACGACGCCAACCGCGCCCTGATGGGCGCCAACATGCAGCGCCAGGCGGTGCCGCTGCTGCGCAGCGAGTCGCCGCTGGTCGGCACGGGCATGGAGCTGCGCGCCGCGGTCGACGCCGGTGACGTCGTGGTGGCCAAGAAGACCGGTGTGGTCGAGGAGATCTCCGCCGACTACGTCACGGTCATGGCCGACGACGGCTCGCGGCAGACCTACGGCCTGCACAAGTTCCGCCGCTCGAACCAGGGCACCTGCATCAACCAGAAGCCCATCGTGAACGAGGGCGACCGGGTGCACCACGGCCAGGTGCTGGCCGACGGCCCGTGCACCGAGAACGGCGAGATGGCGCTGGGCAAGAACCTGCTCGTCGCGATCATGCCGTGGGAGGGCCACAACTACGAGGACGCGATCATCCTGTCGCAGCGCCTCGTGCAGGACGACGTCCTGACCTCGATCCACATCGAGGAGCACGAGATCGACGCGCGGGACACCAAGCTGGGCGCCGAGGAGATCACCCGGGACATCCCGAACGTCTCCGAGGAGGTCCTGGCCGACCTCGACGAGCGCGGCATCATCCGCATCGGCGCCGAGGTCCAGCCGGGCGACATCCTGGTCGGCAAGGTCACCCCCAAGGGCGAGACCGAGCTGACCCCGGAGGAGCGCCTGCTGCGCGCGATCTTCGGCGAGAAGGCCCGCGAGGTGCGCGACACGTCGCTGAAGGTGCCGCACGGCGAGTACGGCAAGGTCATCGGCATCCGCGTGTTCAGCCGCGAGGACGACGACGAGCTGCCCCCGGGCGTGAACGAGCTGGTCCGCGTCTACGTCGCCCAGAAGCGCAAGATCCAGGACGGCGACAAGCTCGCCGGCCGCCACGGCAACAAGGGCGTCATCGGCAAGATCCTCCCGGTCGAGGACATGCCGTTCCTCGAGGACGGCACCCCGGTCGACATCGTGCTGAACACGCACGGCGTGCCCCGTCGTATGAACATCGGCCAGGTGCTGGAGACCCACCTCGGGTGGATCGCCAAGCAGGGCTGGAGCATCAACGGCGACCCGGACTGGGCGAAGAACCTGCCCGAGGAGCTGATGGACGTCGAGCCCGGCACGAAGACCGCCACCCCGGTCTTCGACGGCGCTCGCGAGGACGAGATCACGGGCCTGCTCGGCTCGACGGTCCCGAACCGCGACGGCGAGCGGATGGTCAAGGAGAACGGCAAGGCGCAGCTCTTCGACGGGCGCAGCGGCGAGCCGTACCCCTTCCCGGTGTCGGTCGGCTACATGTACATCCTGAAGCTGCTGCACCTGGTCGACGACAAGATCCACGCCCGTTCGACCGGTCCGTACTCGATGATCACGCAGCAGCCGCTGGGCGGTAAGGCGCAGTTCGGTGGCCAGCGCTTCGGTGAGATGGAGTGCTGGGCGATGCAGGCGTACGGCGCGGCCTACACGCTGCAGGAGCTGTTGACCATCAAGTCCGACGACGTGCTGGGCCGCGTGAAGGTCTACGAGGCCATCGTCAAGGGCGAGAACATCCCGGAGCCGGGTATCCCGGAGTCCTTCAAGGTGCTGCTCAAGGAGCTGCAGTCGCTGTGCCTCAACGTCGAGGTGCTGTCCTCGGACGGCGCCGCGATCGAGATGCGCGACGGTGACGACGAAGACCTGGAGCGCGCGGCCGCGAACCTCGGCATCAACCTGTCGAGGTCCGAGTCGCCGTCCGTGGACGACGTCGTCAACTAGTTCCCCGCCGGTCACCGAGGGGGGACGCCTCCCGCGTCCCCCCTCGGTGACCCAGCCGCCAGCACCCCAAGCAGCACCGAACAAAAAAGGGGAAGAGAGTAGACGTGCTCGACGTCAACTTCTTCGATGAGCTCCGCATCGGTCTCGCGACCGCGGACGACATCCGCCAGTGGTCCTTCGGCGAGGTCAAGAAGCCCGAGACCATCAACTACCGCACGCTCAAGCCGGAGAAGGACGGCTTGTTCTGCGAGAAGATCTTCGGTCCCACCCGGGACTGGGAGTGCTACTGCGGCAAGTACAAGCGGGTGCGCTTCAAGGGCATCATCTGCGAGCGCTGCGGCGTCGAGGTGACCCGCGCCAAGGTGCGCCGCGAGCGCATGGGCCACATCGAACTGGCCGCGCCGGTCACCCACATCTGGTACTTCAAGGGCGTCCCGAGCCGGTTGGGCTACCTGCTCGACCTGGCCCCGAAGGACCTTGAGAAGATCATCTACTTCGCCGCCTACGTCATCGTGGGCGTCAACGCGGAGCTGCGCCACAACGACCTGCCGACGCTCGACAGCGAGATGCAGGTCGAGCGCAAGCGCGTGGAGAACAAGCGCGACGCCGACGTCGAGGCGCGCGCGCAGAAGCTGGAAGCCGACCTGGCCGAGCTGGAGGCCGAGGGCGCCAAGTCCGACGTCCGCCGCAAGGTCAAGGAGGGCGGCGAGCGCGAGATGCGGCAGCTCCGCGACCGCGCCCAGCGCGAGCTGGACCGCCTCGACGAGATCTGGTCCACCTTCACCAAGCTGGACAAGGCCCAGCTGATCGCGGACGAGCTGCTCTACCGCGAGCTGTACGACCGCTACGGCGACTACTTCACCGGCGCCATGGGCGCCGAGGCCATCCAGAAGCTGCTGGGTGACTACGACGTGGACGCCGAGGCCGACGTCCTGCGCGAGACCATCCGCAGCGGCAAGGGCCAGAAGAAGCTGCGCGCCCTCAAGCGGCTGAAGGTCGTGGCCGCCTTCCAGGCGACCCGCAACAACCCGCAGGGCATGGTGCTGGACTGCGTGCCGGTCATCCCGCCGGACCTGCGCCCGATGGTGCAGCTCGACGGTGGCCGCTTCGCGACCTCCGACCTGAACGACCTGTACCGCCGCGTCATCAACCGCAACAACCGCCTCAAGCGGCTGATCGACCTCGGCGCGCCCGAGATCATCGTCAACAACGAGAAGCGGATGCTCCAGGAGGCCGTCGACGCGCTGTTCGACAACGGCCGCCGGGGCCGGCCGGTGACGGGTCCGGGCAACCGGCCGCTCAAGTCGCTGTCCGACCTGCTCAAGGGCAAGCAGGGCCGGTTCCGCCAGAACCTGCTCGGCAAGCGCGTCGACTACTCCGGCCGTTCGGTCATCGTGGTCGGCCCGCAGCTGAAGCTGCACCAGTGCGGCCTGCCCAAGCAGATGGCGCTGGAGCTGTTCAAGCCGTTCGTGATGAAGCGCCTGGTGGACCTCAACCACGCGCAGAACATCAAGTCGGCCAAGCGCATGGTCGAGCGCGCCCGCCCGGCCGTGTGGGACGTGCTCGAAGAGGTCATCACCGAGCACCCGGTGCTGCTCAACCGCGCGCCCACGCTGCACCGCCTCGGCATCCAGGCGTTCGAGCCGCAGCTGGTCGAGGGCAAGGCCATCCAGCTGCACCCGCTCGTCTGCGAGGCGTTCAACGCCGACTTCGACGGTGACCAGATGGCGGTCCACCTGCCGCTGTCCGCCGAGGCGCAGGCCGAGGCGCGCGTGCTGATGCTGTCGTCGAACAACATCCTCTCGCCCGCGTCGGGCAAGCCGCTGGCCATGCCGCGACTGGACATGGTGACCGGCCTGTACCACCTGACCCGGCACAAGGAGGACGACCTCGGCGAGGGCCACGCGTTCTCCTCGCCGGCCGAGGCGCAGATGGCGTTCGACCGCAAGGCCCTGGGTCTCCAGGCCATGTGCAAGATCCGCATTTCGGACAAGAACCCGCCGAAGGGCCAGGAGCCGGAGGGCTGGGAGCCCGGTCAGCCGTGGCTGGCCGAGACCACCCTGGGCCGGGTGCTGTTCAACGAGGTGCTGCCGCAGGACTACCCGTTCCTGAACGAGGTCATGCCGAAGAAGCGGCAGGCCATGGTCATCAACGACCTCGCCGAGCGGTACCCGATGGTCACCGTCGCCCGGACGCTGGACAAGCTGAAGGACGCCGGCTTCTACTGGGCCACCCGCTCGGGCGTGACCGTCGCGATCTCCGACGTGCTCGTGCCGGAGGCCAAGCAGGGCATCCTCGACGAGTACGAGAAGCTCGCGGACGCGGTCGAGAAGCGCTACCAGCGCGGTCAGCTCTCCCACACGGAGCGCAACAACGAGCTGGTCAAGGTGTGGACCAAGGCCACCGAAGAGGTCGCCGAGGTCATGGAGGCGAACTTCCCCGAGGACAACTCGATCCGCATGATCGTGGCGTCCGGGGCGGCGGGCAACATGACCCAGGTGCGGTCGCTGGCCGGTATGCGCGGTCTGGTGACCAACCCCAAGGGCGAGTACATCCCGCGGCCGATCAAGAGCTCGTTCCGCGAGGGCCTGTCGGTGCTGGAGTACTTCATCGCCACGCACGGCGCCCGCAAGGGCCTGGCCGACACCGCGCTGCGGACCGCCGACTCGGGTTACCTGACCCGTCGTCTGGTGGACGTCTCGCAGGACGTCATCATCCGCGAGATCGACTGCGGCACCACGCGCGGCGTGAACATGACCGTGGGCGAGCGGCTCGGCGACAAGGTGGTGCTGCACGAGTTCGCGCAGACCTCCGTGTACGCCCGGACCATCGCGGAGGACATCACCGACGGCGGCGGCAACGTCGTCCTCAACCGCGGTGACGACCTGGGCGACCCGGCGCTGGCGACGCTCGTCGAGGCCGGGGTGACCAGGGTCAAGGTCCGCTCGGTGCTGACCTGCGAGTCCGCGGTCGGCGTGTGCGCGTCCTGCTACGGCCGCTCGATGGCGACCGGCAAGCTGGTCGACGTCGGCGAGGCCGTCGGCATCGTCGCCGCCCAGTCGATCGGTGAGCCCGGCACGCAGCTGACCATGCGCACCTTCCACCAGGGTGGTGTGGCCGGCGACGACATCACGACGGGTCTGCCCCGCGTGCAGGAGCTCTTCGAGGCTCGTGTGCCGAAGGGCAAGGCGCCCATCGCGGACGTCGACGGCCGGGTCCGCATCGAGGACGGCGACCGGTTCTGGAAGATCACCCTCATCCCGGACGACGGGTCCGAGGAGATCATCTTCGAGAAGCTGTCCAAGCGCCAGCGGCTCGCGAACACGGTCACCGGCCCGCTCCAGGACGGCGACCACGTGGCCGTCGGCCAGCAGCTGCTGGAGGGCACGCCCGACCCGCACGAGGTGCTGCGCGTGATGGGGCCGCGCGAGGCCCAGCTGCACCTGGTGCAGGAGGTCCAGAAGGTCTACCGGGCCCAGGGCGTGGCGATCCACGACAAGCACATCGAGGTCATCGTCCGGCAGATGCTGCGCCGGGTGACGATCATCGACTCGGGTGCGACCGAGTTCCTGCCGGGCTCGCTGGTCGAGCGCGCGGACTTCGAGTCGGGCAACCGGGCCGTGGTGGCCGAGGGCGGCGAGCCCGCGGCCGGCCGTCCGGTGCTGATGGGCATCACGAAGGCGTCGCTCGCGACCGACTCGTGGCTGTCCGCGGCCTCCTTCCAGGAGACCACGCGAGTCCTGACCGACGCCGCCATCAACGGCCGGTCGGACAAGCTGATCGGCCTGAAGGAGAACGTGATCATCGGCAAGCTGATCCCGGCCGGCACCGGCATCAACCGGTACCGGAACATCCAGGTGCAGCCGACCGAGGAGGCGCGTGCGGCGGCGTACGCGATCCCGAGCTACGACGACGGCTACTACACGCCGGACGTCTTCGGCACGGGTACCGGCGCCGCGGTGCCGCTGGACGACTACGACTTCGGCCGCGACTACCGCTGAAGGCCGTGGTCAGCTGAAGAAGGCCCCCGGAGCCTCGTGCTCCGGGGGCCTTCCTCGCGTGTGTGTGGGGTCCTGAACGTTGAACTCGGGGGTCCTGGACGTACGACACGGTGGTCCTGGACGTACGACTCGCGCGGGTTTCAGGGGTGGGGGAGGGTGAGGTGGGGCAGGGCGGGCGGTGCCTGGTCGCCCAGCCTGCGGTGCACCTCGTCCAGCAGGCCGCGTGCCCGGCCCGCCCGGCGCAGGTCCGCGACCACGTGCAGCACCTCGTGCAGGCGGGTGGGGTCCAGGAGCAGCCGCGGCTCCCGGCTGTGGACCGCGAGCACGCCCTCGCGCGCCCACGCCTTCACCGTCTTCTCCGTCAGCGCCAGCAGCTCGCCCGCGACCACGGGGCGCACCGGGGGCGCGCCGCGCAGGGCCTTCGCCACCACGCCGTTCAGCTTGAGCCGGCGCTCGTCGTCCTCCGACAGGCTGGAGGCGACCTCCTCGATCTCCTGGACCTGCTCGAACAGGTCCCGGATCCGGGCGGCTTCGGTGGCGACGGACATCGGGGTCCTCCTCGGTTACCGCCGAGTATCGCCCCTGCTCCTCACCAGTGACAACCACGGTGGTGGTCCCGCGCACGGGACCACCACCGGTTCGGGTCAGGACGAGAAGAACAGCCCGCCCAGGCCGCGGTGCTTGCGGTGCCCGTAGTGGCCGCCGCCGCCGTAGCCCCACGCGGGCGGGGGCGGCTGCTGCACGTAGTGCACCTGCTGGGGGGCGGGTGCGACGGGCGGCGGGGGCGGGGCCACCTGCTGCTCCAGCCGGGTGATGGCCTCCAGCTCGCCGTAGTCGAGGAAGACCCCGCGGCAGCCGTCGCACTGTTCGATGTGCACGCCCATGCGGTCGAACGTGCGCATATTCCCGTGACACTTGGGGCACTGCATCGTGTGAGCCTCCTGCTCTTGACGCGATGTGTCCGATATTAGCCACGCCGCATCGGTTCGTGGGCCGAGACGATGCGAGCGCAAGCCGCCAACAGGGCATCCTGGGCGTCGTTCAGCTCCGTGCCGTCACGCTCCGCCGCGGTCAGGGCGCGCGCCGCCATCTGCACCACCAGCGCGCGGGCCGGCACCTCCAGCGCCGACCACGGGTCGTCGCGCGGCACGCCCGTGCCGCCCGCCCCGAGGTAGGCCCCGAGCAACCGGCCCCAGGCCACCTCGTCGAGCACGCCCACCAGGTGCAGCGCGGCCGGCCGGGCCAGGTCCCACGCCGGGTCGCCCACCCCCAGGTCGTCCACGTCGATCAGCCGGTACCCGCCGTCCCGCCGCACGAGCTGGCCCAGGTGCCAGTCGCCGTGGATCAGCGTCGTGCCCGGCAGGGGGTCGTCTGCCGCCTGGTCGCCCGCTGCCCGGGTGTCTGCCGGGGTGCCGGGGGAGTGGGTGCCGGGGGAGTGGGTGCCGGGGGAGTGGGTGCCGGGCAGGGTCGCGAACGCCCGGCGGACCAGGTCGGCGGCCGGCGTGTCGAGGGTCAGCTCCCGCACCGCGCGCCGCATCCGCGGCCACGCGCCCGCCGCCGGCACGGGCGGCGCGAAGTCGGCGGCCGCGAACCGGTGCAGCTCGGCCAGCATTCGCCCGGCCGCCTCCATGGGCAGGTCCTCCGGCTCGCTCTGCGGCACCGGTGTCCCCGGGGGCCACCCGGACACCACGCGCCCCGCCACGACCTCGGGCCCCAGCAGCGGCGGCAGCAGGAGGCCGGCCAGGCGCGGGTCGGCGGCCAGGCGCAGCCGGCCGGCCAGCTCGACGGGGTCCGTCCCGGCCTCGTGGGCCTTGAGCACCACGTCCCCGACCCGGACCACCACGACGTCGCCGCGCACCGCGAGCACCTCGGGCTCGGCGGCGGGCCCCACCAGCGCGGCCATGCCCGCGACGAGATCGGAGTTCACCCGTTCAGTGTGCCCGGTGGGCCGGTGCCGGGCCGACGATCACCCCACCGGGGCTGACCTGGGCGGAGTGCGGGACCTCACGCCCAGGGCGGGAATGCGCGCGGCGCCGGCGGCGTTGACGGGGGTGGGGCTGTCAAGGGCGAGTGGCATCCGTTTTGACCCTCGGGAACCGGCCGGGGTATCTTTGGTACTCGTGCCCGACCCATGTCGGGCCGCTCCGCGTGCCTACGCGCCAGTGGTGCTGGAAAGCCGGCCGCGGTGACCTCCACGCGCAGGGGCATCCTGGGATGTCGCTTGCGGACCTGGAGTTGGTGCTTGATCCGCCCGGCCTCACCGCCAGTGGCGCGACACGCCCGACCTCGGGTGCAGAGAGGGACCAGGTAAACAGAGCTCGCCGCCCATGCGACGAGCACGCGAACGGAAGAAGCAGCCGGCGTATGCCAACGATCCAGCAGCTGGTCCGCAAGGGCCGGCAGGACAAGGTCGCCAAGCAGAAGACCGCGGCGCTCAAGGGCAGCCCGCAGCGGCGCGGTGTGTGCACCCGCGTCTACACGACCACGCCCAAGAAGCCGAACTCGGCGCTGCGCAAGGTCGCCCGCGTGAAGCTGACGAGCGGCATCGAGGTCACGGCCTACATCCCCGGTGAGGGCCACAACCTCCAGGAGCACTCGATGGTGCTCGTCCGCGGCGGTCGTGTGAAGGACCTCCCGGGTGTCCGCTACAAGATCATCCGCGGCTCCCTCGACACGCAGGGCGTGAAGAACCGCAAGCAGGCTCGCAGCCGGTACGGCGCGAAGAAGGAGAAGAGCTGATGCCCCGCAAGGGACCGGCCCCGAAGCGGCCGCTGATCTCCGACCCGGTCTACAGCTCTCCGCTGGTGACCCAGCTCATCAACAAGGTGCTGGTCGACGGCAAGCGCTCTGTGGCCGAGCGGATCGTGTACGGCGCCCTCGAAGGCGCCCGCGACAAGAACGGCACCGACCCGGTCGTCACGCTCAAGCGCGCCCTGGACAACGTCAAGCCCGCGCTGGAGGTGAAGTCCCGCCGCGTCGGTGGCGCCACCTACCAGGTGCCCATCGAGGTCAAGCCGGGTCGCTCGACCACGCTCGCCCTGCGCTGGCTGATCACCTACTCCCGGCAGCGCCGTGAGAAGACCATGGTCGAGCGCCTGATGAACGAGCTGCTCGACGCGAGCAACGGCCTGGGCGCGAGCGTCAAGCGCCGCGAGGACACGCACAAGATGGCCGAGTCCAACAAGGCGTTCGCCCACTACCGCTGGTGATGTGACGCCCCCCCGGTCCCCAGGGGACCGGCGGGGCTCTCCCAGCCCTAGTGAGCCTGCTACCCAGCTAGCTCAAGACAGGGGAAACACCCGTGGCACAGGATGTGCTCACCGACCTGGCCAAGGTCCGCAACATCGGGATCATGGCCCACATCGACGCGGGCAAGACCACGACGACCGAGCGGATCCTGTTCTACACCGGGATCAGCTACAAGATCGGCGAGGTCCACGACGGCGCCGCGGTGATGGACTGGATGGAGCAGGAGCAGGAGCGCGGCATCACGATCACGTCGGCCGCGACGACCTGCTTCTGGAAGAACCACCAGATCAACATCATCGACACGCCGGGCCACGTCGACTTCACCGTCGAGGTGGAGCGCAACCTGCGCGTCCTCGACGGCGCCGTTGCCGTGTTCGACGGCAAGGAGGGCGTCGAGCCCCAGTCCGAGCAGGTCTGGCGGCAGGCGACCAAGTACGACGTGCCGCGCATCTGCTTCGTCAACAAGATGGACAAGCTCGGCGCGGACTTCTACTTCACCGTGCGGACCATCCAGGAGCGCCTGGGCGCCAAGCCGCTGCCGATCCAGATCCCGATCGGCGCGGAGAGCGACTTCATCGGCGTCGTCGACCTGGTGGAGATGCGCGCGCTGACCTGGCGCGGCGAGGTCCAGAAGGGCGAGGACTACACGGTCGAGGAGATCCCGGCCGACCTCGCCGACAAGGCCGCCGAGTACCGCGAGGCGCTCGTCGAGGCCGTCGCCGAGACCGACGACGCCCTGATGGAGCTGTACCTGGGCGGTGAGGAACTGACCGTCGAGCAGATCAAGACGGGCATCCGCGACATCGTCAAGAACCGCTCCGCCTACCCGGTGCTCTGCGGTTCGGCGTTCAAGAACAAGGGCGTCCAGCCCATGCTCGACGCGGTGATCGACTTCCTGCCCGCGCCGCTGGACCTCCCCCCGGTCGAGGGCACGCTCCAGGACGGCGAGACGCCGGCCTTCCGCAAGCCCGCGACGAACGAGCCGTTCTCGGCCCTGGCGTTCAAGATCGCGGCGCACCCGTTCTTCGGCAAGCTGACCTACATCCGGGTCTACTCGGGCAAGGTCGCCTCCGGCACCCAGGTCATCAACTCGACCAAGGACCGCAAGGAGCGCATCGGGAAGATCTTCCAGATGCACGCCAACAAGGAGAACCCGGTCGACGAGGCCATCGCCGGTCACATCTACGCCGTGATCGGGCTGAAGGACACCACCACCGGTGAGACGCTCTGCGACCCGCAGTCGCCCATCGTGCTGGAGTCCATGACCTTCCCCGAGCCGGTCATCCAGGTGGCGATCGAGCCGAAGACGAAGGCCGACCAGGAGAAGCTGGGCACCGCGATCCAGAAGCTGGCCGAGGAGGACCCGACGTTCCGGGTCAACCTGGACCAGGAGACCGGCCAGACGATCATCGCCGGCATGGGCGAGCTCCACCTGGACATCCTGGTGGACCGGATGCGCCGCGAGTTCAAGGTCGAGGCGAACATCGGCAAGCCCCAGGTGGCGTACCGGGAGACGATCCGCCGCAAGGTGGACAAGTACTCCTACACCCACAAGAAGCAGACCGGTGGTTCCGGCCAGTTCGCGAAGGTCCTCATCGACCTGGAGCCGCTGGAGAAGACCGAGGACGGCGCGCTCTACGAGTTCGTCAACGCGGTCACCGGTGGTCGCATCCCGCGGGAGTACATCCCGTCCGTGGACGCGGGCGCCCAGGACGCCATGCAGTACGGCGTGCTGGCGGGCTACCCGCTGGTCGGCGTGAAGCTGACGCTGCTCGACGGCGCGTACCACGAGGTCGACTCGTCGGAGATGGCGTTCAAGATCGCCGGTTCCATGGCGCTCAAGGAAGCCGCTCGCCAGGCGAGCCCGGCGATCCTCGAACCGCTGATGGCCGTCGAGGTCACCACGCCCGAGGACTACATGGGCGACGTGATCGGCGACCTCAACTCCCGCCGCGGCCAGATCCAGGCCATGGAGGAGCGCAGCGGCGCCCGTGTCGTCAAGGCACTGGTCCCGCTGTCGGAGATGTTCGGGTACGTCGGCGACCTGCGGTCCAGGACCCAGGGTCGCGCGAACTACTCGATGACGTTCGACTCCTACGCCGAGGTTCCCGCGAACGTCGCGAAGGAGATCATCGCGAAGGCGACGGGCGAGTAACCCCAACCGGAGCACCGCAGCACCACGCGGGCTCTCCGGGGTGAGTCCCTGGGGTCCGCACCACCCAGACGTGAGATCCGGCGGGCGGCAGTCCGCCCGCCGGGTCGAGCAACAGAGTCCAGGAGGACAATCCAGTGGCGAAGGCGAAGTTCGAGCGGACGAAGCCGCACGTCAACATCGGCACCATCGGTCACATCGACCACGGTAAGACGACGCTGACGGCTGCCATCTCCAAGGTCCTGCACGACAAGTTCCCGGACCTGAACCCCTTCACGCCGTTCGACCAGATCGACAAGGCGCCGGAGGAGAAGCAGCGCGGCATCACCATCTCGATCGCGCACATCGAGTACCAGACCGCGAACCGGCACTACGCGCACGTCGACTGCCCCGGTCACGCCGACTACATCAAGAACATGATCACCGGTGCGGCGCAGATGGACGGCGCCATCCTGGTGGTCGCGGCGACCGACGGCCCGATGCCGCAGACCAAGGAGCACGTGCTCCTGGCCCGCCAGGTCGGTGTGCCCTACATCGTGGTGGCCCTGAACAAGGCCGACATGGTGGACGACGAGGAGATCCTGGAGCTCGTCGAGCTCGAGGTCCGCGAGCTGCTCTCCGAGTACGAGTTCCCGGGTGACGACCTGCCGGTGGTCCGCGTCTCCGCGCTGAAGGCGCTGGAGGGCGACGCCGAGTGGGGCGAGAAGCTCATCGGCCTGATGGACGCCGTGGACGAGAACATCCCGGAGCCCGAGCGCGAGGTCGACCGGCCGTTCCTGATGCCGGTCGAGGACGTGTTCACCATCACCGGCCGCGGCACCGTGGTCACCGGCCGCATCGAGCGCGGCATCATCAAGGTCAACGAGGAAGTCGAGATCGTCGGGATCAAGGAGCAGTCGCGCAAGACGACTGTCACCTCGATCGAGATGTTCAAGAAGTTCCTCGACGAGGGCCGCGCGGGCGACAACGCCGCCCTGCTGCTCCGCGGCATCAAGCGCGAGGAGGTGGAGCGCGGCATGGTGATCGTGAAGCCGGGCACCACCACCCCGCACACCGAGTTCGACGCGCAGGTCTACATCCTGTCGAAGGACGAGGGCGGCCGCCACACGCCGTTCTTCAACAACTACCGCCCGCAGTTCTACTTCCGCACCACCGACGTGACCGGCGTCGTGACCCTCCCCGAGGGCACCGAGATGGTCATGCCGGGCGACACCACCTCCATGGCCGTGAAGCTGATCCAGCCGATCGCCATGGACGAGGGTCTGCGGTTCGCCATCCGCGAGGGTGGCCGGACCGTCGGCGCGGGCTCGGTCACCAAGATCATCAAGTGATCTAGCTCCACATCTCACCCCCGGATTTGGTTCGCGCACCTCCGTGTGCAACTATTGACGGGTTGCTCGTCGGGGCGGCCGGTTCGAGTTCTGGACTCGGCCGCCCCGTCGCGAGCGGGGTTTGATCGGGCAAGACAAGATCCCACGGGTTGCATCAGTGGGACCGGGCCATGGCCGGACGGGCGACACGCCCGACCGCGTGGACCGGGCACCGTGACACCGCTCGGTGTCAGTCCTGAATAGGGGGCGGAGCGCGCCGGAGGTCCCGTGACCTCGCGAAAGGTGCCCGCACCGCGGCGGTACTAGAAGCAGAGGAACGGCAAGCCATCATGGCGGGACAGAAGATCCGCATCCGGCTCAAGGCCTACGACCACGAGGCGATCGACGCGTCCGCGCGCAAGATCGTCGAGACCGTGACGCGCACCGGCGCTCGGGTCGTCGGGCCTGTGCCGCTGCCCACCGAGAAGAACGTTTACTGCGTCATCCGCTCGCCGCACAAGTACAAGGACTCGCGCGAGCACTTCGAGATGCGCACGCACAAGCGTCTGATCGACATCCTCGACCCGACGCCGAAGACGGTGGACGCGCTCATGCGCATCGACCTGCCGGCGAGCGTCGACGTCAACATCCAGTAAGCGTTGGACGCGGCAGTGTTGATCCCTTTTGGGGCGGAGAGCAAAGAGACTCATGTCTGACAGGCAGGTTAAGGGCCTCCTGGGCACCAAGCTCGGCATGACTCAGGTCTTCGACGAGAACAACCGGGTCGTCCCGGTGACCGTCGTCAAGGCCGAGCCGAACGTGGTCACCCAGGTTCGGACCCAGGAGAACGACGGCTACTCGGCCGTGCAGCTGGCCTTCGGCGCCATCGACCCGCGCAAGGTGAACAAGCCTGTCGCGGGCCACTACGCCAAGGCCGGCGTGACGCCGCGCCGCCACCTGGCGGAGCTGCGCACCACGGACGCTTCCGAGTACACGGTCGGCCAGGAGATCACCGCCGAGGTGTTCGAGGCCGGCGCTGTGGTCGACGTGGTCGGCACCAGCAAGGGCAAGGGCACCGCGGGTGTCATGAAGCGCCACGGCTTCAAGGGCCTCGGCGCCAGCCACGGCACCCAGCGCAAGCACCGCTCGCCCGGTTCCATCGGCGGGTGCGCCACGCCCGGCCGCGTGTTCAAGGGCCTGCGCATGGCGGGCCGCATGGGTCACGTCCGCGTGACCACCCAGAACCTCAAGGTGCACGGCGTCGACGCCGAGACCGGGCTGCTGCTCATCAAGGGCGCGGTTCCCGGTCCCAAGGGCGGCACCGTGTTCATCAAGACCGCTGCGAAGGGTGGTGCCTGATCATGACTTCCGTTGAGATCCGCACCCCGGAGGGCGCGACCGACGGCTCCGTCGAGCTGCCCTCGGCAGTCTTCGACGCGCAGGCCAACGTGGCGCTGCTGCACCAGGTCGTCGTGGCCCAGCTGGCCGCGGCCCGCCAGGGCACGCACTCCACGAAGACCCGCGGCGAGGTGTCCGGCGGTGGCAAGAAGCCGTACCGCCAGAAGGGCACCGGCCGGGCCCGCCAGGGCTCGACCCGCGCGCCGCAGTTCGCCGGTGGTGGCGTCGTGCACGGCCCGCAGCCGCGCGACTACTCGCAGCGCACCCCCAAGAAGATGAAGGCCGCCGCCCTGCGCGGTGCCCTCTCCGACCGGGCGCGCGCCGGCCAGGTGCACGTGGTGAGCGGCTTCGTCGCGGGCGACGCCCCGTCGACCAAGTCGGCCCGCAAGGTGCTGGAGACGGTCACGCAGGCCCGCCGCGTGCTCGCGGTGCTGCTGCGGACCGACGAGGTCTCCTGGGTGAGCCTGCGGAACCTCCCGCACGTGCACATCATCGCCCCCGACCAGCTGAACACCTACGACGTGCTGGTCAACGACGACGTGGTGTTCACCAAGGACGCGCTCGACGTCTTCCTGGCGAGCAAGGCCCAGCAGGGCAAGGGCTCCGCCGAGGCGACCGCCACCGCGTCCGACGTGGACGAGGAGGCCGCCAAGTGATCCCCGACCACAGGGACATCCTGCTCGCGCCGGTCATCTCCGAGAAGTCCTACGGGCTCCTGGAGGAGAACAAGTACACCTTCGTGGTGGCTCCCGGCTCGAACAAGACCCAGATCAAGATCGCCGTGGAGAAGGTCTTCGGCGTCAAGGTCGTCAGCGTCAACACGATCAACCGCCAGGGCAAGCGCAAGCGCACCCGGACGGGCTACGGCAAGCGCAAGGACACCAAGCGCGCCATCGTGACGCTGTCCGCCGAGAGCAAGCCGATCGAGATCTTCGGCGGCCCGGCCGCCTGATGACGACGAGGACTGCGTAGAGATGGGCATTCGCAAGTACAAGCCGACGACTCCGGGTCGTCGCGGTGCGAGCGTCTCCGACTTCGCCGAGATCACTCGGTCGACGCCGGAGAAGTCGCTGATCCGCCCGCTGCACGGCCGCGGTGGCCGCAACGCGTCGGGCAAGATCACCACCCGACACAAGGGCGGCGGTCACAAGCGGGCGTACCGCCTGATCGACTTCCGCCGCACCGACAAGGACGGCGTGCCGGCCAAGGTCGCGCACATCGAGTACGACCCCAACCGCACCGCGCGCATCGCGCTGCTGCACTACGCCGACGGCGAGAAGCGCTACATCATCGCGCCGTCGAAGCTGCAGCAGGGCGACCGGATCGAGAACGGCCCCAAGGCCGACATCAAGCCGGGCAACAACCTGCCGCTGCGCAACATCCCGGTCGGCACGGTCATCCACGCGATCGAGCTCCGCCCGGGCGGCGGCGCGAAGATCGCCCGCTCGGCCGGCGCCAGCGTGCAGCTCGTGGCCAAGGACGGCCCCTACGCCCAGCTGCGGATGCCCTCGGGCGAGATCCGCAACGTGGACGTCCGGTGCCGCGCCACGGTCGGCGAGGTCGGCAACGCCGAGCACCAGAACATCAACTGGGGCAAGGCCGGCCGCATGCGCTGGAAGGGTCGGAAGCCCACCGTCCGCGGTGTCGCCATGAACCCGGTCGACCACCCGCACGGTGGTGGTGAGGGCAAGACCTCCGGTGGTCGCCACCCGGTGAACCCGGCCGGTAAGCCCGAGGGCCGCACGCGCCGCCGCAACAAGCCAAGCGACAAGCTCATCGTCCGGCGTCGTCGCACCGGTAAGAAGCGCTGAGCAGGGAGGGAGTGAAGGATGCCTCGCAGCCTTAAGAAGGGCCCCTTCGTGGACGACCACCTGCTCAAGAAGGTGGACGTCCTCAACGAGTCGGGCAAGAAGACCGTCATCAAGACCTGGTCCCGCCGGTCGACGATCATCCCCGACATGCTGGGCCACACGATCGCGGTGCACGACGGCCGCAAGCACGTGCCGGTGTTCGTCACGGAGGCGATGGTCGGGCACAAGCTCGGCGAGTTCGCCCCGACCCGCACGTTCAAGGGTCACATCAAGGACGACCGGAAGTCGCGCCGCCGTTAAGGCGACGAACTAGAGGAAGAGCAAGGGGAAGCAGCGATGAACGCCCGCAACGAAGCCGAAGCGCCGGAGCTCCCGCGCGCCGTGGCTCGGGCTCGCTACGTCCGCGACACGCCGATGAAGGTGCGTCGCGTCGTCGAGCTCATCAGGGGTCGTAGCGCCAGCGAGGCCCTGGCCGTGCTCCAGTTCGCGCCGCAGGCGGCATCTGAGCCGGTCCGCAAGGTGCTCGCGAGCGCCGTGGCCAACGCCGAGAACAACCTGTCCCTCGACCCCGACACCCTGTGGGTGTCGAAGGTCTACGTGGACGAGGGTCCGACCCTCAAGCGGTTCCGCCCGCGCGCCCAGGGCCGCGCTTACCGGATCCGCAAGCGGACGAGCCACATCACCGTCGAGGTGGAGAGCCGTCCCAAGAAGACCAGCGCGAAGGGGAACCGGTAGTGGGCCAGAAGATCAACCCGCACGGCTTCCGGCTGGGGATCACCACCGACTGGAAGTCCCGCTGGTACGCCGACAAGCAGTACGCCGAGTACGTGGCCGAGGATGTCAAGATCCGGAAGCTGCTCTCGAAGGGCATGGAGCGTGCCGGCATTTCCAAGGTGGAGATCGAGCGCACCCGTGACCGGGTCCGCGTCGACATCCACACCGCCCGGCCGGGCATCGTCATCGGTCGCCGCGGCGCCGAGGCCGACCGCATCCGCGGTGAGCTGGAGAAGCTCACCAAGAAGCAGGTGCAGCTCAACATCCTCGAGGTGAAGAGCCCCGAGTCGGACGCGCAGCTCGTCGCGCAGGGCGTGGCGGAGCAGCTGTCCAACCGCGTGGCCTTCCGCCGCGCGATGCGCAAGGCGATCCAGTCGGCCATGCGCTCGCCGCAGGTCAAGGGCATCCGCGTGCAGTGCGGCGGCCGTCTCGGCGGCGCCGAGATGTCCCGCTCGGAGCACTACCGCGACGGTCGGGTGCCGCTGCACACGCTGCGCGCCGACATCGACTACGGCTTCTTCGAGGCCCGCACCACGTTCGGCCGGATCGGCGTGAAGGTGTGGATCTACAAGGGCGACGTGGTCGGCGGCATCTCCGCCAAGCGCGAGCGCGACGCCGCGCCGTCGGCCGAGCGCGCGCCGCGGCGCGACCGCGGTGAGCGCCCGAACCGGGCCCGTCGTTCCGGTGCCAGCGGCACCACCGCGACGAGCACCGAGGCGGGACGCGCCGCGCAGGCCAGTGACCAGACGACCGGTGACGTTGCCGCGAGCAACGCCCCGGACGTCGCGAAGACGGAGGGCTGAGTAGTGCTCATCCCGCGCAGGGTCAAGCACCGCAAGCAGCACCACCCCGGTCGGTCCGGTGCTGCCAAGGGCGGTACGAGGGTCACCTTCGGTGAGTTCGGCATCCAGGCGCTGGAGCCGGCCTACGTGACCAACCGGCAGATCGAGTCGGCTCGTATCGCCATCACCCGGCACATCCGCCGTGGTGGCAAGGTCTGGATCAACATCTTCCCGGACCGCCCGCTGACCAAGAAGCCCGCCGAGACCCGCATGGGTTCCGGCAAGGGCTCCCCGGAGTGGTGGGTGGCCAACGTCAAGCCGGGTCGGGTGCTCTTCGAGATGAGCTTCCCGAACGAGGCCGTGGCCCGCGAGGCGCTCCGCCGCGCGATCCACAAGCTCCCGATGAAGTGCCGCATCGTCACGCGTGAGGGTGGTGAGTTCTGATGGCAGCGGGTACCACCGCTTCCGAGCTGCGTGAGCTCACCGAGGAAGAGCTCGTGCTGCGCCTGAGGGAGGCGAAGGAGGAGCTGTTCAACCTCCGCTTCCAGATGGCCACCGGGCAGCTCGACAACAACCGCCGCCTGCGGACGGTCCGGAACGAGATCGCCCGGGTCTACACCGTGATGCGGGAGCGGGAGCTGGGCCTGTCGTCCTCTCCCGACGCGGTTTCCACTGGTGAGGGTGCGGCATGAGCGAGAGCAACGAAGTGACCGGGACCGAGTCGCGCAACGACCGCAAGGTCCGCGAGGGCTACGTCGTGTCCGACAAGATGGACAAGACGATCGTCGTCGCGGTCGAGGACCGCAAGAAGCACCGCCGCTACTCCAAGGTCATGCGCTCCACCACCAAGGTGAAGGCGCACGACGAGCAGAACACCGCCGGTGTCGGCGACCGCGTCCTGCTGATGGAGACCCGGCCGCTGTCGGCGACCAAGCGGTGGCGCCTCGTCGAGGTCCTCGAGAAGGCCAAGTAGAGCTGTAAGACCGAGCCTGTCAGGTCGGAAATCTGGCGGGCCAGGAATGGTCAGGAGAAGTAAGTGATCCAGCAGGAGTCGCGGCTGCGCGTCGCCGACAACACCGGTGCGAAGGAAATCCTTTGCATCCGTGTTCTCGGTGGCTCCGGCCGCCGCTACGCGGGTATCGGGGACATCATCGTCGCGACGGTGAAGCAGGCCATCCCCGGTGCCGGCGTGAAGAAGGGCGACGTGGTCAAGGCCGTCGTCGTCCGCACCGTCAAGGAGAAGCGCCGTCCCGACGGCTCGTACATCCGGTTCGACGAGAACGCCGCGGTGCTGATCAAGAACGACAACGAGCCGCGCGGCACCCGCATCTTCGGCCCGGTCGGTCGCGAGCTGCGCGACAAGAAGTTCATGAAGATCATCTCGTTGGCGCCGGAGGTGCTCTGACCATGAAGGTCAAGAAGGGCGACACCGTCGTGGTCATCGCCGGCAAGGACAAGGGCGCGCGGGGCAAGGTCATCCAGGCGTACCCCGCCGACAACCGGGTCCTGGTCGAGGGCGTCAACCGCATCAAGAAGCACACCCGGATCACGCAGACCCAGCGCGGCGCGCAGTCGGGCGGCATCGTGACCCAGGAGGCCCCCATCCACGTGTCCAACGTGATGGTGGTCGACTCGGACGGCAAGCCGACCCGCGTTGGTTACCGGACGAACGACGAGGGCAAGCGGGTCCGCATTTCCCGTCGTAACGGGAAGGACATCTGATGACCACCGCAGAGAAGACCACGCCGCGGCTCAAGACGCGGTACCGCGAGGAGATCGCGGCCGAGCTGCGCAAGCAGTTCGAGTACGCCAACGTCATGCAGACCCCCGGCGTGGTGAAGGTCGTCGTGAACATGGGTGTCGGCGACGCCGCCCGCGACGGCAAGCTGATCGAGGGCGCCGTGCGCGACCTGGCGATCATCACCGGTCAGCGCCCCGAGGTCCGTCGGGCCCGCAAGTCCATCGCGCAGTTCAAGCTGCGCGAGGGCATGCCGATCGGCGCGCGCGTCACGCTGCGCGGCGACCGCATGTGGGAGTTCCTGGACCGGCTGCTGACGATCGCCCTCCCGCGAATCCGTGACTTCCGCGGCCTGTCGGGCAAGCAGTTCGACGGCAACGGGAACTACACGTTCGGTCTCAACGAGCAGTCGATGTTCCACGAGATCGACCCGGACGCCATCGACCGCCCCCGCGGCATGGACATCACGGTCGTCACCACCGCCACGAACGACGAGGAGGGCCGGGCGCTGCTGAAGCTCCTGGGCTTCCCGTTCAGGGAGAACTGACATGGCCAAGAAGGCGCTGATCAACAAGGCCGCGGCCAAGCCGAAGTTCAAGGTGCGGGGCTACACCCGCTGCCAGCGCTGCGGGCGCCCGCACTCGGTGTTCCGCAAGTTCGGCCTGTGCCGGATCTGCCTCCGTGAGATGGCCCACCGGGGCGAGCTGCCCGGTGTGAGCAAGTCCAGCTGGTAGTCCCAGCACGGCGGCAGGTTTTTTTCTCACTCCACTTCGCTGTAGGCCCGCTCACGACCCGGCTCCCGCGGGACACCCGCACCGAGCCGCGGACCCTGACTGGGGAACCGCAGCGAGAAAGGTTGACCAGGTCACCATGACGATGACCGACCCGATCGCAGACATGTTGACGCGTCTGCGGAACGCGAACTCGGCTTACCACGACAAGGTCGTGATGCCGCACTCGAAGTTGAAGGCCAACATCGCCGAGATCCTCAAGCGCGAGGGCTACATCGCGAGCTACGGCGATGAGCAGGGCGAGGTTGCCAAGAACCTGGTGATCGAGCTGAAGTACGGCCCGAACCGGGAGCGCAGCATCGCCGGCCTCCGCCGCGTGTCGAAGCCCGGTCTGCGCGTCTACGCGAAGTCGACCAACCTGCCGAAGGTCCTCGGTGGTCTGGGCGTCGCGATCATCTCGACCTCTGGCGGTCTCATGACCGACCGTCAGGCCAACAAGTCCGGCGTGGGCGGCGAAGTCCTCGCCTACGTCTGGTAAGGGAGGGGGACCAGGCATGTCGCGCATCGGGAAGTTGCCGATCACCGTCCCCTCCGGGGTCGACGTGAACATCGCGGGCCGGGAGGTCAACGTCAAGGGGCCGAAGGGCACCCTGTCGCTGACCATCGCCGAGCCGATCATCATCGAGAAGGCCGAGGACGGCACCCTCGAGGTCAAGCGCCCGAACGACGAGCGCCGCAGCCGCTCGCTCCACGGCCTGTCCCGCACGCTGGTGCAGAACATGGTCGTCGGCGTGACGCAGGGCTACGAGAAGAAGATGGAGATCCACGGGGTCGGCTACCGCGTGGCGCTCAAGGGCTCCGACCTGGAGTTCGCGCTGGGCTACAGCCACCCGGTGAAGGTCGAGGCCCCCGAGGGCATCACCTTCGCGGTGGAGACCCCCACCCGCTTCTCCGTGGCCGGCATCGACAAGCAGCTCGTGGGCGAAGTCGCCGCCAACATCCGCAAGCTGCGCAAGCCCGACCCGTACAAGGGCAAGGGCGTGCGGTACGCGGGCGAGAAGATCCGCCGCAAGGTCGGAAAGACGGGTAAGTGACATGAGCGAGACTGCAACGAAGTCCGCCTCTTCGGGGCGGAAGCCGGTGGGCAAGGACATCTCGACCACCCGCCGCGTCGCCAAGACCCGCCGTCACTTCCGCCTCCGCAAGAAGGTCAGCGGCACCGCGGAGCGTCCGCGCCTGGCGGTGCACCGGTCGTCGAAGCACATCTCCGTGCAGCTGATCGACGACCTCGCGGGCCACACCCTGGCGGCCGCCTCCTCGGTGGAGGCAGACGTCCGGGCGGTCGACGGCGACAAGAAGGCCCGCGCGGCGAAGGTCGGCCAGCTGGTCGCCGCCCGCGCGAAGGAGGCCGGTGTCTCCAAGGTCGTGTTCGACCGGGGCGGCAACGCCTACCACGGCCGGATCGCGGCTCTGGCCGATGCCGCCCGTGAGGCGGGGCTGGAGTTCTGACAATGCACATCTTCGGAATTGAGAGGGACGCCTGATGCCAGGACGCACGCGTCGCGAAGGCGGCGGGGGCGAGCGCGGTGAGCGTCGCGACCGTCGTGACGGCGGCCGCGGCGGCGCGGCCCAGGAGAAGACCCCGCACCTGGAGCGCGTGGTTGCGATCAACCGCGTCTCCAAGGTCGTGAAGGGTGGTCGTCGGTTCAGCTTCACCGCCCTCGTCGTGGTCGGTGACGGCGACGGCATGGTCGGTGTCGGCTACGGCAAGGCCAAGGAAGTGCCGGCGGCGATCGCCAAGGGTGTGGAGGAGGCGAAGAAGAACTTCTTCCGCGTCCCCCGCATCGCGGGCACGATCCCCCACCCGGTGCAGGGCGAGAAGGCGGCCGGTGTCGTGCTGCTGCGCCCGGCTTCGGCCGGTACCGGCGTCATCGCCGGTGGCGCGGTCCGCGCGGTGCTGGAGTGCGCCGGTGTCCACGACGTGCTGAGCAAGTCGCTGGGCTCCGACAACGCCATCAACATCGTGCACGCCACCGTGGCCGCCCTGAAGGGCCTCCAGCGTCCGGAGGAGGTGGCCGCGCGCCGCGGCCTCCCCCTGGAGGACGTGGCGCCCGCCGGCATGCTGCGCGCTCGCGCAGGGGCGGGGGTCTGACGTGGCTCAGCTCAAGGTGACCCAGGTCAAGAGCAGCATCGGTACCAAGCACAACCACCGTGAGTCCCTCCGGACCCTGGGGTTGCGCAAGATCCGCCAGTCGGTGGTCCGCGAGGACACGCCGCAGGTCCGCGGCCTGATCCACGCCGTGCGCCACCTGGTGGTCGTCGAGGAGGTCCAGTCGTGACCATCAAGATCCACGACCTGCGTCCGGCTCCCGGCGCCAAGACCGCGAAGACCCGTGTGGGTCGCGGTGAGGGCTCCAAGGGCAAGACCGCGGGCCGAGGCACCAAGGGCACCGGCGCGCGGAAGAACGTCTCGCCGCGCTTCGAGGGTGGCCAGATGCCGCTGCACATGCGGCTGCCGAAGCTGAAGGGCTTCCGCAACCCGTTCCGCACCGAGTACCAGGTGGTGAACGTGGGCGACATCGCGCGCCTGTTCCCCGACGGTGGTCGGGTGGACGTGGACGCCCTGATCAACGCCGGCCTGGTCCGCAAGAACCAGCTGGTGAAGGTCCTCGGCAACGGCGACCTCAACGGCGTCAAGGTCGATGTCGTCGCCAACAAGTTCTCCGGCAGCGCGGTCGACAAGATCGCGGCCGCGGGCGGCACGACCGTCGAGCTCTGACCACCAGGTCACCTCACCCGAGAACGGCCCCCGGAGCCCAGCTCCGGGGGCCGTTCCACTTCCCCCCTCCCTCGCGAGTCGTACCTCCAGACCCCGCGAGTCGTACGTTCAGACCCACCGTGTCGTACGTTCAGGACGGGTGAGTTCAACGTTCGCGTCCACCTCGGGGTTACCCGCGGGTAATCGCTGACCAGGTACGGAGCGACGCGAATGTTAAACTCGGGGGTCCGGAACGTACGACACGGTGGGCGTGGACGTACGACTCGCGGTTGACCGTTGCCGGTTGGCCAAGTGAGACGTTCGCGCAGGGCGGAAACCGGGTGTGCCGGTGGGTTGGCGTGCGGGCGTGTGGCTCGTCGTCTTCTTCGGTGCCCCTGGTGGTGGGCGCGTTGATCCTGGGCGCCGACAAGCTCCTGGGGATGTGCCAACTCCGGTCAGCACGGTCCTGTCGAGGTCGTGGGGGACGGAGGGGCGTTGTTGGGCAGGCCGGCGGTGTGGTGGTCGGGTTTTGGCCCGGGTTGGTTCCGAGCCGCCTCGCGTTGACGATCACCGAGTGGGTCGGGGTGGACTGCCCGGGGTAACCCGCGGTCCGGGTCCTCGCCGCCGGTCCGGGCGGGGAAAGCGCTGCTGGCGGCACCGATCCGCCGTGCGGGGAGTTCCTGGTGGCGATCTCCGACCCCGGGGTGGTGCTGATCTTCACCGCCTTCGTCCCGCGGTTCGTCGACCCGGCGCGCGGGTCCATCCCGCTCCAGCCGGCCGTGCTCGCCGGGACCGCCTGCGGCGCGGTCGGTGCGGGCACCCGCAGGGCCGGCCCGACCCGGCGCGCCGAGGCCCGCCCGGGCGAGGCCACCGGGGCGGTCCTGCCGGGGACGGCGGGCGCTTCGGCCGTTCCCCGGACGTGAACCCGGAGCCGCGGGCCGTCGAACTTGATCCGTTCGGCGGCTTGCGAGCACGCGTAGTCGATCAGGTACCAACTGTGTATGACGACTGGCTACGGCGATCCGCCTCGCGGCTGTTAGAGTCGCGGGCTGAACCCGGATGTCCTCCGGGTCGGTCGCGGCTACCCGTCGCTTCCGCCACCGTCGGCGTTGGCCGGCGGGACGACCGCAAGACTGTGCCGGCAACACAGCCGGTACCGCACGGATGCCGACCCAGGCGGGGCGGCAACGCTGATGGAGGTTCGCGTGCTCGGCGCATTCCGCTCGGCTCTCGCGACGCCGGACCTACGCAAGAAGATCCTCTTCACCCTGGGGATCGTCGTGGTGTTCCGGTTGGGTGCGACCATGCCCGCGCCGGGCGTCTCCTTCAAGAACGTCAAACAGTGCATCGAATCGGTCGACCAGCAAGGCGTGTACTCGCTGATCAACCTGTTCAGCGGCGGTGCGCTGCTCAACCTGTCGATCTTCGCGCTGGGCATCATGCCCTACATCACCGCGAGCATCATCGTCCAGCTGCTCACCGTGGTCATCCCGCGGTTCGAGCAGCTGAAGAAGGAAGGGCAGGCGGGTCAGGGCAAGCTGACCCAGTACACCCGCTACCTGACCATCGCGCTGGCGGTCCTCCAGTCCACGGGCATCATCGCCCTGGCCGTGCGGGACCAGCTGTTCGCCAACTGCCCCGTCCCGGTCATCCCGGACGAGAGCATCTTCAACCTGGTCGTCCTCGTGGTCGTGATGACCGCCGGCACCAGCGTGATCATGTGGCTCGGTGAGATCATCACCGAGAAGGGCATCGGCAACGGCATGTCGCTGCTGATCTTCTGCGGCATCGCGGCCCGCATCCCGATCGAGGGCAAGATCATCTGGGACCGCGGTGGCCTCACCTTCTTCCTGGTCTGCCTCGCGGCCCTGCTGATCATCGCCAGCGTCATCTACGTCGAGCAGGCCCAGCGCCGGATCCCGGTCCAGTACGCGAAGCGCATGATCGGCCGCCGGATGTACGGCGGCACCTCGACCTACCTGCCGCTCAAGGTGAACCAGGCCGGTGTCATCCCGGTCATCTTCGCCTCGTCGCTGCTCTACCTCCCGGACCTCATCGCGCGCCTGACCGCCTCCACCGACGGTTCCGCGCCGAGCTGGTGGGAGACCTTCGTGCAGACGCACCTGGTGAGCCAGTCGAGCCCGGTGCACATCGCGCTCTACTTCCTGCTGATCGTCTTCTTCACCTACTTCTACGTCGGCATCACGTTCAACCCGGACGAGCGCGCCGACGAGATGAAGAAGTTCGGTGGGTTCATCCCGGGCATCCGACCGGGTCGACCCACCGCCGAGTACCTCCGCTTCGTCTTGGGGCGGATCACGCTGCCCGGCTCGCTCTACCTGGGCATCGTGGCCATCCTGCCGAACCTGTTCCTCGACCTCACCGGTCAGGGCCAGAACCAGAACTTCCCGTTCGGCGGCACCGCGGTGCTGATCATGGTCGGTGTCGGTCTCGACACCGTGAAGCAGATCGAGAGCCAGCTCATGCAGCGCAACTACGAAGGGTTCCTCCGCTAGTGCGAATCGTTCTCGTCGGCCCGCCCGGAGCGGGCAAGGGCACGCAGGCCCAGCTGCTCAGCAGCAAGCTCGGCGTGCCGCACATCTCCACCGGGGACCTCTTCCGCGCTCACATCAGCCAGCAGACCGACCTCGGCAAGGAGGTCCAGGAGTACCTGGACTCCGGTGAGCTCGTCCCGGACGAGGTGACCAACGAGATGGTCCGCGAGCGGCTCGCCCAGGCGGACGCGACCGGCGGGTTCCTGCTCGACGGCTTCCCGCGCAACGTCGCCCAGGCGGGCGTGCTCGGCGAGATGCTGGCGGCGGCCGGCCACTCGCTCGACGCGGTGCTGGAGTTCCGGGTCGACGAGGACGTCGTGGTCGAGCGCCTGCTCGCCCGCGGCCGCACGGACGACAAGGAAGACGTGATCCGGCACCGCCAGCAGGTGTACCGGACGGAGACCGCACCGCTGCTCGACCACTACGCCGACGTCGTCGTGCCGATCGACGCGGTCGGCGAGGTGGAAGAGATCAGCGAACGGGCCATCCGCGCGCTGCGCGACGTGAAGTGAACGGTGTTGTCGATGCCCTACGGCGCGTGGTACCAGGCCGTGACCGCATGATCGAGATCAAGAGCCGCGGCCAGCTGGAGGCCATGAGGGCCGCCGGCCTGGTCGTGGCGCGCACGCTCGTGGCGCTGACCGCGCACACCAAGGCCGGGGTCAGCACCGCGGAGCTGGACGAGCTCGCCGAGCAGACGATCCGGGACGCCGGGGCCATCCCGTCGTTCAAGGGCTACCACGGCTTCCCGGCCTCGATCTGCGCGTCGGTCAACGAGCAGGTCGTCCACGGCATCCCGAGCCGCACCCAGGTGCTCGCGGAGGGCGACCTGATCTCGATCGACTGCGGCGCCATCCTGGAGGGGTGGCACGGCGACTCGGCCATCACCCTGCCGGTGGGCGCGGTGACCGAGGCCGAGCTGAAGCTGTCCGAGGCCACCCGCCGCTCGATGCTCGCGGGCATCGCGGCGGCCGTGCCCGGCAAGAAGCTCGGCGACATCTCCTTCGCCATCGAGTCGGCCACCACCCAGGCGGGCGACGAGCACGGCGTGGACTACGGCATCGTCGACGGCTACGGCGGCCACGGCATCGGCACGAAGATGCACATGGACCCGTTCCTGCCCAACGAGGGCAAGCCGGGCAAGGGCCCCAGGCTGAAGGTCGGCATGGCGATCGCCATCGAGCCGATGCTGACCCTGGGCGGCCGGCGCACGGTCGAGCTGGAGGACGGCTGGACCGTCGTCACCGCCGACGGTTCGCGCGCCGCCCACTGGGAGCACTCGGTGGCCATCACCGAGGACGGCCCGTGGGTGCTGACCGCGCCGGAGGAGTGAATCGCTCCAACGGGTGACCAATATCCGCTGAACGAGTGACAGCTTCGTGAAACCGTCTTGTGCTGTGGATCATCGGCCCCCTCGGGGGACGCTACGGGCGTAGGCTGACCGCGTAACGGACAGCAACGGCCTCGTCGCCTGTCGCCCGGAGGAAGTGCGCAGCCCATGACCGAGTCACACTTCAAGGCCGCGGACGACGATCGCGGTGTGGTGGTCGCGCGGTTGGCCAAGGCCCACGCCGAGGGCCGGCTCACCCGGACCGAGTTCGACGAGCGGAGCCGGGCCGTCCAGGACGCCCGCAGCTACGCCGAGCTGCGCGACCTCACCGCCGACCTGCCGGACCCGGACCGGGGCCCCGACCGGGGCCCGTCCCCGGCGGACCGGGACCGGCCGCTCCCCGGCGGTGCGGGCGGCGACCGCCCCGAGCCCCTCTGGCAGAGCCGGCCGGTGCCGGTCCAGGACGACCCGAACGCCGCCCCGGTGTGGCGCAGCGCCCCGGTCGACGGCCAGGAGCAGGCCGGGAGCGGGCGACCGGCCCCGGTGTGGCAGGACGCCTCGACCCCCGGCGGCCGGGACGACCGGGACGACCGGGCCGCGGACGCCAAGCCCACCCCGGTGTGGCAGGACGGGCCGGCGGCCGGCGGCTCCTCGGGCCGCGCCCCCGCGGGCGCCCGGATCGGTCCGGACGCGCACGCCGACCGCGACCCCGGCTACGACCGGGACACCGGGTACGACCAGGGCACCGGCTACGGCGCCCCCGCCGGCACCGGCTACGCCCCGTCGTCGCAGCGGCAGCCCCAGCGCCCGCGCCGCGAGCCCCCGCCCGTGCCCGAGAAGCGCGGCAAGGCGACCGTCTTCCTCACCGTGCTGACCGTCGTGTGGCTGTTCGCCAGCGCGATCAACCTCCTCATCTGGGGCATCATCAACGGCACGTCCGAGACGTCCGTCTACCCGTGGTGGCTGTGGGTGGCCGGCCCGCTCGGCATCGTGGTCCTCACCGCCCACCTGGTCCGATTTGGGCTTCGGCGGTAACGCGCGTACTATGGACGGGTGGCGCACACGTCGCGCCGGTTCCGTCATGCCCGGGGCTTCCCCTGGTGGGTGACAAGGGTTCGCAAGGGCCTTATCCGGAGTCGGGGTGCCGCGTGCCCCGGGCAAGTACCTATCCAGGAAGCACCCACCGTCACGAAACGCGGAGGACATGGGCAAGAAGGACGGGGCCATTGAGGTCGAGGGCCGCGTAGTCGAACCGCTCCCCAACGCGATGTTCCGCGTCGAGTTGGAGAACGGGCACAAGGTCCTGGCTCACATCAGCGGCAAGATGCGTCAGCACTACATCCGCATCCTCCCGGAGGACCGGGTAGTCGTGGAGCTCTCACCCTACGACCTGTCCCGCGGGCGCATCGTCTACCGCTACAAGTGACCTCCGGCGCGCCCCTCGGCGCGCCGGCTGACGCAGGAGAAGCTCAGGCGTGAAGGTCCAGCCGAGCGTCAAGAAGATCTGCGACAAGTGCAAGGTGATCCGCCGCCACGGCCGGGTCATGGTGATCTGCGAGAACCTGCGCCACAAGCAGCGCCAGGGCTGACCAGCACCGACCGAGCACGGGTCGAGTCTTCACCGACGCGACACGGAAGCAAGCCTCCTCGCACCTGCCCCGCGGCACACCCGCGCGGGCACACCCCCGGACTCCAGGCCGGGGCCGGGACACCGGTCGTGAGAACGACCGGATGGCGCAGCGAGTCAGTCCCGGAACCGGGCGAGGAGCAGACCTGGAGAAACGACGACAGGAGCAAAGCGCCGCATGGCACGACTCGTTGGCGTCGACCTCCCCCGCGAGAAGCGGTTGGAGATCGCGCTCACCTACATCTTCGGCATCGGGCGCACCCGCTCCCAGGAAGTGCTGAAGGCGACGGAGCTCTCCCCGGACGTCCGGGTGCGGGAGCTCTCCGATGAGGACCTGGCCAAGCTCCGGGACTACATCGAGAACAACTTCAAGGTCGAGGGTGACCTCCGCCGCGAGGTTCAGGCCGACATCCGCCGCAAGATGGAAATCGGCACCTACCAGGGGCTGCGCCACCGTCGCAACCTGCCCGTCCGCGGGCAGCGCACCAAGACGAACGCGCGCACCCGCAAGGGTCCGAAGAAGACCGTGGCGGGCAAGAAGAAGGCCGGCAAGAAGTAAGACCTCGCGCACTACGTAGGAGATCACCCAGAGATGCCACCCAAGTCCCGTACGGGCGCCGGGGTCAAGAAGGTCCGGCGCAAGGAGAAGAAGAACGTCTCGCACGGCCAGGCCCACATCAAGAGCACGTTCAACAACACCATCGTGTCCATCACGGACCCGCTGGGCAACGTGATCAGCTGGGCCTCCGCCGGCCACGTCGGCTTCAAGGGCTCGCGCAAGTCGACGCCCTTCGCCGCGCAGATGGCCGCGGAGAACGCCGCGCGCAAGGCCGCCGAGCACGGCATGCGCAAGGTGGACGTGTTCGTGAAGGGTCCCGGCTCCGGCCGCGAGACCGCGATCCGTTCGCTGCAGGCCGCCGGTCTCGAGGTCGGCACCATCCAGGACGTGACCCCGCAGCCCCACAACGGCTGCCGCCCGCCCAAGCGGCGCCGGGTCTGAGGCACGGGGAGGAGTAAGACACCATGGCTCGCTACACCGGACCGGCCACGCGCATCTCGCGTCGCCTCAAGGTCGACCTCGTGGGCGGGGACCAGGCGTTCGAGCGCCGTCCCTACCCGCCCGGCCAGCACGGCCGCGGTCGCATCAAGGAGTCGGAGTACCTGCTCCAGCTCCAGGAGAAGCAGAAGGCCCGTTACACGTACGGCGTGCTGGAGAAGCAGTTCCGCCGCTACTACGAGGAAGCGGTCCGCCGCACCGGCAAGACCGGTGAGAACCTGCTCCAGATCCTGGAGTCCCGCCTGGACAACGTCGTGTACCGCGCGGGTCTCGCGCGCACCCGGCGCCAGGCCCGCCAGCTGGTCAGCCACGGTCACTTCATCGTGAACGGCCAGAAGGTGAACATCCCGAGCTACCGGGTGTCGAAGTTCGACATCATCGACGTGAAGCCGAAGTCGCTGCCGACGCTCCCGTTCGAGGCCGCTCGCGCCTCGTTCGGCGACCGCCCGGTGCCGGCGTGGCTCCAGGTCGTGCAGTCGAACCTGCGGATCCTGGTCCACCAGCTCCCGGAGCGGGCGCAGATCGACACGCCCGTCACCGAGCAGCTGATCGTCGAGCTCTACTCGAAGTGATCCTCCCGGAGGGGCCGGCTCGCGTTTCCGAACCGGGCAGGTCCCTCCGGTCGGGTCCCGCGGCGGCACGGAATGGTGTGCCGCGCGCGTTCGCCGGTCTCCGCGACTGGTGTCCCACGGCGTCATATGGCGGGCGCCGGGGTAAGAGAAGAGGAAGAACCCAGTGCTGATTTCCCAGCGTCCCTCGCTCAGCGAGGAAGCGGTCAACGAGACCCGCTCCCGGTTCGTCATCGAGCCGCTGGAGCCGGGCTTCGGCTACACCCTCGGCAACTCCATCCGCCGCACCCTGCTGTCGTCCATCCCCGGCGCGGCCGTGACCAGCATCCGCATCGACGGCGTGCTGCACGAGTTCACGACCGTGCCCGGTGTGAAGGAGGACGTCACCGACGTCATCCTCAACCTCAAGGAGCTGGTCGTCAGCTCCGAGGAGGACGAGCCGGTGACCATGTACCTGCGCAAGCAGGGGCCTGGTGCGGTGACCGCGGGCGACATCGTGCCCCCGGCCGGTGTCACCGTGCACAACCCGGACCTGCACATCGCGACCCTGAACGGCAAGGGCAAGCTGGAGATCGAGCTCGTGGTCGAGCGCGGTCGCGGCTACGTCCCCGCCGTGCAGAACAAGCAGGCCGGTGCCGAGATCGGCCGCATCCCCGTCGACTCGATCTACTCGCCCGTCATGAAGGTGACCTACAAGGTCGAGGCCACCCGTGTCGAGCAGCGGACCGACTTCGACAAGCTGATCCTCGACGTGGAGACCAAGCCCTCCATCACGCCGCGCGACGCCGTCGCGTCCGCGGGCAAGACGCTGGTGGAGCTGTTCGGCCTCGCACGCGAGCTGAACGTCGACGCCGAGGGCATCGAGATCGGCCCCTCGCCCGCCGAGGCGGACACCATCGCGGCGTTCGCGATGCCGATCGAGGACCTGGACCTCACCGTCCGGTCCTACAACTGCCTGAAGCGCGAGGGCATCCACACGGTGGGCGAGCTGGTCTCGCGCAGCGAGGCGGACCTGCTGGACATCCGCAACTTCGGCGCCAAGTCGATCGACGAGGTCAAGATGAAGCTCGTCGGCCTCGGCCTCGCGCTGAAGGACAGCCCCCCCGGGTTCGACCCCTCGGCCGCCGCGTCGGACTACCCGACCGACGGTGGTTGGGGTGCCGCGGACACGTCCGTGGACACCCACGACGACGGCCAGGACTACGCGGAGACCGAGCAGCTCTGAGGCCGCTTAGCGGCCGGGCCGGAGCAGAGGATCAGGAAGAAATCCGAGGAGCAATTCGATGCCCACCCCGACTAAGGGACCCCGTCTCGGGGGCTCGCCGGCCCACGAGCGGCTGATGCTGGCCAACCTGGCCACGTCCCTGTTCACCCACGGTCGGATCACGACCACGGAGGCGAAGGCGAAGCGGCTCCGGCCGTACGCCGAGAAGCTGATCACCAAGGCGAAGGCCGGTGACCTGCACAACCGTCGCGAGATCCTCAAGGTCATCCGCGACAAGGACATCGTGCACAAGCTGTTCGCCGAGATCGGCCCGCAGTTCGCCGAGCGCACCGGCGGCTACACCCGCATCACCAAGACGCTGCCGCGCAAGGGCGACAACGCCCCCATGGCCGTGATCGAGCTGGTCGCGGAGCAGACCGTCGCCTCCGAGGCCGAGCGGGCCCGCAAGACCCGCTTCGCCAAGGACGAGGCCCCGAAGGCCACCGAGGCCACCGAGGCCGAGGAGACCAAGGCCGAGGACGTGGAGGACCAGGACGCCGAGGCGCCCGAGTCCGCCACGAAGGACGCGAACGAGGAGCCCGCCGAGGGCGCCGACGACGAGTCCGCCCAGCCGCAGGCCAAGAAGGACGAGTCCTGACGGACTCCCCCTTCGCCGACGAGCCCGTCGCCCCCTCTCGGGGTGACGGGCTCGTTCGCGTGCGCCTGGACCTGGCCTACGACGGCACGGACTTCTCGGGGTGGGCCCGCCAACCGGGCCGGCGCACGGTGTGCGGGGTGCTGGAGGACACCATGTCCACGGTGCTGCGCTTCGACGTCGGCCTGACCGTGGCGGGGCGCACGGACGCCGGGGTGCACGCCTCGGGTCAGGTGGCGCACGTCGACCTGCCCCCGACCACCGACGTGGCCGGCCTGCCGAGGCGGCTGGCGCGGGCCCTGCCGCCGGACGTGCGGGTGTTCTCGGCGCGGGTGGTGCCGGCGGAGTTCGACGCGCGGTTCGCGGCGCTGCGGCGGCACTACGAGTACCGGGTCACCGACGCGCCCTCCGGGGCCCACCCGCTGCGGCGGGTGGACACGCTGGCCTGGCCCCGGCCGCTGGACGTGGGCGCGCTGGGCGAGGCGTCCCGGCTGCTGCTGGGCGAGCACGACTTCTGCGCGTTCTGCCGCCGCCGGGAGGGCGCGACGACGATCCGCGAGCTCCAGCGGCTGGAGTGGGTGCGGGAGGGCGGGCTGCTGACCGCCCACGTGTCGGCGGACGCGTTCTGCCACTCCATGGTGCGCAGCCTGGTGGGGGCGCTGCTGGCGGTGGGGGAGGGGCGCAAGCCCGTCGGGTGGCCCGCCTCCCTGCTGTCGCTGAGCGGGCGGTCGAGCGAGGTGGCGGTGGCCCCGGCGCACGGGTTGTCGCTGGTGCGGGTGGACTACCCGGCTGACGGGGAGCTGGCCGCGCGGGCGGCCGTCACGCGCAACGTGCGCGGCGCGCCGGCCTGAGGGCTACCAGCCGAGGACGCCGCTCAGGTCCACGGGAATCGGGAGCGGTGCCGCCTCGACGGTCGCCCGACAGTCCGTGAGCAGGACGTCCTGGGCGAGGTACCGCCCCTGAACGAGACGGTACGCGGTCAGCTCCAGCCGGTCCCGCTGGTTGACGGTCCACACGAAGGGCACCCCTGCCGAGGCGAAGGCGGACACCTTGCTCTCCTGCTCGGCCCGCGTGTTGCCCGGAGACCAGACCTCGACCGCCATGAGCATCGACTCCGCGGGGAAGCTCGCGTCGAGTTCGGGGTCCTGGTCGAGGACCACCACGTCAGGGATCAGGCCGGTGCGCAGCGCGGAGGAAATCCTGACCGCCACGCCGGGCACGACGTGCAGGTTCTTCCGGCCCGCGGCCCAGATGGCGTCTTCGATTTGCCTGGTCAACCGGTGGACGACGCGCTGGTGCCTACCGGCTGGTGAAGGAGACATGTGGAAGTACCCGGAGATCAGCTCGGTGCGTGACCCGTCCGTCGGTTCGGGAAGGGCCAGCCAGTCCTCGACGGTGTGAGGGCCGATCGGGTGCTGCACGGCTGCGGACATCTCCACCTCCTGGATCGACATGAGTATGAGCCTGCCCTCGCCCCAACGGCCAAACAACCCCCTGACCAGGTGAAACGCGCACGGCCCCCTCACCGGCGGAAGGTGGTGAGGGGGCCGTGCGCGGTGTGCGCCCGGGGCTACCGGGGGCTCACGGGACCGGCGGGGCTCAGAGGTCGAGCGTCCACGAGTCGATGAAGCCGGTGTCCTGCCGGTACGCGTCGCGCACCCGCAGCTGCCACGTGCCGTTCGAGTTCTCGGCCGACAGGTTCACCGTGTAGGTCGCGTCGAGGTTGGCGGCGCTGTCCGAGCCGGACTCCACCTTGAGCCGCTTGACCGCGCCGCTGGGCGTGATCAGGTCGACCGCCAGGTCGCCGCGGTAGGAGTGCTTGACGTGCACCTCGACCCGCGCCGCCGCGCCGGCCTTGCCCGCGCAGCCCGACACGGCGATCGAGCTGGTCGCCGTGCCCAGGTCCGGCACGGCCACGTCGGTGGCGTTGGTCTGGGCGTCGCAGCCGGTGGGCGGCTCGGTGGCGTCGCCGACCACGCGCAGCAGCTTGTTCGGCGAGCCGGTGCCCGGACTCGTCACCACGCCGTTCGTGGCGCCGTCCACCAGGGCGTCCCGCACCTGCTGCGGGGTCGCGGTGGGGTTGGCCGCCAGGTAGACCGCCGCCGCGCCGGCCACGTGCGGGGCCGCCATGGACGTGCCGCTGATGGTGTTGGTGGCGGTGTCGCCGGTGTACCAGGCCGAGGTGATCGACGAGCCCGGCGCGAAGATGTCCACGCAGGTGCCGACGTTGGAGAACGACGACCGGGCGTCGGTGTTGGTGGTGGAGCCGACCGTGATCGCCTCCACCGTGCGGGCGGGCGAGTAGTTGCACGCGTCCGCGCCGTTGCTGTTGCCCGCCGCGATGGCGTAGGTGACGCCGGAGGCGATGGAGTTGCGCACGGCCTGGTCCACGGTCGCGTCCGCGCCGCCGCCCAGCGACATGTTCGCCACGGCCGGCTTGACCGCGTTGGCGGTCACCCAGTCGATACCGGCGATGACGCCCGCGTAGGTGCCGGAGCCCGCGCAGTTCAGCACCCGCACGCCGACCAGCTTCGACAGCTTCGCCACGCCGTGCGCGGTGCCCGCGACGGTGCCCGCCACGTGCGTGCCGTGGCCGTTGCAGTCGGCGGTGTCGTTGTCGTTGTCCACGGTGTCGCGGCCGGACGACGCGCGGCCGCCGAAGTCGCCGTGCGAGTTCCGGATGCCGGTGTCGATGATGTAGGCCGTGACGCCCTCACCCTCGTTCGGGTAGGTGTAGGAGTTGTCCAGCGGCAGCGCGGCCTGGTCGATCCGGTCGAGGCCCCACGACGGGGTCGGCGCCTGCGTGCCGGAGATCGTGACCTCGCCGTCCTGCTGCACGTACGACACCGACGGGTCGGCGGCCAGCTTGCGGGCCTGGGCCTCGGTCATGGTGGCCGAGAACCCGCGCAGCGCACGCGTGTAGGTGTGCTTGACGACGGCCTGGTACTTGCCGCTCAGCGCGCTCACGCTGCTCGCGCCCGTGTCCTTGAGCACGACGATGTAGCTGTCCTTCACCGCGTTCGGCGCGCCGAGCCCGCGGATGTCCCCCTCCGCCGCTGCGCTGAAGGTGGTCAGCGCCGCCGTCACCGCGAATGCCGTGCCGGTGGCCAGGCCGGCTCCGCCCAGCCTCCTCGTCCAGGACGTGCGAACATCTCCCATGTGCGGCGTCTCCTCCTCGCAGGGGTGTGTTCGCACGGTGTCGAGCCCGATACCGTCCGAACACGGTGAGTCGTTCCTAGTTCGCCTGCGGGGGCTGCGCAAGAATTATTTGGAAACATAGGACGAACGGCCGATCAACACTTTTTTTCCAGCTGTCAACGAATTGCTGCGTAAAGTGCCTGGACCGATCGCAAAAAATATGCCCCCGAACCTGTCGGTCCGGGGGCGGTAAAGCGTGGCGGGTCGGTCGTCGCGGGTCAGTCGCCGCGGCGCACGGCACCCAGGATCTGCTGCTCACCGGGCGTCGTGACCAGGCGCAACGGCCGCCACAGGTTCGTGCCCAGCGCGATCACCTGGTCGTCCTTCAACGTCGTCAGCTGGTGCGCCATCTGCGGCGGCAACCGCCAGATCTGCGACGCCAACTGCGCCTGACCGATCGGCAGCCGCTGGAGCAGCACCAGGTCCGCGGTATTCGCCGTGGTCGCCGCCTGCGGGTGCAAATACGGCAACACGTACATGGTGGTCTGCCACGGCGACCGCGGCGGGAACAGCTCCTGCGGCACGTGCCCGCCGTCGTGCACGACCAGCAGGGGGCTGTCCTCCGACGGCCGGGGCAGCTCCACCGGGCTCAGCCGGCGCAGCTGCACCAGCGGCGAGGGGCGCCCGTCCTGGCCCGCGCCCGCCGCGCGCACGACCGGCTGCCACGCCGCCGGGCGGCCGGTGGCGATGGTGATCCACGCGCCCGTCGCCATGGCCCGCAGCGCGATCTGCCGCGCCAGGTACAGCCCGCCCACGACCACCATGCGGGTGGGCGCGGAGCGCAGCACCGAGATCGTCAGCGGCTCGCCCTGGAGGCCCGAGCCGAGCACCATGCCGCCGCGGTCGCCCGACGGGCTCACCACGTCCAGCAGCTGCGGCGACACCAGGAACTCCGGGGCCACGCCCGCGCCGCGCGAGTTCATCAGCCGGGGGTTGGTCACGCCACACCGCCCAGCGGGAGGGTCGCGGCCAGGCCCGAGACCTGGAGGCCGTTCAACGGGGTCAGGGTGATGTCCAGCTTGTCCGCCAGCGTCTTGAGCCGGTCGTCGGCGCGGTCCAGCTCGGACGGCGTCCGCGCGCTGACCCGCACCATGCCGCGCAGGCCGACCTGGCCCTCCTCGGTGCTCGGCGAGATGGTCAGCGACAGCGTGGACGACAGCGCGCGCACCCCGGTCAGGGCGTTGAGGTTGTTGCGCATCCCCTTCGCGGGCCAGCCGGTGATCGCGTAGCTGGAGTGGCCGACGCCGCCCGCGGTCACGCCGGACCACTTCTCCCGCAGCGACACCGCGTTGTTCGACCCGGCCACCGAGGTCAGCTCGGCGGCCGAGATGCCCGCCCGGATCAGCTCGTCGGGGTCCAGCGGCCGGATCGACACCCCGGTCGACTCCAGCGCGTTGCGCACCCGCGACAGCGCGCCGATCAGCGCGCGGTGGGCGCCCACGACGCCGCCGCCGCGCTCCCGGATCGCCGCCTGGCACCGCCGCGGGTCCAGCCGCACCGCGATCCACGTGGTGCGCCGCGCCGCGGCGGGCAGCGGGCCCAGCACCTCCAGGTAGGAGTTCAGGGCCGGGGAGTTCGCCGGCAGCGCCGCGCTGCCGGGGTAGCAGTGCCAGATCACCGAGATCGCGTCCAGCACCACGCCGCGGTCCTCCAGCGTCGGCGCCAGCGCGCCCAGCGGCAGCGACGGCGCGCTGCCCACCGCGGTGATGAGGTTCGGCGCCGGGTCGACCAGCAGCACGGCGGTCCACGCGCCCTGGTGCCACGCCAGGCCCAGCGGGTTGCGCTCGTGGTCGATCCCCTTGGCCACCACCAGGTCCGGCACCGCCAGGCGCAGCAGCGCCACCCGCGGGTCGTCCGGGCCGATGACCGAGTTCTCCTCCTCCGACGGGGGCTTCGCCTCCACCGGGCCGGTGCGCTTGGCCGTGCGGCCGTGCGAGCGGGAGCTGTAGCGCACCACCAGCGAGATCCACTGGGTCAGCCAGCGGCCCCGGGACTTCGTGAACGCGAGGACCAGGGCGATCAGCACCACGCCGCCCGCGACGTACATCGGCACGGGCGCCACGGTGTCCCCGGTCGCGCCGACCGCGATCAGCACCAGGCCGAGGGCGATGCCGACCTCCAGCACCACCAGGTTGGCCACCGGCAGCGCGCCCAGGCTGGCGCCGGCGGTGCGGCGGCGGGCGCGGAGGAGGGTGGCGCGCACGGCGTTCCCGGCGGGCTGCGCGCGGGCCGCGGCGGGGTTGGGCGGCCCCGGCTGCGGGGCGGGTCCCGGTCGTGGGGTGGTGACGGACATCCGGTCTGGTTCTCTTTCCGTCGGCGTGCGCCGGGCGGACCTGCCGGGTCTGGCCAACCCGCGCACGGACCACCCGCCGTCCGGCTATCGTGCAAGACCGTACCGCGACCGGGAGAGCAGCGAGCCGAGAATGGCATCAACACCCACCACCAAGTCACAGGTCCAGGCGTACCGATTCGTGCTGCGCCGGATGCAGTCCGCCCTGGTCCGCCGGGACGCGGTGATGCTGCACGACCCGATGCGGACGCACTCCCGCGCCACCGGGGTCGGCGTGCTGCTGGGTGTCGTGATCCTGATCGGCTTCCTCATCTTCGGCTTCTTCTCCCCGGACCCGCAGGTGGACGACAACACGCAGATCGCCATCTCCAAGGAGACCGGACAGGTCTACGTGGTGCGCCAGGGCAACCCGCGCACGCTCATCCCGATGACGAACCTGGCGTCCGCGCGGTTGCTGCTGCTGGCCCAGCAGCAGCCCGACAAGAGCCAGTCCGCGGTGGGCGGCTCGGACGCGCCGGCGGGCTCCGCCGCGCAGGCCGGTGCGCCGCAGGCCGCGGGCGGTGACCCGAAGCTGGTCACCGAGAAGGCGCTGGCGAAGCTGCCCAAGGGCCGGCTGACCGGCATCCCGGACGGCCCGGACGTGCTGCCCAAGACCGGTGACCGGATCGGCGCCGACTGGTCGGTGTGCGACGCGCTGACCCTCGACGAGTCGCTGAACGACCCGGGGTCGCCGGGCCGGTTCACCACCACGGTGCTCGCCGGCTACAGCGGTGGCGACCAGGTGCTGGACGGCAACCAGGCCCTGCTGGTGCGCGCGGGCACCGACGACAAGCAGGCGTACCTGATCTACAAGGCGCCGGTGAACTCCAAGGTCACCTCCACCTCCACGGTGCGCGCCAAGGTCGACCTGACCCAGGCCGAGGTGCTCACCGCGCTGAACCTGAACAACCGGCGGCCGCGGGCGATCAGCTCCGGCCTGCTCAACGCGATCCCCGAGGCCAAGCCCCTGGTGGCGCCCGAGATCGAGGGCCGCGACCAGCCCGTGACCTACGTCTCGAACGAGCGCCTGAAGGTCGGCGACGTCATCGAGGTGGCGCGCACCGGCGCCGATCCGGTGTTCTACGTGGCGCTGCGCGAGGGGCTCCAGGAGATCAGCCGCGCGGCGGGCGACCTGATCCGCGCGAAGTACGCGCAGGGCGCCCGGCCGCGCCAGGTGGACATCGCCCGGACCAACAACGCGCAGAAGGTCAGCGAGCTGGACTTCGACGACTACCCGACCGAGGTGCCCGAGGTCCTCCAGGACAACCAGAACAACCGGGTGATCTGCCTGGGCTGGCAGGCGAAGGACATGACCTCGGCCAACCGGTCGCAGCACACCAGGGTGACCATCTCGCCGTCGCTGCCGATCCCGTCCGCCGTGGCGCCGGTGGACATCAACCAGGTGGGCGCGACCGGCGAGGTGGTCAGCCAGTTCGTGATGGCGCCGGGCAAGGCGGCCGTGGTGCGCAGCGCGACGTCCACGCAGGACTTCGCCACCGGCCCGATCCACCTGGTCACCGGGCGCGGGGTGAAGTACGGCATCCCCGACACCCTCACCTCGGGCGCGCTCGGGCTCGGCGCGGACGGGTTCATGCCCGGTCCCGAGTCGATCCTGCGACTGCTGCCCAACGGGCCCCAGCTCAACCGCAACGACGCCTCCCGCAGCTGGGACTCCATCCCGGTGCCCAAGGAGAACGGGCTGCTGCCCGAGCAGCAGCGGGCTCGCCAGGGCGGCTGAGCGGCGCGGCTGGGCGGGGGCGGCTCAGCGGGGCCGGCAGAGCTGAGCGGGGCGCGGCTGAGCCGGGGCCGTCAAGGCGGCTGAGCAGGCCGGCTGAGCGAGGCTGAGCGGGGCCGCCAAGGCGGCTGGGCGCGGCTGGGCAGGCATACCGGGCGGCTGGGCGCGGCGGCGGAACCGGAGCGGACCGGCCCCCGTCACAGGTGCGGGAGGTGACGGGGTGAACGAGGTCCCACCGGGGTCCGCGGCGGCGGGTGTGTCGGTCGACCCGCGCTGGATCGAGCTGTACGCCGAGCGCCTGGAGGACGCCGCCGCCGAGCTGTCCCGGGCGCGCGACGACCTGCGCCGGGCGCCCGTGCCGCCCGACGGCTTCGGCGAGCTGGGGCGCGTGCTGCGCGGCGGTGTCGCCTACCAGCGGGCCGCCGGTGTGCTCCACCAGCAGCTCGACCGGGCGTGCGAGGTGCTGGCGGCGGCCGCCGAGGGGCTGCACCGCGTGTCCGAGCACTACGGCAGCCAGGACGACGAGGCGCTCGCGCTGGTCCGCGCCGCCGGCCGGCGCCTGGACGGGGTGGGCTGATGCGGGCCGGGGACGGCCGTCAGCTGGCCGCCGCGGTGGGACCGGAGCTGGACTACCTGTCCGGCATCAGCCGCCGGCTCGGCGTGCGGGACCTGGTCGCCGAGTACTTCAGGCCGGTGCTGGGCGAGTGGGGCGAACTCCAGGACGAGGCCGAGCGGTGGCGCGCGGCCGGCGTCGTGGTCGAGCGCGTGACGCGCGACCTGACCGGGCCCCTGGGCAAGCTCGACTCGGCCTGGCGGGGCCGGGACGCCGATTCGTTCGTGGACCACGTGCGCCAGGTGGGCCTGGCCGGGCAGGACGTGTCCGACGCGATGCACGCCATGGGCGAGGCGCTGGACCGGACCGCCGAGGTGGTGCGGGGCATCGTGCGGGACATGTCGCGGGTGTTCGCCGAGGCGGCCGACGCGGTGTCGGGCGCGGCGGCCCTGCCGCTGGACGGCGACCGGCGCGTGGTGGAGCTGCTGGACGAGCTGCACGACCCGGCGCGGGAGCTGCACGAGGCCGTGCGCGACGTGCTGGAGGCGTTCGTCCGGCTGTGCGAGGGCGTGTCCGAGCCGGAGCGGTTCGGGGACGTGGTGGTGGAGCACCGCTACCCCGAGCGGAACTGGGCGTTCAGCGCGCCGGAGCAGCCCGCGGCCGACCAGCCGGGGAAGCCCGCGCCGGGTGGGGCCGGGGCCGGGGAGCCCGCCGACCCGAAGCCTGCCGCTGCTGGTGCTGCTGCCGCTGCTGCGGCCGGCGGCGGTGGCGTCCCCGGTGGCGGCGTCCCCGGTGGCGGTGTGCCGGGTGGCGGTGTGCCGGGTGGCGGTGTGCCGGGTGGTCCCGGCGGTGGCGCGTCCGAGCAGGTGCAGCAGGGCGGGTCGACGACCGTCGCCGGGCCCTCCGCCGAACCCGCGCCGCGACCGGCGGCAGCGGCGGCGGGGCCGGCCGGCGCGGCGGGCGGCGCGGCCCGGACGGGTGTGGTGGGCGGCGGCATGATGCCCCCCATGGGCGGCGCCGGAGGCCAGCAGGGCGGCGACCGGGAGCACCAGTCGAAGGTCCGCGTCACCGGCACCGCCGAGGAGCTGTTCGGCAGGCCCAAGAAGTCCGCGCCCCCGGTGCTCGGCGAGGACTGAGGGCCCGAGACCGAGAGCCGGAGAAAGGGCCGCCCGGACGAACCCGGGCGGCCCTTCTGCACGTTCTCCGCGAGGTCGTCCTCCGCGAGGTCAGATCAGCGATCTCTTCGCCGGCACGGCCGCGCGGCGGGCCCGGTTCCGGTTCACCGTGTGCACGATGAACAGCGTCAGCAGCAGCAGGCCCACGCCCGCGCCCGTGCCCGACAGCGCCACGATCATCGGCGTCCGGTCCGGCGGGTTCAGCGGATCGAGGGTGGTCATCACCTGCTCCGGCGACACGGGCTTCGCGCCCGGCCGCTCCGAGGGCAGCTCCGCGGTCAGCGCGGCCACCGGGTTGATCATCCCGTAGCCGACCTTGCGGTCCCGCCCCTCCGGGTTGCCGGGGTGCTGCGCGGTGGCCTTGATGCGGTTCATCACCTGCCGCGCGTCGAGGTGCGGGAACCGCTCGCGCACCAGCGCCGCCACGCCCGCCACGTAGGGCGCCGCGAAGCTGGTGCCCTGGATCGCGGTGACCTTGCCGGTCGGGTCGACGTTCGCGTCGGTCAGGCCCTCGCCCGCCGGGTCGAGGGTGACGATCCCCTCGCCGGGCGCGGCCACGCTGATCCACGGGCCCCACACCGAGAACGACGAGACCTCGCCGATCTGGTTGATCGAGGCCACGGACAGCACGTTCTCGGCGTACCACGGGGGCGAGGCGACCACCCGGACGTCGTCGACGTCCTCGTTGTCGTTCTGCCCCTCGCAGCCGTTGGCCGGGTCGATGTTGCCCGCCGCGGTCACCACGACCACGTCCCGGGCGTTGACCGCCCAGTCGATCGCGGCCTGGAGCTCGCGCTCCTGCCTGCTCGGCTCGTGGGGCGCGGCGCAGGCGGTCAGCGAGATGTTGACGACCTGCGCGCCCTGCTCGACCGCGACCACGATGGCCTGCGCCAGCGTGCCGACCTTGCCCGCGGTGGGCCGGTTGTCGACCTTCGCCGGGTCCTTGAACTCGTAGTGCTTGCTGGTCTGCCGGATCGCGATGACCTGGACCTCGGGCGCGGCCCCGACGAAGCCGGTCGCGTCGTCCCGGCTGGCCGCGGCGACGCCCGCCACCCCGGTGCCGTGGCCGTCGCAGTCCTTGACGCCCTTCTCGTTGGTCTCGACGTAGTCGCCGCCCGCGCTGACCCGGCCGGCCAGGCGCGGGTGCTGGGCGTTGACGCCGGTGTCGATGACCGCCAGCTTCACGTTCCGGCCGGTGGCGAAGCGGTGCGCCTCCTCCAGGCGCAGCTGCATCTGCCCCCACGGCCGGTTCTCGATGCGCCGGTTGTTCGTGCCCGACCGGATGCACTCGACGCTCTTGGTGTAGCCGACGTCCTCCTGCGCCGGCACGTTCGCCGGCCGCAGCCCCGGGTCGACCGGCGGCGGCTGCGAGTTCGGCCGCTCCGGCGGCGCGGCAGAGGTCGGCTGGGCGTGCGCGCCGGGCCCGGTCACCAGGGTGACCGCCACGGCGAGCAGCGCGGCGAGCTTGCGGGTCCGCATCACGACCTCACGCCGGGATGAGCTGGCGCATGGCGACGTACAGGTCCATCACGGCCAGCGCCAGCGGCAGCACGGCGGCGATCAGGATCGCCTCCAGCACGTCCACCGTGCGGCGCAGCACCGGCGAGAACTTCTGGTTGGGGAAGATCACGCCGAGCACCAGGGCCGTCGCGCCCACGGCCACCAGCGAGCCGAACACGTACAGCAGCCGGTCGGCGGGCGAGGACTGGAGCAGCCACCCGACCAGCACGCCGGTGCCCGCCACCATGCCGCTGACCAGCAGCGCCACCGCCTGCGCGCCGTTGGCGTAGGAGCGGCCGCGCAGCAGCAGCACCAGGGTCACCACGATCGCCAGCAGCGTGCCCCAGATGCTGTCGTCGGAGGCGGCGATCACGCCGAACACCGCGGCGATGCCGCCGCAGCCGATGATCGTGCCGGTCAGGTACTCGTGGGCGTTGGCGGTGCGGCGCTCGATGACCGAGTACTCCGGGAAGCCGGTGTCCTCCTTGAGGTCCTCGGCGCTGCCCGGGACGGTCGGCAGCGGCAGCTTGGCCAGCTGGATGGTCAGCCGCGGCAGCGCGGACAGCGCCGCCAGGGAGACCGCCGCGGTGGCCGCCGCGATGCCCTCGACCGGGTGGTCGACGAAGATGCCGATCAGGAACGCCAGGCCGCTGAGCGCGCCCGCGGTGGCGGCGGCGATGAACACCGTGATGCCGCGCCCGATCAGCAGGATCGCCACCGAGGCGAAGATCAGCACCAGCGCGCTGGCCAGCAGCAGGCTCGGCCGGCCGACCGGTCCGGGCACGGCGTAGAGGCCGGCCACGTACGCCATCGGCAGGCCGCCCGCCGCGGCGATCAGCACGCCGGTGCCGGTGGCGTTGTACGAGCGGGAGATGACCGCGCCCGCGGCCAGCGCCGCGATGGCCACCAGGCCCGCGCTGAGGGCGGGGCCCAGGTTGGTGCCGCCCGCCAGCGGGCCGGACAGCAGCACCGCGACCGCGGCCGTGATCAGCGCCAGCGCGCCCGCGAGGTGGCCGTAGCGGCGCGCGGTGTCCTTGGTCCACGGCCGGAAGCTGTCCGGGTCGGACTCGGCGATCGCGTCGACCACGTCGTCGTACAGCGGCGGCGGCGGGTTCTCGTTGCGCTTGCGGAGCTGGAGCAGCTCGCCGTCGACCACGCCGAGCGAGGCCAGCGTGCGGCTGGGGTCGAGCGGGCCGTCGCCGAGCTTGGCCAGGGCCCACCCACCGTGCCGCACGCCGCCGTCCGGAGTGGCCTCCTTGGCCATGTCCAGCAGCATCGGCAGGAGGTCGGCCACGGCCACGTCGGCGGGCAGCGCGACGTCGATGCGCGTCCGCGGCGCCACCACCGTCACCCGGCTGAACACCGTCGTACCGGTCGCCACCAGCGCCCCCTAAAGTCCTGGATGAGTGTGTGCCGCAGGTCGCCCCGACTGTATTGGTCCGGTCGGCGGACCCTCCGGCGGACCCAAGTATGGCCGCCCCGGGCGTCGCGGCAGTGCCGTTCCGCACAACACGTGCGCAACACTCTTTGCCGGACCCACCTCCGGGAGGTGCCCCGGTGCGCCATAGTGTCGGGTGCGACCGGCCGCGCCCGCACGCGCGCCAAGCGGTCTTGGATCGAGTTTGAAGAGGTGCCCGTCAGGTGAGCACGCTGCAGTTCAAGCGCACGGCACGCCTCGCCGCGCCCCGCCCGCCCGGCGGTGAGGTCCACCTCGAACCACCGCCCGAGGTGCCCCGGGTCATCCCCGGCAACATCATGATGAAGGCGCTGCCCGTCGTCATGATCGTCTCGTCCGTCGGGATGATGGTCCTGATGTTCTCCTACAGCAACCGCAGCCCGGCGGCCATGATCATGCCGGGCATGATGCTGGTGTCGACCATCGGCATGATGGCCGGCGGCATGGGCGGCGGCCGGGGCCAGAAGAAGGCCGAGATGAACGAGGACCGCAAGGACTACCTGCGGTACCTCGGCCAGATGCGGGACCGCGCCCGCGAGGCGGCCAACGAGCAGCGCGCCGAGCGCGAGTGGGTCCACCCGGACCCGCAGGTGCTCTGGTCCCTGGCCACCACCCGGCGCATGTGGGAGCGCCGGCAGAACGACCCCGACTTCTGCCACCTGCGCGCGGGCCGCGGCTCGCAGCGCCTGGCCACCCGCCTGGTGCCGCCGCAGACCGGCCCGGTCGAGGAGCTGGAGCCCATCGCGACGCTGGCGCTGCGCCGGTTCGTGCGCGCCCACTCGCTGGTGCCCGAACTGCCGATCTCGATCGCGCTGCGCGGCTTCGCCGCGGTCGGCCTGCTCGGCGAGATCGAGGTCAAGCGCGGCCTGGCCCGCGCCCTGCTCGCGCAGATGGCGACCTTCCACTCACCGGACGACCTGCTCATCGCGGTGGTCACCACCGGCCGGACCAAGGCCGAGTGGGAGTGGATGAAGTGGCTGCCGCACGTGCAGCACCCCACCATCATCGACGGCATCGGCCAGATGCGGATGATGGCGGGCTCGCTGACCGAGGTCGAGCAGATGCTGGACGAGCAGCTGCGCGACCGGCAGCGGTTCACCCGCAACGCGCCGCCGCCCGCGGACCAGCCGCACGTGGTGATCCTCATCGACGACGGCGACGTGACCCGCGAGGAGCAGATCGTCCTGGAGGAGGGCCTGGTCGGCGTCACCCTGCTCGACCTGTCCGAGTCGCTGGGCAACCTGACCGCCCGCCGCGGCCTGCGGCTGGTCATCGAGGACGACAAGCTGGGCGCCCGCAGCGCGAGCGGCGTCGAGTGGTTCGGCGCGCCGGACTGGCTGAGCGTGGTCGAGGCCGAGGCGCTGGCGCGCCGGCTGTCGCCGTACCGGATCGGCGGCGTGGACTCGGGCGGCGTCGACGAGGACCCGCTGTCCATGAGCAACAACCCGCCGCTGCTGGAGTTCCTGGGCATCCCCGGCGACCCGATGACCTTCGACGTGCAGTCGGCGTGGCGGCCCCGGCCGGTGCGCGACCGCTACCGCGTGCCGTTCGGCATCGGCGAGTTCGGCCAGCAGGTGGAGCTGGACATCAAGGAAGCGGCGATGGAGGGCATGGGTCCGCACGGCCTGTGCATCGGCGCGACCGGTTCCGGCAAGTCCGAGTTCCTGCGCACGCTCGTGCTCGGGATGCTGGCCACGCACTCGTCGACGACGCTGAACATGATCCTCGTCGACTTCAAGGGCGGCGCGACGTTCCTCGGCCTGGACAAGGCCCCGCACGTCGCCGCGACGATCACCAACCTGGCGGGCGACCTGACCCTGGTCGACCGGATGAAGGACGCCATCGCCGGCGAGGTGTCCCGCCGCCAGGAGGTCCTGGCCAAGGGCAACTACAAGAACGTGTGGGACTACGAGAAGGCGCGCGAGAACGGCGCCGACCTCGACCCGCTGCCCGCGCTGTTCATCTGCATCGACGAGTTCTCCGAGATGCTGACGGCGAAGCCGGACTTCATCGACATCTTCCTCCAGATCGGTCGCGTCGGCCGGTCGCTCCAGATGCACATGCTGTTGGCCTCGCAGCGCCTGGAGGAGGGCAAGCTGCGCGGCCTGGACACGTTCCTGTCCTACCGGATCGGCCTGAAGACGTTCTCCGCCGCGGAGTCGCGCGCCGCGATCGGCGTGCCGGACGCCTACGAGCTGCCGCCCATCCCGGGCTCGGGCTACCTGGGCGTGCAGGGCTCGCCGCTGACCCGGTTCAAGGCGCTGTACGTGTCGGGCCCGTACCGGCCCGCCGGCATCCAGGTCGGCGGCCCGGCCGCGCCGGTGACCAGCGACAAGCGGCCCCGGTTCTTCGTGCCGGACTACATCGAGGTCCCCAAGGAGCCGATCCGGCCGCTGGAGCCGGTGGTCCAGCAGAAGAAGGAAGAGGACTCCAACGAGCCCAGCGAGCTGGAGGTCGTGGTCGAGCGCCTGGTGGGCCAGGGCCCGCCGGCGCACGAGGTGTGGCTGCCGCCGCTGAACGAGCCGCCGTCGCTGGACACCCTGCTGCCGCCGCTCCAGCAGACCGAGGACCGCGGTCTGACCGCGCCGGGGTTCTTCGCCAACGGCAAGCTCCAGGTGCCGCTCGGCGTGGTCGACAAGCCGTTCGAGCAGCGCCGCGACCTGTTGTGGGCCGACTTCTCCGGCGCCGCCGGCCACGGCGCGATCGTCGGCGGCCCGCAGTCGGGCAAGTCGATGATGCTGCGCACCCTGGTCACGTCCATGGCGCTGACGCACACGCCCGAGGAGGTGCAGTTCTACTGCCTCGACCTCGGTGGCGGCACGCTCGCCGCGCTGGAGAAGCTGCCGCACGTCGGTGGCTTCGCCAGCCGGTTGGACGTGGACAAGGCGCGTCGCATGGTGGCCGAGCTGTCCGGCCTGATCTCCGAGCGCGAGCAGCGGTTCCGCGCCCAGGGCATCGACTCGATGGTCGAGTTCCGCAACCGCAAGCGGCGCGGCGAGATCCGGGACGACGACTTCGGCGACGCGTTCCTGCTGGTCGACGGCTGGATGAACTTCCGGCAGGAGTTCGAGGTGCTGGAGCCGGCGGTCCAGGCGCTCGCCGCGCAGGGCCTGTCGTTCGGCGTGCACGTGGTGGTGGCGGCCAACCGGTGGGCGGAGATCCGGCCCGCGATGAAGGACCTGCTGGGCACCCGGTTCGAGCTGCGGCTGGGCGACCCGAGCGAGTCCGAGGTGGACCGGAAGGTCGCGGTCAACGTGCCCGCCGGCCGGCCCGGTCGCGGCCTGTCGCCGCAGAAGCTGCACTTCCTGACCGCGCTGCCGCGCATCGACGCCTCGTCGGACGCCGTCAACGTGGCGGCGGGCGTGCAGGACATGATCGCCAAGGTCGGCGGCACGTGGCGTGGCAGGCACGCGCCGCAGGTCCGCCTGCTGCCCGACGTGCTGCCGCACGACGAGCTGATGAACCAGGTGCTCCAGGTCAGGCCCAACCGGGGCCACCTGGTGCCGCTGGGCGTCAACGAGGACGAGCTGGCGCCGGTCTTCCTGGACTTCGACGCCGACCCGCACTTCATGGCGCTGGCCGACGGCGAGTCCGGCAAGACGAACATGCTGCGCACCATCGTGCGCGGCATCATGGGCAGCTACACCTCCAGCGAGGCGCTGATCCTGCTGGTCGACTACCGGCGCACGATGCTCGGCTACATCGGGACCGACCACCTGCTGTCCTACGCGGTGTCGGGCAACCAGTTGACGGACATGATCAAGGACGTCCGCGGCTCGATGCAGGGCCGGCTGCCGGGGCCGAACGTCACGCAGGAGGAGCTGAGGAACCGGTCCTGGTGGAAGGGGCCGGAGCTGTTCGTGGTGGTCGACGACTACGACCTGGTCGCGCCGCAGGGCGGGGTGAACCCGCTCCAGCCGCTGGCCGAGTTCATCCCGCAGGCCAAGGACGTCGGCCTGCACATCATCGTGGTGCGCCGCATGGGTGGCGCGTCGCGGGCGCTGTTCGACCCGATCCTGGGCAAGCTCAAGGAGATCTCGGCGCCGATCATGGTCGGGTCGGGGTCCAAGGAGGAGGGCAACATCGTGGGCAACCTCAAGCCCTCGCCGCAGCCCCCGGGCCGGGGCACGCTCGTCACCCGCAAGTTCGGGCAGCAGCGCATCCAGGTGGCCTGGATCGACCCGGAGTAGCGCGTGGTCGGGGCCGCCGGACTGGTGGCCCCGGGCGCTCGGAGGTCTGGACGCGCGGTCTGGACGCGTGGGGGGCCCACCGGACACCGGTGGGGCCCCCACGCGTCTGCGGGAGGTGGTGCGGGCCGCGCCTGCCGGACTGGCGCGGGCCGCGCCTGCGGGCCGTGCTGCGAGCGCCCGCCGGGCCGGAACGACTCGTCGTGCCCGCGGGAGGTGGTGCGGGCCGCGCCTGCCGGACCGGACCGGACCGGCCCGACCCGCGCACGCGCACGTGGCACGACCCGTGGCCACCGGTGCGGGGAAGCGCCCCGGCGGCCACGGGTCGTGGCGTCCACCCCGGTCCCCGGTCCCGGCCCCCGGTGTCCCCCCGGGGCCGCCCCATCGGACCTGCCCGGCGCGCGTACGGCGGACCCCCTCCTGCCTGCCGCCGCCCGCCCACCGGACCGGGACCGCGGTGAACCGGCTCCACTGTGCCCGGTGGCGCTCACAGTCGACTCACGCCGCGCTGTCACGGTGATCAGGACTCCCCTATGCTCCAACGGCGGTGGAGGTGGGGGAGCTGTCGGTCGAGCTGCGTGTCCTCGGGCCGCTGGAGGTGCGGCTCGGCGATCGCCCCGTGCCCGTGCCCGCCGGCCGGGCCCGGGTCCTGCTGGCGTCGCTGCTGCTGCGCGCCGACGAGGTGGTGCCCACCGACCTGCTCATCGACCGGCTCTGGGACGGCGCGCCGCCCACCGCGTCGCGGGCCCGCGCGACGTTGCAGATGGTGGTGACGCGGCTGCGGCAGGCGCTGGGCGAGGCCAACGTGGTGCGCACGGTCGCCGACGGCTACCTGGCCGAGGTGCCGCCGGGGAGCCTGGACCTGCACCGGTACCGGGAGCTGGTGGCGCGGCGGCGGTTCGCCGAGGCCCTGGCGCTGTGGCGCGGTGAGCCGCTGGTGGACGTGCGGTCGGACTCGCTGCACCGCGAGGAGGTCGCGCCGCTGCTGGAGGAGCGGCTGGGCGTGCTGGAGCGGCGCGTCGACGCGGACCTGGCGGTGGGCCGGGCGGCGGAGCTCGTGCCCGAGCTGCGGGCGCTGACCAGGCAGTACCCCCTGCGCGAGCGGCTGTGGGCGCAGCTGGTGGCGGCCCTGCACCGGGCGGACCGGCAGGCCGAGGCGCTGGCCGCCTACCGGGAGGTGCGCGAGCAGCTGGTCGACGAGCTGGGCGTCGAGCCCGGACCGGCGTTGCGGGAGGTGCACCGGCGGGTCCTGGGCGACGAGCCGGCGCCGCGCGGCCCGGCGGTGCCCCGGCAGCTGCCCGCGCCGCCGCCGTTCTTCACCGGACGCGGGGACGCGATCGCCGCGCTGGACGAGGCCGCGTCCGGCGGCGGCGCGGTGATCTCGGCCGTCAACGGCACGGCCGGGGTGGGCAAGACGGCGTTGGCGGTGCACTGGGCGCACCGGGTGGCGAACCGGTTCCCGGACGGGCAGCTGCACGCCAACCTGCGCGGGTTCGACGTCGGCGGCGAGCCGGTGCCGCCCCGGGTGGTGCTGCGCGGTTTCCTCGACGCGCTGGGCGTGTCGCCCGCCACGGTTCCGCCCACCGTGGACGAGATGGCCGCGATGTACCGCAGCCTGCTGGCCGACCGACGGGTCCTGGTGCTGCTGGACAACGCCCGGGACGCCGACCAGGTGCGGCCGCTGCTGCCCGCCGGCCCCCGCTGCGCCGTGCTGGTGACCAGCCGCAACCAGCTCACCGGCCTGGTCGCCGGCGAGGGCGCCGCACCGCTGACCCTCGGCCTGCTCGACGCCGGCGACTCGGTGGTCCTGCTCCGGCGCCGGCTCGGGGCCCGGCGCGTCGACGCGGACGCGGGGGCGATCGACGAGCTGGTGGCCCGGTGCGCGGGCCTGCCCCTGGCGCTCAACGTGGTGGCCGCCCGCGCCGCGGTGAACCCCCGGCTGCCGCTGCGGGCGCTGGTCGACGAGCTGGCCGACGAGGAGACCCGGCTCGACGCGCTGGAGACCGGCGACCGGGCCACGAGCGTGCGCACCGCCCTGTCCTGGTCCTACCGCCGGCTGAGCCCGGCCGCGGCCCGGCTGTTCCGGCTGCTCGGCGTCGCGGCCGGTCGGGACGTGCCGGTGGCCGCCGCGGCGAGCCTCGCGGGCCTGCCGGTCGGGCGGACCCGCCGCGTGCTGGGCGAACTGACCGGCGCGCACCTGCTGACCGAGCACGAGCCCGGCCGCTACGCGTGGCACGACCTGCTGCGCGCGTACGCGGCCGAGCTGGTGCAGGAGCACGAGACCGCGGCGGAGCGCCGCGCCGCGGTGCGCCGGCTGCTCGACTTCCACCTGCACTCCGCCCACCGCGCGGGCGCGCTGATGTCGCGGCACCACGCCGCGGTCCCGCTCACCACGCCCGACGAGGCCGTGCACCCGGTGGTGCTCGCCGACCGGGACGGCGCGTCCGCCTGGTGCGAGGTCGAGCACCGCAACCTGGTCGAGGCGGTCGGGCTGGCGCGGCGACACGGGTTCCCCGAGCACGGCTGGCGGCTGCCCAACGCGATGTGGCCGTGGCTCAACCTGCGCCAGGACTCGGCCGAGTGGACCCACCTGTCCGAGATCGCGCTGGAGGCGGCCCGCGCGGTCGGCGACGAGTACGCGGAGGCCCTCTCCCTGCACACGTTGGGCTGCCTGGCCAAGAACCGCACCGAGTACGACAGCGCGCTGCGGCTGTTCGAGGACGCGTTGCGGCTGCGCGAGCGGGTGGGCGACGTCCGGGGCACCGCGTCGACCGTCGCCCAGGTCGCGGGCGTCTACTCGCGGACCGGCCGGTTCGAGGAGGCGTGCCGGCTGCACGTGCGGGCCATCGAGCTGTCGCGCGCCCTGCCCGGCGCGGACTACACGACCGTCACCCTGAACAACTACGCCGACACGCTCACGCGCATGGGGGAGTACGAGCGGGCGCTCGCGCCCTGCCTGGAGGCCATGGAGACCTGCCTGCGGGCCGACCAGGACCTGCTGGCCTCGGTCAAGGACACGCTGGGCGTGATCTACCTCGGGTTGGGCCGGTTCGACCTGGCGATCGGGGAGTTCACCGAGATCCTCGCGTTGCCGCGGCACCTGCTCAGCGCCCGCCAGGAGGTGTTCGCCCTGGACAACCTGGCCACGGCGCTGGAGGCCACCGGGGACGCCGCGGGGGCGCGCGACGCCCTGCGCAGGGCGCTGGAGGTGCTGGAGCGCGACGCCAACCCGCGGGCGGAGGAGGTCCGGGCCCGGCTGGCGGAGCTGGTCGCCGGGTGAGCGGCGCGGTGGCCCCCGACCCGGTCGGGGGCCACCGCGCCGGCGGTCCCGGGTGCGGCGGGCCCCCGCGCCCGGACGCGGCCGACGGCCGCGCCGGTCGAGCTGGTGCGGGCCGATCCCCCCGTCGCGCGGTGACCCACCCGTGTGGACGGTCGCGGCACCGGCGCGCACAACGGTGGGCGCACAACCCGCCACCAGCCGTAAACTGGTCCACGTCCAGGGGGAGGGGCATGGTGGTTCGGGTCGAGGTGCCGGGTTCCGCCCTGGCCCGGTGGGGACGTGGTCCGGTGCCACCGCACGCGCGTCGGCGGGCGGCCCTCGCGTGATCCGGTTCACCGTGCTGGGCCCGCTGGAGGTGTGGCACGGCGACGAGCGGGTCGAGGTGCCCGCCGGCCTGGCCCGGGTGCTGCTGGCGACCCTGCTGCTGCGCGCGAACCAGACCGTGACGGTGGACGCGCTGGTCGAGCGGCTGTGGGACGGCCGCGCGGGCAACCCGGCGCGGGCCCGCTCGACGCTGCACATGGTGGTGACCCGCCTGCGGCAGGCGCTGGGCGAGGCCAACGTGGTGCGCACCACGACCAACGGCTACCTCGCCGAGGTGGGGCCCGACGCGCTGGACCTGCACCGGTTCCGCGCGCTGGCCGCCGAGGGCCGGTGCGCGGAGGCGCTGGGCCTGTGGCGGGGCGAGCCGCTGTCGGACGTGCGGTCCGACGCGCTGCACCAGGAGGACGTCGAGCCGCTGCGGGAGGAGCGGCTGGTGGTGCTGGAGCGGCGGATCGAGGCGGACCTGGCGGCCGGGCGCGCCGTGGACCTGGTGCCCGAGCTGCGCGCGCTGACGAAGGCGTACCCGCTGCGGGAGCGGTTCTGGGGCCAGCTGGTGCTCGCCCTGCACCGCGGCGACCGGCAGGCCGAGGCGCTGGCCGAGTACCGGGCGATCAGCGAGCGGCTGGTGGAGGAGCTGGGCGTCGACCCGAGCCAGTACCTGCGCGCGGTGCACCACACCGTGCTCGTCGGCGAGCCCGCGCCCCCGGCCGCGCCACCCGCCGCGTCCGGCGCGTCCGGCGCGTGGACCGCGCTGTGCCAGCTGCCGCCCGAGACGGTCGACTTCGTCGGGCGCGAGGACCTGTGCAAGGAGGCGATCGCGCTGCTGACCGGCCGCTCCGGCGGCACCGGGGTGCCGGTGGTCGCGATCACCGGCCCGCCCGGCGGCGGCAAGAGCGCCTGGACGGTCCGGGTCGCGCACGCGCTGCGCGACCGGTTCCCCGACGGCCAGCTGTTCGTCCGGCTCGACGGCGCGGGCCGCGCGCCCCGCGACCCGGGCGAGGTGCTGGCCGAGCTGCTGACCGCGGTCGGCGTCGCCTCCTCGGCCATCCCGGACCGGCTGGAGGCCAGGGCCGCCGCCTTCCGCGCGCACGTGGCCGACCGCGCGGTGCTGCTGGTCCTGGACGACGCGGCGAGCGTGGCGCAGGTGCGGCACCTGCTGCCGGGCACGCCCGGCACCGCGGTGCTGATCAGCAGCCGGCGGCGGCTGTCCGGCCTGCCGGGCGTCCGGGTGCTGCGGGTGCCGCCGCTGTCCCCCGCGATGGCGCTGGACCTGCTGTCGCTGATGATCGGCGCGGACCGGGTGGCCGCGGCGGGGCGGGCGGTCGACGAGGTCGTCGAGGTGTGCGGCGGGCTGCCGCTGGCCCTGCGGATCGTGGGCGCCCGGCTCGCCGCCCGGCCGTCCCTGCCGCCGGCGAAGCTCGCCGCCCGGCTGGTCGACGAGCGGCGCAGGCTGGACGAGCTGGCGGCGGGGGACCTGGAGGTCCGGGCGAGCCTGGAGCCGAGCTACGGGGCGCTGGCGCCGGAGGCGGCGCTGGCGTTCCGCCGGCTGGGCCTGCTCGGCGCGGTGGACGTGGCCTCGTGGGTGGTCAGGGCGCTCACCGGGCTCGACGACCCGGAGCCCGCGGTGGAGCAGCTGGTCGAGGCGAACCTGCTGGAGGAGACGGGCGCGGACGCGACCGGCGAGCCGCGCTACCGCCTGCACGACGTCCTCGCGGTCTACGCGGCCGAGATGGCCGCCGCGGACGACCCGGCGGGCAACGACGCGGTGCTGCGCGCCTACTTCGGCGTGCTGACCACGCTGGCCGAGGCGGCGTCCGGGCGGACGACCCAGAGCGTGGACGAGGTGCCGCTCAGCCCGGTGGAGCCCTCGGGCGTGCTGCCCGCGCGGGAGGTCGAGCGGCTGACCGCGGACGGCGTCGCCTGGCTGCTGGCCGAGCAGGTCGCGCTGGAGCGCGCCATCGAGGCGACGGCCCGGCGGGGGTGGGCGGTCGAGTCCTTCCGGCTCTACGAGCGCGCCATGCGGTACCTGGACGTGTTCGTCCCCAACGACCGGGTGATCGAGCTGGCCGGGGTGGTCGAGCGGGCCCTCCGGGACGCGGGCGAGGACCGGTGGGCCGGGCGCATGAGGTACCACCTGGCGATCCAGCACATCAAGGCGTCGCTCGACGACGAGCTGCTGGGCTCGCTGGCGGAGTGCGCCCGCGGTTTCGGCCGGGACGGCGACCACGCCGCGGAGGCGCTCGCCCTGGCGTCGCTGGCGCACTACGGCCACCTGCGCACCGGTGTGGCGGACGTGGCTTTGGCCCGGCGCGCGGTGGAGGCGGCGCGGCGCGGCGGCGTCCGGAGCGCGGCCTGCTCGGTGCGGCGCGAGCTGGCCCTGATGCTGGCCCACTCCGGGCGCTACGAGGAGGCCCTGCCGCACTTCGACGAGACCCTGGCCCTGTGCCGCGAGCTGGGCAACGAGCTGGCCGAGGTGCAGTTGAACCACAGCGTGGCCAGGTGCGCCCTCCAGCACGGCGACCTGGCGCGGGCGGCCGAGGCGTCGGCCCGCGCCGTGGCGCGGATCGACGTCGTGGACGACCTGCGGGGCACGGGCTACGTGACGAGCCTCGCGGGCCGGGTGGCGGTGGCCACCGGTCGCCCGGCCGAGGGCGTGCGGCTCGCGACGCGGGCGTACCGGATCTTCGTCGAGGTGGGCGAGGGGATCGGGGCGGCGAACGCGGCGGCGTCCATCGGCGAGGGCTACCTGGCGCTGGGCCGGCCGGCCGACGCGCTGGCCGTGCTGGAGCCCGCCCTGCGCGAGTACGGCGAGGTCGGCACGGCGCTGGAGGTGGAGCGGATGCGCAGGGCCTTCGCGGAGGCCGGCGCCGCGGTCGGGGGGACGGGGGGATCCGCGGCGCCGTGACCGCGGCGCCGGCGGCGGGGTGTGCGGCGGGGACGGATCGTTCCCGCATCGGGTATGCATGTGCGTGCCCGCGGGTGCCGGGACGAGGGGATGGCGCATGAGCTTGCACGTGGCGGTGGACTTCGGCACGTCCAGCACCTGCGTCGCCCTGTCCCGGAACGGGCGGGAACCCCAGGTGGTCGTGGTCGACGGCCAGCCGATCGTGTCGTCGGCGGTGTTCGCCGCGGCGGACGGCACGCTGTTCGTCGGGCAGGAGGCCGAGCGCCAGGCGGCCGTGGACCCCTCCCGCTACGAGCCGCACCCGAAGCGCCGGGTCGACGAGGGCGAACTGCTGCTGGGCACCAGCGTGCTGCCGGTGTCGGACGTGGTGCGGGCGGTGCTGGCGCGGGCGGTGGGCGAGGCGCGGCGGGTGGCCGGCAACGCCCCGGTCGACCTGCTGGTGCTCACCCACCCCGCCGACTGGGGCGCGATGCGGACCCGGGTGCTGCTCGGGGCGGCCCGGGGCCTGGCGCAGGAGACGCGGCTGGTGCCGGAGCCGGTCGCGGCGGCCGTGTTCCACTCCGCGACCCACGCCGTGCCGGACGGCGCGGCGCTGGCCGTACTCGACCTGGGCGGCGGCACGGTGGACGCGAGCGTGGTGGTGCGGCGGGGCGGCTCGTTCCGGGTGCTGGCCGCCAAGGGCGACCCGGGGTTCGGCGGCGCGGACGTCGACCAGGCGCTGCTGGACCACATCGGCTCGCTGGTCGCCCCGGGCGACCCGGACGCGTGGCGCGGGCTGGTCGAGGGCCGGGAGCTGGCCGACCGCCGCAAGCGCCGGGTGCTGCGCCAGGACGTGCGCGGCGCCAAGGAGACGCTGTCCCGGCACTCCTACACCGACGTGCCGCTGCCGCCGCCGTTCCCCGACGCGCACGTCACCCGCGCGGACCTGGAGCGCCTGGTCGCCGCGCCGCTGACCCGGGCCGCCGCGCTGGTCGTGGGCGCGGTGCGCGACGCCGGGCTGGACCCGCGCGAGCTGTCGGGCGTGTTCCTGGTCGGCGGGTCGAGCCGGATACCGCTGGTGGCCCGCCTGGTGCTGGAGCAGTCCGGGGTGGTGCCGACGAGCATCGACCAGCCGGAGACCGTGGTGGCGCGGGGCGCGCTGCGGGCGGTGGCCGCGGACCCGCTGCGCACCGGGGCCCTGCCGCCGCGCGACGAGGCCACGCGGCGGATCCCCGACGACGGCACCCGCCGGATCACCCGGCGCATCACCCCGCCGCCGACCGGGTTCCCCGCGCACTTCCCGCACCCGCCGCCCGCGCCGCGCCGGAGCCGGGTGCCGCTGCTGGTGACCGGGGCGGTGGTCGTGCTGGCCGCCGTCGGCGGTTCCGTGGCCTACGCGCTGAGCCGGGGCGAGGACGGCACGCCGGGACCGGCCACGACCGGGTCGTCCGCCTCGGCCGCCGGCGGTCGGGCGATCGCCCAGTACGACTACAGCTTCACCGCGCCGGCGGGTTGGGAGCAGACCGGCGGGCAGGTCGAGACCCGCAAGGTGCTGCTGGAGCCCGCCTCCGGCGGCGCGGGCCCGGAGGCCATCGCGGTGCAGGAGCAGAAGCTCGACTACGACTCCTCCACCGACCCGGACCGGGCCCGGTCCGAGCTGCGCGCGCTCTACGACCGGGGCACCGGTCTGTCCGGGTTCGACGCCTCCGCCACCTTCGCGGGCAAGGACGTCGTCCACTACCGGGAGACGGCGGGCGCGACGACCATCGACTGGTACGTGCTGTTCCAGGACTCGTTCCAGGTCAGCGTCGGCTGCCAGTACCCGGCGGACGGGCGGGAGCGGGTCCGACCCGCGTGCGAGCAGGTCGTCCGCACGCTGACCGTGACCGGCTGACAGACCCCAGGGGAGACGATGACCGGCATTCCGGAGTCCACGGCCAGGTTCCGCGCGGACCTCGACGCCGCCGTGACCAGGGCCACCCGGGCCGCCGCGGCGGCCGGGGCGCGGACGGCGGCCCAGCGCGAGCGCAACCGGGAGCTGGCCGAGCGGGCCCGCGGCCGCGAGGTGCGGCCCGGGGCGCACGAGGCGACCTCGGCGGACGTCCGGCGCGTCGCCGCCGGGTTCCGCGAGCACCGGGGCCTGCCGGTGGAGCGGTTGCCGGCCGCGGCGGAGTTGCCCGCGCCGGAGAAATCGCGAGAGCAAACGGACGCTGATGCAAATTCCGTGGCGCCCACCACTCCGCTCGGTTCTCGCGCGGTGGCCGGCCCGAGCGGTCAACTGCCCCCCGACACCGGCGATGACGAGGACTTTTCGCAAGCGCGAATCCTCTACTGACGCCGTTTGCTCTCCCAAACGTTTACTAGCGCAACTACTTCCGGGAAAAACGCGCCAGGGCGGAACCGGGCGTGGCAGGGTCTGCGTCGGAAGAGGCGTACGAACCGAGAACGCCTGATCGAGAAGACCTAGGGGGTCTCACGAATGAGTGGCTTTCAGACTGGACACGCCGAACTGGTCAAGGGCGCTGAGGACATCATCAGCGTCGACGAGTCGGTGCAGGCCATCCTGTCGCAGCTCCGCAGCACGGTAGAGGGCCTGTCCAGCGCCTGGGCCGGTAGCGCCGCGGTGGCCTTCACCAACCTGATGGAGCGCTTCAACGGCGACGCCCAGAAGCTGCACCAGGCGCTGGTGGAGATCGCGGAGCAGATGAGCGGCACCGCCTCCACCTACCTCACCCAGGACCAGGACCAGGACCAGGTGATGTCCTCCATCGCCAACCGCCTCAACGGCTGACAGGTCCTGCCGCACTTCCGCTCCACCCGCTTTTCGCTTCTTCCTGACTTGGTCTTTTAAGAGGGGAATCATGGTCGACACCAACCGCATCAAGGTCAGCTTCGGCGAAATGTCGAGCTCGGGCTCCGCGATCCAGAGCCAGGCGAACCAGGTGCAGTCCGAGCTGGACAACCTGAAGTCCCGCCTCGCGCCGCTCATCGCCCAGTGGGACGGTGGCGCGTCCACCGAGTACCAGGCCCGCCAGAAGGAGTGGGACGAGGCCGCCGCCGGCATCCAGCAGGTGCTGGCCAGCATCGCCACCGCCGTCCTCCAGGCCGGCGAGGCGTACCAGGCCGCCGAGCAGCAGAACGCGAACCGCTGGGGCGGCTGATCTCCCCCGGCGCGCAGCGCCTTTCGCGGGTCCCGGAACTCGACGTCGGTTCCGGGGCCCGCGTTTTTGCGTGCGGTGGTGGGCCGGGGTGGGGCGTCGGGGCCGGTCGGGCGGCCGGGGGCGGCATGGGCCGGCGCGGCCGAGGGCGGCGGCCAGCCGCGGCCGAGCGCGGCGCGGACCGCCGCGACCGAGG